>NZ_JBSRZM010000001.1:0-404602 GCF_054057635.1 Arthrobacter sp. UYNi723
GAAGCACTCGACGAAGTCCGCCGGGCCGCCTGGAACGAGGCCCGCAAGGCAGCCCGGGCCAACGAGCCCGGACGCGGCCGTGGACGGCCGCCGGCAGGGGCCCCGGCACGCCCCGACAGCGCCCTGGCCGCCGGGGTGAGGAACTCCCGGTACGCGCTGTGGAAGAACCCGGAAAACCTCACCGAGAAACAGCAGGCCAAGCTCGCCTGGATCGTGCAGACCGACCCCAGGCTCGGCCGGGCCTACTACCTCAAGGAAGGACTCCGGATGGTCTTCAAGCTACCCTTCGAGGAGGCTGCCGAGGCCCTGGACAAATGGGTGGCCTGGGCGCGGCGGTGCCGGATCCCCTCGTTCGTGAAGCTGCAGAAGTCCATCGTCAAACACCGGGCAAGCATCCTGGCCGCCATCGAACACGGACTTTCCAACGGGCGCATCGAATCCATGAACACAAAGATCAGACTCATCACCAGGATTGCGTTCGGCTTCAAATCCCCGGACGCACTCATCGCGTTAGCCATGCTCAGCCTCGGCGGCCCCAAACCGGCGCTCCCGGGCCGGAATTAACCCACGGATGAGTCAGGAGAGCCGTTTTTGTGGCCATAAAGCATTCCACCAGGAGAGAGCTGGCCTTTGCTGCCAAGGAACTACATGGTTATCCACATACGCGAATGTGGCGGTTACATGCAGCCCGCAGTCCGGCCATGCTTGGCGAATGGGAATCAGATACTACGCGTATGCATTCGACGGCAACCTGACCGATCAAGCGCTTGCCGATCCTCTCAGCTTTCTCTCCGATGATCCGCTCGCCGATGCATGGGAATTCGAACATGGCGCCACGATCAGCACCCCGACGTTTGAGCAAGCGGTGCCTAAGCGGGACATGCTGTACCTCGACAAAGCATGGCGGCATTTGCAGTGCCTCACTGCACCAGCGGAACCAGACCTGAGCGCCCGTCGTGCCTATCGGATGTTCGAGGGTGCAGTGGTCATGAACGACATGGGTTGGGAGCCTTGGGTGCGGACACTGACCCCACTGGAGGTTTTGGCTGTCGCAAGGGACCTGGTAGATGTCTCCGACGAGGATGTGGAGTTGCGGCTGCGGGAATCGCATTGCTTCAATCGGGACTTTGAGGGTGAGTTCGACTATGTCGTGAGCTACCTTCGGCAGGCGCGAACCTTTACGGCGAACCTCGCTGCCGAGGGACGCGGCATGGTCTACATGATCGGATGACGCGCAGCCAGGCGCTGTCGAATCCAAGCCGCTCGCCAAGTTCGATAACCTGCAACGTCGATTCGTGACCCGCGGCCGGATCCGCCGGATGGAACAGGCCAATCGTGAGGAATCCAAGCTTGCGTAACGGTCGCGAGGAGTCGGGCATAGGTTTCCTTCAAGGATCGGTGTGCGCCTGATGCTCATGATAAGCCGATATTGGCCGACGCCCTGAACCGCTAGAATTCAAGGAAACCACGGACATTCAACGTCTGATTCCGGACAGGCAAAGGAGATGGCATGCCCCTGAGGCGTCTGATTCAGGTCATCACCGGGGCCGTCGCCGCGGCGCTGGTTATCTCGGGGTGCTCCGCTTCCGGGGGTGCGCCGCCGGTGGTGGTCGGTGAGACGAACCGCGGCGGCAGCGCCACCGTGGCCGAGGTGAACGCCTTCACGTCCTTCAACCCTTTCAGTGCCGACGGAAACACGGACATCAACACCAAGATCGGCCACATCACCCACTCCGGGTTCTACTACGTGGATGACACCGAAAAGGTGGTCCGGAACGAGAAATTCGGCCGGATCGAGAAAATCTCCGACAAGCCGCTGAAGGTGAAGTACACCGTCAGTGAGGGTGTGAAATGGTCCGACGGTGAAGCCATCGACGCCGGCGACCTCCTGCTGTCCTGGGCCGCCGGCTCGGGCTACTTCGACGACGCGGAACCCCAGGCGGGGACCGGGACTACGTACTTTTCGGCTGCAGCTGACAAGAGCGGCCTGGCAGCCACCGCACTCCCGGAGATCGGCAGTGACGGGCGTTCCATCACGCTGGAATACGCCTCGCCGTACGCTGATTGGGAAGTAGCGTACGACGTCGGGCTCCCCGCCCATGTTGTCGCCGCTAAAAGCGGCCTCAATGACGAAGGCGATCTTGTTGATCTGATCAGGGACTCGCCCCGGGGCGACACCGAACAGCCCTCGGCCAACGCCCCGCTGAAGCGGGTCAGCGACTTCTGGAACTCCGGCTTCGACGCCAAGTCGCTTCCTGACGATCCTGCGTTGTACCTTTCAAGCGGCCCCTACATTGTCAGGGACATCGTCCCGGACGCCTCGATCCGGCTGGTCCGGAACAGGGACTATGTCTGGGGGCCCGAGCCCTACCTGGATGACATCACTGTGCGGTTCACCGGTGCCGCCGCTACCGCCATCGCCGCCCTCAGGAACGGCCAGGCGGACATCATCGCCCCGCAGCCCTCTGCCGGCACGGAAAGCCTCTTCGACGGACTGGTGGAGCAGGGCAATACCGTCCAGCGCTACAGCCAGTCCGGCTACGACCACCTCGATCTCAACTTTTCGGGACCGTTCGCGGACAGGGATGTCCGGGAGGCGTTTCTGAAGACCGTTCCGCGCCAGCAGATCGTGGATGACGTGGTGGGCGGATTTGTCGCCGACGCGAAACCGCTGGACTCGCACGTCTTCCTGCCACCCCATCCGAAGTATCCGGACGCCGTGAAGAACAACGGTTCGGCCGAATACTCGGACGTGGACATCCAAGGCGCGAAGTCGCAATTGCGGGATGCTGCCCCGACGGTCCGCATCCTGTACAACAGGGACAACCCCAACCGCGTGCGGGCCTTCTCCCTGATCCGCGACTCCGCCCGCCTCGCCGGATTCACAGTTGAAGACGTGGGCCTCGGCAGTTCGGACTGGGCGAAAGCGCTCGGCGGCGGCAGCTACGACGCCGCCATCCTCGGTTCCATCGGACCCGGGGTCGGCGTCAGCCGCGTCCCGCAGATCTTTAAGACCGGTGGCGGCAGCAACTTCAACGGATTTTCCGACGGCGACGCGGACAAAGCCATGGAGCAACTGTCCGGCACTACGGACCTTGCAAAGCAGGACGAACTGTTGGCTGACATCGACAAACGCGTGTGGGAAAGCGCCTACGGGCTGCCGCTGTACCAGACCACTGGAACCGTCGCTTTCAGCAGCCGCGTGACGGATATCAAGCCCAGTTCCGGCCCCTTGGGCGTCTGGTGGAATGTGTGGGAGTGGCGCCTTAAATAGGCCCTCCTGGGGGCTTGTCGCCGTTGTGGGAGCCCGCCCCCGTCCTCGATTCGCAGCATCTCCTACCAACGAGTAACATGTGACTTGCGCAACTTCCGGGCACCGGCTAGTTATTGGCGGTTAACTGGTTACGGTTTAGCAACGGGGTACCAGTATTTGGACTTTGTGCGGTTAGGCTACTCGTATATGTAGGCCACGTCACAGTGGGAACCTGTGACGAGCCTGCCGGGGAGCAAAAGATTTCCCCTGAATATCTCCCACAACTCATAGGAGGCGGAATGCGTTTCACGCGCACTTCCAAAGCACTCGGCATGGTGGCGATCGCTGCCCTTGCCCTGACAGGCTGCGGCGCTGGAGGCGGCAGCAATGATGGTGCCAGCCAGTCGGCCGGCGATCCCAACAAGGTGATCACCGCGTACAGCAACGAACCACAGAACGCCTTGCTACCGGCAAATACGAACGAAGTTTACGGCGGCCGCGTTGTCGAGCTGCTCTTCGAAGGCCTTCGCAGCTACGACGCCGACGGCAAGCCGGTCAACTCGCTTGCAGAGTCCATTGAGTCGCCTGACGCCCAGAACTGGACCATCAAGGTCAAGCAGGGCCAGAAGTTCACGAACGGCGAAGCGATCACCGCCAAGACGTTCGTTGATTCCTGGAACTTCGCCGCGAACTCCAAGAACCTGCAGAACAACGGATTCTTCTTCGAGTCCATCGCGGGCTATGCAGATGTCTCGGCCGTGACCACCGAAAAAGCGGCTGATGGCAAGACCACCACCACGCCGGCGCCCACCGCCGAAACGATGTCAGGTCTGACGGCTACAGACGATTCGACCCTCACGGTGAAGCTGGCACAGCCGGAAGCCGACTGGTCGCTCCGCCTTGGCTACTCAGCCTTCTTCCCGCTGCCGTCCGCAGCGCTGGCGGATCCGAAGACCTTCGGCGAAAACCCGGTAGGCAACGGTCCGTACAAGTTCGAAAAGACCGGTTCCTGGGTACATGACCAGTCGATCTCCCTCGTCAAGAACGCTGACTACAGCGGTCCCCGCGAATCGAAGAACGGCGGCGTGACCTTCAAGTTCTACACCGATCCGGGCCCCGCATACACGGACCTTCAGGGCAACAACCTGGACGTCACCGACGTACTGCCGTCCAACGCGCTGAAGACCTACGTCACGGACTTCCAGGACCGCAACGCCACCAAGGCCGTGGCCACCAACTCCACCCTGAACATCCCGGGTTACAACCCGAACTTCCAGGGTGAAGCCGGCAAGCTGCGCCGCCAGGCACTGTCCTACGCCATCAACCGCGAAGAGATCGCCAAGGTGGTCTTCAACGGCACCCGCACCCCGGCCAAGGCCTTCGCCCCGCCGGTCATCGATGGCTTCAAGGAAGGCCTTAAGGGCAGCGAAATTCTCACGTTCGATGCTGCCAAGGCCAAGGACCTGTGGGCCCAGGCTGACAAGATCCAGCCGTACGACGCCTCCAAGCCGCTGCAGATTGCCTCCAACACCGATGGTGGCAACAAGGAATGGATCGACGCCGTGGCCAACGGCTTCAAGAACAACCTCGGCATCCAGGCCGAAATCCAGCCCTTCGCCAAGTTCGCTGAAGTACTGAACCTGCGCAAGTCCCAGTCCCTCCCGGGCCTGAGCCGCGCCGGCTGGCAGGGCGACTACCCGTCGCTCTACAACTTCCTCGGACCGGTCTGGGCAACGGGCGCATCCTCCAACTACGAGAAGTACTCGAACCCCGAGTTCGACAAGCTGCTCCAGGAAGGACTTGCCGCCAAGACCACCGATGCGGCGAACGACAAGTTCAACCAGGCCCAGGAGATCCTCTTCGAGGACCTGCCCGGACTGCCGCTCTGGGACCAGGCAAAGCCGATCGTGTGGAGCGAAAACGTTGTGAAGGCCGAAACCGGCTGGAATGGCGGAATCCTCTACTACAACATCACGGCCAAGTAGTCTCCAGGATCTAACTTGCCGCCAGGCGAATGGGGGTCCGGCACAACGCCGGGCCCCCATTGTCCTGCACGGCAGGAAGGCACAAATGAAACACCTCTCTTCGCATCCGGAAGGCTGGTGATCCGGTGGTCCGCTTTATTCTGCGACGACTCCTCCAAGTGATCCCCGTCTTCATTGGCACTACTCTTTTGGTTTATTACATGGTCTTCGCCCTTCCCGGCGATCCCATTGCGGCGCTCTTCGGAGACCGCCAGCCCCCGCAGGCAGTCATCGACACCCTGCGCAGCCAGTACCACCTGGACGAACCTTTCTGGGTCCAGTACGGACTCTTCCTGCAGAACCTCTTCACCTTCAACCTCGGCAACGACTTCACCGGCCAGCCCATCGCGGCAAGCTTGGCGAGGGTCTTCCCAGTGACGGCAATGCTCGCCGTTGAAGCACTGGCCATCCAGGCAATCTTCGGCGTAGCCTTCGGCGTCTTCGCCGGTCTCCGCCGTGGCGGCTGGTTTGACTCCACCGTCCTGGTAGTTTCGCTGGTTGTCATCGCTGTCCCCACGTTCGTTCTGGGTTTCGTTTTTCAGCTCGTCTTTGGCGTACAACTCGGGTGGGCGAAACCCACCGTAGGCGCCAACGCCGATTGGGGCAGCCTGCTGCTTCCGGCAGTGGTCCTGGGCCTGGTGTCGTTTGCCTATGTTCTCCGCCTGACCCGCGCCTCGGTCAGCGAAAACATGAATGCCGACTACGTGCGAACTGCCACCGCGAAAGGCCTGTCACGGCCGCGGGTGGTCATTGCACACATCCTGCGTAACTCGTTGATTCCGGTGGTGACGTACCTGGGCGCAAACCTTGGCGGCCTGATGGGCGGTGCGATCGTGACCGAGGGCATCTTCAACGTCCCCGGAGTCGGCAACAAGCTCTACCAGGCCGTCCTGCGCAGCGAAGGCCCCACTATCGTCTCCATCGTCAGCGTCCTGGTGCTGGTCTTCGTGGTGGCCAACCTGCTCGTTGATCTCCTGTATGCCTGGCTTGACCCGAGGATCCGTTATGACCAGTAATAACAGCCACTTTGTGGCGCCCATCGACGAAACTCCGTTGCTGGCAACCGACACCGTCAAGACTGACCAGGCGCCGCTGAGTCTTTGGTCGGACGCCTGGCGCAAGCTTCGCCGTCGCCCGCTGTTCATTATTTCGGCGCTGCTCATCGTGGCACTTGCTGTGGTGGCGCTGTTCCCGGGCCTTTTTTCCTCAGTCGCTCCGAACGACGGCTGCGTACTGGCCAACTCGGAAGGCGGGCCCACGGTCGGGCATCCCTTCGGCTTCACCTTCCAGGGCTGCGACATCTATTCCCGCGTCGTCCACGGAACCCAGGCTTCGCTTTCAGTGGGTCTGCTCTCCGTGCTCTGCGTCCTGGTTATCGGTGTGACCGTTGGAGCCCTTGCGGGCTACTACGGCGGCTGGATCGATGCCGTGCTTGCCCGCCTTGGCGACATCTTCTTTGCGCTGCCCCTGATTCTTGGTGCACTGGTGATCACCCAGTTGCCCTTTTTCCGTGAAAACAAGAGCGTTTGGAGCGTCGTGTTTGTCATTTCGCTGCTGGCATGGCCGCAGATGGCACGCATCACGCGCGGCGCGGTCATTGAAGTGCGCAATGCCGACTTTGTGACGGCCGCCCGCTCACTGGGCGTTTCGAAGTTTGGGGCGCTGGTCCGCCACGTCCTCCCTAACGCCCTGGCCCCGATTATCGTCCTGGCCACCCTGGAACTGGGCGTCTTCATCGTCGCGGAAGCCACCCTGTCCTTCCTGGGCATCGGCCTGCCGCAGAGCATCATGTCCTGGGGCAACGACATCGCGGGTGCACAGGCTTCCATTCGAACCAGGCCGGAAATCATGCTCTATCCGGCGGCGGCGCTGTCCATTACCGTTCTGAGCTTCATTATGCTCGGCGACGCGGTACGTGACGCCCTCGATCCCAAGAGCCGGCAGCGATGAGAGAGAAAGAGATGACTACTCCAGAAATCCACATCGATGAGGCCGGGCATGCGGGAGTGAAGCCGCTGCTGGAAATCCGCGACCTGGCCATCACGTTCACCACCGGCAGCGGTGAAGTCCAGGCCGTCCGCAACGCGCACCTCACCATCATGCCGGGCGAAACAGTGGCTATCGTGGGGGAGTCGGGCTCGGGCAAGTCGACGACGGCACTCGCTGCCATCGGCCTGCTGCCCAACAACGGCCGCGTTTCCGCCGGGCAGATCCTGCTCGACGGCGAGGACATTGCCCACGCCACGGAGCAGCGGATGATCGAGCTGCGGGGCAATACGATCGGCATGGTCCCGCAGGACCCGATGTCCAACCTGAACCCGGTCTGGAAAATCGGCTACCAGGTCAAGGAAACCCTCCGCGCCAACGGCCGGCCCAGTGGACCGGATGATATCGCCCAAGTGCTGTCCGAGGCGGGACTGCCGGATGCCCACCGGCGCGCCAAGCAGTATCCGCATGAGTTTTCCGGGGGTATGCGCCAGCGCGCCCTCATTGCCATCGGGCTGTCCTGCCAGCCGCGCCTGCTGATCGCGGATGAGCCGACGTCGGCACTGGACGTCACGGTCCAGCGGCAGATCCTGGATCATCTGGACACCATGACCACCGACCTGGGTACAGCAGTCCTGCTGATCACCCATGACCTGGGGCTGGCCGCAGAACGGGCGGACAAAGTTGTGGTGATGTACCGGGGGCAGGTGGTGGAGGCTGGTCCTTCGCTGGCGTTGCTCCAGAACCCCCAGCACCCGTATACCAAGCGGCTGGTTGAGTCTGCGCCGTCATTGGCGAGCCGAAGGATCCAGGTCGCCAAGGAGCAGGGTCTCGAAGCGTCAGACCTGCTGGCTCCTGCTGCGGAGGCAGCTGCCGCGGACAACGTCCTGCAGATCCAGGACCTGCGCAAGGTCTACAAGCTCCGCCAGGGGCTGGGGAAAACGACGGACTTCGCGGCCGTTGACGGGGTGAGCTTCGATGTCAAAAGGGGTACCACCACCGCTATCGTGGGGGAGTCCGGCTCGGGCAAGTCCACCGTGGCAAAAATGGTGCTTCAGCTCGAAAAGCCTACGGACGGGAAGATCCTTTTCGACGGCGTCGACTCCTCGCTGCTGAAATCGTCGGAACTCTTCAAGTTCAGGCGGCGGGTGCAGCCCATTTTCCAGGATCCCTACGGCTCCTTGGACCCGATGTACAACATCTTCCGCACCATCGAGGAGCCGTTGCGCGTCCACAGGATCGGCGACAAAGCGAGCCGGGAGAAGAAGGTCCGCGAGCTTCTCGACCAGGTGGCGCTGCCGCAGTCAAGCATGCAGCGGTACCCGAACGAGCTCTCCGGCGGGCAGCGGCAGCGCGTTGCCATTGCCCGTGCTCTGGCACTGGATCCGGAGGTGATCATCTGTGACGAAGCAGTGTCAGCCCTGGATGTGCTGGTCCAGGCGCAGGTGCTGAACCTGCTCGCGGACTTGCAGGCGAATCTCGGTCTGACTTACCTCTTCATTACTCACGACCTCGCGGTGGTCCGGCAGATTGCCGATCACGTGTGCGTGATGGAAAAGGGCAAGCTGGTGGAGACCGGTTCCACGGACGATGTCTTCGAGTCGCCCCAGCAGGAATACACCAAGGCACTGCTCAACGCCATTCCCGGTGCGAAGCTGATGCTTCCGCCCGAAGTGGCCTGATCCGGCCGGAGTATCCCGGGTTAAGGATGGAGCCGGTGCCTTCAGGGCACCGGCTCCATCTTCTCTTAAGGGTCTGTTCGTCGGCTAAGCGCCTGTTCAGTCCGCCGGGGTGGCTGCGGCAGCTGCCACCGGGGCTGTGCCGTCCAGCGGTGAGCCTTCGAGCCCCAGCTGCCTAAGTCTGGCTTCAAGCAGCCCGCCCAGTGACCTGCGGCCTGCGGCATCCATGTGGACGGCATCTGCCAGGTTTTTCGCGAGGTTGTATTTCGACAGCCAGTCGCCCACGCCCACAAAAGGTATGCCGTGCCGGGCCGCCACCGTACCCAGCAGCGCGTCCACCTGCGACCTGCGCCCGCCGCCGTAGTTGGCGCCGCGGGCCAGGGTGCCGATCATGGCCATCCTGGCGCCTGGATAGCGGTCCCGGAGTGCGCCGATCAGACGGTCGGCGTTGGCCACGATCTGGGCATCGGTAGCGCCGCGCGCGGCGTCGTTGCCCCCGCCCTGGATGACGATCAGCGCGGGCGTCCCGTACGGCAGCTTCCAGTCGCCGCGCTGCAAGGCGTCGACGTAGTTGCCCGTATTGCCGTTGGACGCCACGAATCCCGTTCCGCCGAGCCCGCAGAAGTGGACCTTGTAACCAACGGCCGCAAGGCCAAGACGCGGCCAGCCGTCAGTAGGTTCGGATTGGGAATCGCCGATGAGGAGGGCAGTGTGCCGCATGTCGGGCACTACCACCTCGTCACGCCCGCTGGCCGGGTTGCGGTACACAGAACCGGCAGGCAGGCTGATCGGATCGCCGCCGCGGGCCTGGTATGCGCCGGCCGCGGCCGCCTGTGCCGGGGATGGCACGCCGGAACCCGGTGTGGCTGCTGGGGTCTGTCCGCAGCCGCCCAAGAGCGCGGCTACCGCGATTCCAGATGCGACAAAGCGGGTCAGAGCCGAGGCTTTTCGCATCAGGGGTTCTCCGGGCTTGCTGTGGTTATCACAGCAATGATGGGGCATCAAGTCATAAAAATCCAGTGAGCTTGGTCACTCTTTGGGCCGCGGCGCGCCGAAATTACCCGCCGGCCGGACTGGGCCGGTCCAAGATTTTTAGGCCAACAATAGGCTCAGCGTTTAGAATGAGGGAAGGAGCCCTGTGTTATTGGGCTAATCCGTCGTGCGTTCCGGTTGGAAATGTCGCGATACAACAGCTGACTTCACCACTGAATCGAGCAATCACGCATGTCTGAAACCACCACCAACACCGCGGTAGCCACTGCATCGCGCAGTGACCTCCGCAACGTCGCGATCGTGGCCCACGTTGACCACGGCAAGACCACTCTGGTCGACGCCATGCTCAAGCAGACCAACTCCTTTGCCGAACACAACCACCTCGAAGACCGCGTCATGGACTCCGGTGACCTGGAACGCGAAAAGGGCATCACCATCCTGGCCAAGAACACCACCGTGGCCTACAACGGACCGTCCTCCAACGGTGAAACCATCACCATCAACGTCATCGACACCCCCGGCCACGCCGACTTCGGCGGCGAAGTAGAGCGCGGCCTGTCCATGGTAGACGGCGTTGTACTCCTCGTTGACGCTTCCGAGGGTCCGCTGCCCCAGACCCGCTTCGTGCTGCGCAAGGCCCTGGCCGCGCACCTGCCGGTTATCCTCCTCGTCAACAAGACGGACCGCCCCGACGCCCGCATCGAGGAAGTTGTCCACGAGTCGATGGACCTCCTCCTGGGCCTCGCCTCGGACCTCGCCGACGAAGTTCCGGACCTGGACCTGGACAAGATCCTTGAAGTACCGGTCGTCTACGCAGCAGCGAAGGTAGGCCGCGCCTCCCTGGACCAGCCCGCCGACGGCTCCGCTCCGGACAACGAGGACCTTGAGCCGCTGTTCAAGACCATCATCGAGCACATCCCCGCTCCGACATACAACCCGAACGGCGTGCTCCAGGCACACGTTACCAACCTGGACGCCTCCCCGTTCCTGGGCCGTCTTGCCCTGCTGCGCATCTACAACGGCACCCTGCGCAAGGGCCAGACCGTTGCCTGGGCCCGCGCCAACGGCGAGCTCAAGAACGTCAAGATCACCGAACTGCTGGCCACCAAGGCACTGGACCGTGTTCCCACCGAGTCTGCAGGCCCGGGCGAAATCGTCGCCGTCGCCGGCATCGAGGAAATCACCATTGGTGAGACCCTGACCGATGTCGACAACCCGCAGCCGCTGCCGCTGATCACCGTCGACGATCCCGCAATCTCCATGACCATCGGTATCAACACCTCGCCGCTGGCCGGCCGGGTCAAGGGCGCCAAGGTCACGGCCCGCCAGGTTAAGGACCGCCTGGACAAGGAACTGATCGGTAACGTCTCCATCAAGGTTCTGCCCACCGAGCGTCCCGACGCCTGGGAAGTCCAGGGCCGTGGCGAGCTCGCGCTGGCCATTCTGGTCGAGCAGATGCGCCGTGAAGGCTTCGAACTGACTGTCGGAAAGCCGCAGGTTGTTACCCGGACCGTCGACGGCAAGATCCACGAGCCGATGGAACACATGACCATCGACGTGCCGGAAGAGTACCTCGGCGCCGTCACCCAGCTGATGGCCGCCCGCAAGGGACGCATGACCAACATGGCGAACCACGGCACCGGCTGGTGCCGCATGGAATTCATCGTTCCGGCCCGTGGCCTGATCGGGTTCCGCACCAAGTTCCTCACGGACACCCGCGGCGCCGGCATCGCAGCCTCCATCTCCGAGGGCTACGAGCCCTGGGCCGGCCCGATCGAGTACCGCACCAACGGTTCGATGGTGGCCGACCGCGCCGGAGTTGTGACGCCGTTCGCCATGATCAACCTGCAGGAACGTGGCTCCTTCTTCGTACGCCCCACCTCCGAGGTTTACGAAGGCCAGATCGTCGGCGAGAACTCCCGCGCCGACGACATGGATGTCAACATCACCAAGGAAAAGAAGCTCACCAACATGCGTGCCGCTTCCTCGGACACCTTCGAGAACCTGACGCCGCCGCGCGACCTGACCCTCGAAGAGTCCCTCGAATTCGCCCGCGAAGACGAGTGCGTCGAGGTCACCCCGGAGTCCATCCGCATCCGGAAGCTCATCCTGGACGTCAACCAGCGCGCCAAGTCCACCCGGGCACGCGCCAAGGCCTAGTCCCAAATAGCACGTCACTGAAGCTGCCGGTACGGCGGGCGGGAACCCGCCGTCGTGCCGGCAGTTTCTTTTGTGTCAGGAAAGCGTCAGTTGCGGACGCGGGCTAGGCGCCGCTCCGGCGCCGGCGGCACTTCCTTGGCGGCCACCACCAGGTCCAACGGGATCACGACGTCGGCCTTCCGCGTGCGGACCGTGCAGCCGCCGTCGTCAGTGGCCACCAGATGCCCGACGGCGTCCGTCAGGCCGCCGTCGATCCGGTAACGCACTACAACCCGTGTTCCGGGCGCGGCGGTGGCCAGAAACTCTCGGGGCGTAGGCTGGGCGAGACTCACCAGTTCATACTAAGGCGGCCGGCTAGGTTCGCGTGGACGGGCTGGGAGATAATAGGCTCAGAAGTCAATAGTCCGGCCGGTGCCGGATTCAAGTGCCGGCCACTGCCGGGAAATATCGTGGAGAGGCAAGGGACGTGACGTACGTAATCGCGCAGCCGTGTGTAGATGTCAAGGACAAGGCATGTATCGAGGAATGCCCCGTTGACTGCATCTATGAGGGTGAGCGTTCCTTGTACATCCACCCCGATGAGTGTGTCGACTGTGGTGCCTGCGAGCCGGTATGCCCGGTGGAAGCCATCTACTACGAGGATGACACCCCCGAAGAGTGGGCCGACTACTACAAGGCCAACGTCGAATTCTTCGATGACCTGGGCTCGCCCGGTGGCGCCGCTAAGGTGGGCAACACGGGCAAGGATCACCCGATGATCGCCGCCCTGCCGCTGCAGAACCAAGACCACTGAGCCGGGCATCGCGTTGACCGCTGCCGTGAAAAGCTTTGGCCTGAGCCTGCCCGACTACCCGTGGGAGGCCATGGCACCGTACCTGGCCAAAGCCTCTGAGCACCCTGGCGGGGCCGTGAACCTGTCGATCGGCACGCCAGTCGACCCCACTCCCGCTTTAATCCAGGATGCCCTCAGGGCCGCCGCGGACGCCCCGGGATACCCCACGGTCCACGGCACCGTTCCGTTGCGGGAAGCCATTGCGGCGTGGTTCGAGCGGCGCCGCGGCGTCCCCGGCCTGGACCCTAAGAACATTATGCCCACCGTCGGCTCCAAGGAACTGGTGGCGTGGCTGCCGCTCCTGCTCGGGCTGAAGCCGGGCGACGTCGTCGTCCGCCCCAAGGTTGCCTACCCCACCTATGACATCGGGGCTACTTTCGCCGGCGCCACCTCCGTCGCTACCGACCACCTCGACGAGTTGGACGATGCCACCCGCGCACGCGTGCGGCTGATCTGGGTAAACTCCCCGGGCAACCCCACCGGAAGCGTCAGGGATGTTGAGTCCCTCAAAGCGATTGTGGCGCAGGCCCGCGAACTGGGCGCCGTGGTGGCCTCGGACGAGTGCTACGCCGAACTCGGGTGGGGCGCGTGGGACGCACAGCGCGGCGGCGAGCCCGTGCCCAGCATCCTGGATCCGCGCGTTTCCGGCGGGTCCCACGAGGGCCTTCTGGCCGTGTACTCGCTGAGCAAGCAGTCCAACGTGGCAGGTTACCGCGCAGCGTTTGTGGCCGGTGACCCGGCCATCATGGCCAACCTCGTCAACAGCCGCAAGCATGCCGGCATGATCGTCCCCTACCCGGTGCAGGAAGCAATGCGGGTTGCGTTGGGCGACGACACCCATGTCCAGGCCCAGAAGGACCTCTACCGCGGACGCCGGGAGCGACTGTTGTCGGCTTTGCAGGGCTTCGGGCTGGAGATTAAGGATTCCGACGCCGGACTGTACCTTTGGTCCACCGCCGGCGAGAGCACCTGGGACACCGTGGCCCGGCTTGCTGAGCGAGGCATCGTGGTGGGGCCAGGCGTCTTTTACGGCGAAGCCGGCAACGGGTTTGTGCGTGTCGCATTGACGGGCACTGATGAACGGGTTGACGCCGCAGTGGCCAGACTGGCCACGACGCCGTAACAATCATGTGACTCGCACCACAAAGGCGGCATTTTACGGGGGTTTCGCACGCCTCCGATTAGTGACACCCGCAATCGGGCGGTACTTTTTAAGTGACTATCAATGGTGGCTTTCTACAAGAAGGCAGCCCGGGTGTTGGATTCCTGGATGAACAGGGTCACTGCCACGGCTCACCGGATGTTGGATCAAGCTTTCGACAGAGGCCCACGCGCCTCATGAAGGGGACTCCATGACTGAGACCAACAGCGCAACCCTGCACCATGCAGGAGGCGAGCTCAAGCTCCCGCGCATCCAGGTTGTTGAAGGAAACGAAGGCTACGACGTTTCCAAGCTGCTCAAGCAGACGGGCGCAGTCACCTTTGACCCCGGCTTCATGAACACCGCAGCAACCACGTCCGCTATCACCTACATCGACGGTGATGCGGGCATCCTGCGTTACCGCGGGTACCCCATCGAGCAGCTGGCACAGCACTCCAGCTTCCTTGAGGTGTCCTACCTGCTGATCTACGGCAACCTGCCCAGCCCGACGGAACTGGAAGAGTTCGACCAGAAGATCCGCCGCCACACCCTCCTGCACGAAGAGCTCAAGGGCTTCTTCAGCGGCTTCCCGCGCGACGCGCACCCGATGCCCGTGCTGTCCTCGGCTGTCTCGGCGCTGTCCACCTTCTACCAGGACTCCCTGGACCCATTCAACGCCGAGCAGGTGGAGGTCTCCACCATCCGCCTGATGGCCAAGATGCCGGTCATCGCCGCCTACGCGCACAAGAAGTCCATTGGCCAGCCGATGCTGTACCCGGACAACTCCCACAACCTCGTGGAGAACTTCATGCGCCTGAGCTTCGGCCTCCCCGCCGAACAGTATGAGGTTGACCCGGTCATCGCCAAGGCACTGGATCTCCTCCTGATCCTGCACGCGGACCACGAGCAGAACTGTTCCACGTCCACCGTGCGCCTGGTGGGCTCCTCTAACGCCAACCTCTTCGCCTCGGTGTCAGCCGGCATCAACGCCCTCTTCGGTCCCGCCCACGGCGGCGCCAACGAGGCAGTGCTGAAGATGCTCCGCCAGATCCAGGCCGACGGCACCAAGCCCGAGGACTACATGGAGAAGGTCAAGAACAAGGAAGACGGCGTCCGCCTCATGGGCTTCGGACACCGCGTCTACAAGAACTACGATCCGCGCGCCAAGATCGTCAAGGCCACGGCCCACGAGATCCTGAGCAAGCTCGGCGGCAACGACGAGCTGCTCGAGATCGCCATGCGCCTGGAAGAGAAGGCGCTGAACGATGACTACTTCATCCAGCGCAAGCTCTACCCGAACGTGGACTTCTACACCGGCCTGATCTACAAGGCCATGGGCTTCCCGGAGAAGATGTTCACCGTGCTGTTCGCGATCGGCCGCCTGCCGGGCTGGATCGCCCAGTGGCGTGAAATGATCAGCGACCCCAACACCAAGATCGGCCGCCCGCGCCAGCTGTACATCGGCGAACCCGAGCGCGATTACCCGGTCCGCTGACGCCGGAACTGACTAATTAACGACGGCGGCCGCCCACCTTCCAAAGGTGGGCGGCCGTTGTGGTTTCATCGATTGCTCCGTAACGGCCGTTTTGAGCGTCCTAAAGGGCAGTTACGGAGCAATCGATTCTAGGAGCTGTAACCCAGGGGGTTGTTCTTCTGCCAGCGCCAGTGGTCCTCGCACATCTGGTCCACGGTCTTCGTGGTGGACCAGCTCAGGTCGGCCAGGGCGGAGGTGGCGTCGGCCCAGAAGGCCGGGAGGTCTCCCGCGCGGCGTCCGGTGATCTCGTAGGGGATGGGCTGGCCCACGGCCTTCTCGAAGGACCGCAGGACCTCCAGCACGGAGGAGCCCTTCCCGGAGCCAAGGTTCCAGCGGTAGACGCCTGAGCGGTCCGCCACGTGGTTGAGGGCTGCCACGTGGCCTTCGGCGAGGTCGACGACGTGGATGTAGTCCCGCAGGCAGGTGCCGTCAGGGGTGTCGTAGTCCCCGCCGAACACCATGAGCTTGTCGCGGCGTCCCACGGCCACTTGGGCGATGAAGGGCACCAGGTTATTGGGGATGCCCTGCGGGTCCTCGCCGATGCGGCCGGACGGGTGTGCGCCCACCGGGTTGAAGTAGCGCAGCAGGGCAATGTGCCAACGCGTGTCAGCGGCGCCCAGATCGGCGAGGATGTCCTCGATCTGTTCCTTGGTGCGGCCGTAGGGGTTGTTGGCGCCAATCTCCATCTTTTCCACATAGGGGATGGGATTGTGCTCGCCGTACACGGTGGCGGAGGAGCTGAAGACGATGGAGCGGACGTCGTGGCGGTCCATCACCCGGATCAGGTTCAGCGTGCCCACGAGGTTGTTGTAGTAGTACTTGAGCGGTTCGCGGACCGACTCACCAACCGCCTTTAGCCCGGCAAAGTGGATCACTGCGTCGATCGTGTGGGCGGCAAAGACGCCTTCCACTGCGGCTTCGTCCACCAGGTCTACGTTGTGGAATTCGGCGGTCTTGCCGCTGAGTTCGGCTACCCGGCGCAGTGACTCCTCGCTGGAGTTCACCAGGTTATCGATCACCACCACATCGTGGCCGGCTTCCTGCAGGGACAAGACTGTGTGCGAACCGATGTACCCGGTGCCACCTGTGACCAGAATTTTCATGCCCCCACGCTATCCCAATTCCGCGGATGCGTGGATTTAAGCACGGGTGTGCTAAATAATAGAGGTGCCTAAAATTGTTGATGCCGAAGCCCGGCGCGCAGAGATCGTTGAAGCGGTCTTCAGGATCATCGCCGTCGACGGCCTCGAGCGGGCGTCACTGCGGGAGGTGGCGGACGAAGCAGGCCTCGCCGTGGGCTCCGTCCGGCACTACTTCGCCGGCAGTGAAGAACTGCTCAGCCATTCCTTTGCTGCCGTTGTGGACCGGATCACGGGCCGGCTCACCGCGGCATTGCCGGCTATGGCCGCCACTAAACCCGGGACCGGCCCGCATCGTGACGCGGTCTTAACCCTGTTGAGTGAATTTCTGCCGCTCGACGAGGAACGGGCCGTGGACGCCTGTGTGTGGATGGCCTTCAAGAACGCGGCCAGGATCCGTCCCTTCCTCGCGGCCGAGGCCGATCGGAGCCACCGGGAGGTGGCCGCCGTCGTCGGGCAGGTCATCACCGCCCTGGTACCGGACGACGGCGATGGGCAGCAGTCGCTGGCCGTCGAGGCGGAGAGGCTGTTGGCTACGCTGGACGGGCTGTGCATGCACGCCCTCCTGCAGCCCGCCTGGATGACGGCACAGATGTGCCACGACGTCCTGGACCGGCACCTGAAGAGCCTGGCCGCCTGACATTACCGTCCGGTGGCAACGGGAATAGACTGGGAGCCGGGGGAGCGGAACCGGCTGGTCAGGCCGGTACAGGCAGGCCACAGGAGGAGTAGGGATGCATCACACAGGTGGTTCCGGCTGGCAGATCACCACGGATACGTCTGGGCCTCTGATGATCGCGCTCTTCGTCCGTGATGCGGCAGGACTCGACGGCGCCGGCCACCCTGCGTTGTCGCATGCCGCGCCGAAGATCCGACATGCCGACCACTCGCATCTCACTTCCGACGTCGGCGGGCTGAGCGCGCTCAAGACCGAATGGGAAGCCTGGTGGGAGCAGCTGCTGAAGGCACACCCCCAGACGTCACCGGAGCTGTCCCCGCCGGATTTTGGGGAATTCGGGAACTCCCCGGCCCTCCAGCGTGTCCTGCAGGCGCATTTCGGGTCAGCCCTGACCTGGGCACGGGAGCGCCGCAGTGAGTACGTCAGACTGGAAGCCGAACGGGTGGCCAGCGCTTCGGACCAGCTGTTGGGCGACATGGTGGATGACCGCCTGCTGGAGGTCGGCCGGGGGTCACGGGACTTCACCCTGACCATCATCGAACTGCCTCTGAACGAACAGCGGGCGTGGTATGTGGAGCCGGACAAGATCATCATGAGCCATAACCTCATGTCCGCGCCGGAGCTCTTCCGCAGCTACGTCCAGCCCGTGGTGGACATCCTGGTCTGAGGCGGGGCGGTCAGCACCCGGGCCATCAGCAGGCGGCATCAGTACCAGGGCCGTCAGCTGCCGGTGCTGGGCGGTGCCACAGTGATGCGGACCTGGCCGGCGGGCGCGTCGGATTCCTGCCAGCCGCCCTGAGCCTCACGGTCCCAGCTCCGGCCGGCAATATCCACGCGCGTCACGGCCAGGCCCTTGGCGTTGGCAACTGCCCACTGCGCCACGGACCATGCCTGGCTGCCGTCAGCTACCACCACGAGGGATTCAGTTTCCGTGGTGATGGCGAGCGGCCCGTACGCCTGGGCGAGTTCGGTCTCGACGGCGGCGGGGATGCCCGGTTCCTGCGGGGCGCGCAAAGTGCACAGCACGGAGGCGGGCGTCTGGCCGGTCAGGCCGGAGGCGAAGGAGCGGCCCATATCTTCGTGTTGGGCATAGGCGAGGGGGTAGGCCGAACGCTGGACGCGCTGGGCGGCGTCGGTGATTTCCAGGGACTCATAGCCGGGAATCTTGACCAGGGCATCGTAAAAGGCATTGGCAGCATAATACGGGTCCATGACCTCGGCCTCGGTTCCCCACCCCTGCGAGGGACGTTGCTGGAAGAGTCCGCGGGAGTCCGGGCCGGCCTGGTCGCCGTGTGCGATGTTGCGCAGCTTGGATTCCTGCATGGCGGTGGCAAGGGCGATGCTGGCTGCCCGGGGAGGCAGCCCGCGCTGCACGGCAACCGCTGTAATTAGTGAGGCATTAACCGCCTGATCCGTTGCCAGCTCAGCGCTCTGGGTCCCGACGTCGGCCCTGCAGCGCTCCGAGACCAGGGTTTCGGAGCGCTGCAGGAAGGAGACCGCGGTGTAGATGGCGGCGCCCGCCAGCGCCAGGGTAAGCAACAGCACGGTGGGGCGAACGAAACTGCGTCCACGTGCCACGGACGGGTCAGTTGGCGTGGAGGGCGTCGTTGAGTTCCACCGTCTGGCCCTTGCGCGGCAGCGCCTCGACGGCGCCGGTGGTGGAGTTGCGCCGGAACAGGAGGTTGGGGACGCCGGACAGCTCTGCAGCCTTCACGATCCTGGCGGTGTCCTCGCCATTCTCGTCCTTGGGCCCCGGAACGAGCACGCGGGTTCCAGCCGTGACGTAAAGGCCTGCCTCCACCACGGAGTCATCGCCGATGCTGATGCCGACGCCGGAGTTGGCGCCCAGCAGGACGCGCTCACCGATGACGATCCTTTCCTTGCCGCCTCCGGAGAGGGTGCCCATAATCGACGCGCCGCCTCCCACGTCGCTGCCGTCGCCGGCGACTACGCCGGCCGAGATGCGGCCTTCCACCATGGAGGCGCCCAGAGTGCCGGCGTTGAAGTTCACAAAGCCTTCGTGCATCACAGTGGTCCCTTCGGCGAGGTGGGCACCGAGGCGGACACGGTCGGCGTCGGCGATCCGGACGCCGGCGGGCACCACGTAGTCCACCATGCGGGGGAACTTATCCACCCCGTAGACGGTGACGGCACCACGGCGGCGAAGCTTGGCGCGGGTCAGTTCGAAGCCTTCCACCGCGGCGGGGCCGAAGTTGGTCCACACCACGTTGGGGAGCTTGCCGAAGATGCCGTCCAGGTTGATCGTGTTGGGCCGGACCAGCCGGTGGGAGAGCAGGTGCAGCCGGAGGTACGCGTCGGCGGTGTCAGCCGGAGCTTCGTCAAGGTTGATCTGGACGAATACCACCTTCTGCTCGGTCCCGCGGTCAGCGTCGGTGCCGCTCTCGGCGAGCTGGACCAGGGTTTCGTCCGCATTCTCCACGGCACGCAGGTTATCGGCCGCGATGCCCAGCGCGGGCGCCGGGAACCAGACGTCCAGGACGGTGGCTTCGGCATTATCCTCGCCCGTGGCACTTGCGATGGTTGCCAACCCGAAGCCGTAGGCGGAGCGGGCTTCGGAAGTTGCGTTCTGGTCTTTGGGCGCGGCGGAGGTAGCGGTCTCAGTCATGGCCCCAGTGTACCGAGAGGAGGGCGCCGGGTTCGAACTAGACTGGCAACGTGACTGCCGAAACCGCCCCTGAATCGACCACCGTGCCTTTGGACCTCCGCCAGGACGTCTCCGTGCTGACGGCCGCCCTGATGGACATTAACAGTGTGTCCGGGAATGAGACGGAACTGGCTGACGCTGTCGAAGTGGCGCTGCGGGCCATCCCGGAACTCCTGGTGGTCCGCGACGGTGACGCCATCATCGCGCGCACGGAACTGGGCAGGGCGGAACGCGTCATCCTCGCCGGACATCTGGATACCGTGCCGTTGCCGGTTACTGAAGGCGTGCGCGGTACCGTGCCGTCCACGTGGGATTCGGGCATCCCGGGGGAGGGCGTGCTCTACGGACGAGGAGCCACGGACATGAAGGGCGGCGTCGCCGTGCAGCTCGCGCTGGCGGCCACAATGTTCGACGGCGGCGCGGCGCCCAAGCGGGACGTCACGTTCGTGTTCTACGACCACGAGGAAGTGGAAGCGGTCAAGAGCGGACTGGGCCGCCTGGTCCGCAACTACGGCAGCCTCCTGGGCGGCGATTTTGCCATCCTCCTGGAGCCGACCCATGGCACCGTCGAGGGTGGCTGCAACGGCACCAGCCGTTTTGAGGCCACCACGGTGGGCGAGGCAGCACACTCTGCCCGTGCGTGGATGGGCAGCAATGCCATCCACGCAGCGGCACCCATCCTGGCCCGGCTGGCCGCCTACGAGCCGCGGACCATCAACGTGGACGGCCTGGACTACCGCGAGAGCCTCAACGCCGTGAAGATCAACGGCGGCACGGCCGGCAACGTCATCCCGGACCGCTGCATCGTGGAAATCAACTACCGCTTCGCCCCGGACAAGACCCCGGACCAGGCGGAGGCGCATGTGCGCGATCTTTTGGCGGGCTTCGCCGTGGTCCGCACGGACGCCGCCGCCGGCGCCCGGCCCGGATTGAACCACCCTGCCGCCGCGTCTTTCGTGGCCGCCGTCGGAGCCGAGCCGAAACCGAAATACGGCTGGACCGACGTGGCGCGTTTCAGCGAACTGGGGATCCCGGCAGTGAACTTCGGCCCCGGCGATCCGCTGCTGGCCCACAAGGACAACGAGCACGTCGACGCCGACGCCATCCGTGAATGCCTGCGGGCACTCAGGAGTTGGCTCGCGGCGTAGCTCCCCCGAAAGGCAAAAGCACCAACAACAGGCTCCACACAAAAGGTCCGGAACCCCTGAAGGGTTCCGGACCTTTTGCGTGTGCGCGCGTGCTGCTATTTGCGTTCCGTTACGTCCGGTAGTTCCGGTGCGACCACTGCGGTTGGCGCCGGCGCAACACCGCCTGCCGTCTTCGTGGAACCCCGGCGCTCGATCCAGATTGCGAGCCGGGAAACGCAGATGTTGATCACAATGTAGATGGCGGCAGCTACAAAGAAGATGGGGAACAGGAACGCATTGCCCAGGAAGTCCGCCATGACCTGCACTGCGCGCAGAAGTTCGCCGTACGCCACGATGTAGCCCAGGGAGGTGTCCTTCAGGAGTACCACGAGTTGGGCAACCAGCGACGGCATCATGCGGCGGACAGCCTGCGGCAGCTCGATGAGCATCCGGGACTGGAAGCTGGTCAGGCCGATGGTCAGGCCCGCCTCCCGCTGTCCCTTCGGCAGTGATTGGATGCCGGCCCGGATGATCTCCGCGAAGATAGCGGTGTTGTAGAGGACGAGCCCGGCCACTACTGCGACGAAGGAACTCGTCCCGAACACCAGCAGAACGAAGAGCATCATCAGGACAACCGGCATGCCGCGGAGGAATTCCAGGACCACGCGGGCGGGAATCCGGATCCAGGCGACCAGGGAGATGCGCAGCAGGCAGAACATCAGGCCAAGCGGGAACGCGATCACTGCCGCGAGGGCGGCGGCGCTGAGCGTGGCGCCGAGGCCATTGCCGAGCAGCGTCCAGACATCGCCCCGGGTGAAGATCGCCCAGCGGCGACCTTCAAAAATGCCCTGCTGGGCGAGGGTCATGCCAATCCATGCCAGAAGTCCCAGGATCAGCACGGTTCCAACCACGGAACCAATCAGCGATACCCGGCGCGCTTTGGGGCCGGGAACGTCGTAGAGGACTGAAGTCATCGGGCAATCGCCACCTTTCGTTCCACCGTGCTGGCAAGGATGCCCAGCGGAATGGTGAGGAGCAGATAGAAGAACGCTACGCCGAGCAGTACTGCCATGACCTGGTCACCGTTGGCGTTGGCCATCTGGCGGCCGTAGCCGAACAGTTCCAGGACAAAGAACGCGCCGGCGACGGAGGAGTTCTTGACGAGGGCAATCAGGATGTTGATCAGCGGCGGGATCACGGTCCGAAGCGCCTGCGGCAGGATGATGAGATTCAGGACCTGGCCGAAGTTCATGCCGATGCTGCGCGCGGCCTCAGCCTGGCCGAGCGGGACGCTGTTAACGCCTGAGCGGACGGCTTCAGCGATGAAAGCCGCTGTGTAGGCGCTGAGGGCGATGATCGCTGCGACCTCGAACTGCTGGAAGGTCACGCCGAGGCGGGGCAGGACGATCGCCGCGAAGAAGAAAGCAATGGTCAGTGGAGTGTTCCGGAGAATTTCCACGTAGACGGTGCTGAATCCCCGGAGGGCCGCAACGGGGGAAACGCGGGCTGCCGCCAGGAGTGTTCCGAGGATAAGGGCGATGATCCCGGAGACGACGGACAGGAAAAGGGTGCGGAGAAGGCCTTCCCAATAAAGGGGCAGGTTTTCAATGATGACTTCCATAGGATCCTTCGGCTCTGGGCGTAGGGGGTCAAAAAGCAGGCCGGCGGCTTCCGGGGAACGCGGTCAACGAATTCCCCGGAAGCCGCCGTGGCTACCTAGTAGCGCTTGATGGCGGGAAGTTCAGGGGCGGTCTTGATGACCGAACCTGCAGTTGCTTCCCAGGCCTTCTTGTAGGACCCGTCCTTGCCAAACGCCTCGAGCTGGTCATTGATCCAGTTGCGGAACTCGGTGTCGTCCTTCTTCAGGCCAATGCCGTACGGCTCTTTGGTGAAGGTTTGATCCGACGCCAGCTTGAAGGCATCCGGTTCCTTGTCCACAAAGCCGGCCAGGATCACGTTGTCCGTGGTGATCGCTTCGACCTGCTTGTTGCGCAGCGGCTCAAGGCAAGCGGAGTAAGTGGCTGCCGGCACGAGCTCGGCCTTGTACTTGTCCACGATTGTCGCGGCCGGGGTGGAACCGGTCACGGAGCAAACCTTCTTGCCCGCGACGTCCTCAGGCTTGGTGATGGACGTGTTGTCCTTGTTCACCATCAGCGCCTGGCCGGCCTCGTAGTACGGGCCCGCGAAGCTGACAACCTGCTTGCGCTTGTCATTGATGGTGTACGTGGCAATAACAAGATCCACCTTGCCCTGCTCGATGAAGGGTTCGCGGTTGGCTGAGACAGTCTCTGACCATTCGATCTTGTCCGCAGCGATGCCCAGCTTGGCTGCGATCAGCTTGCCCATCTCGACGTCGAAGCCCACCGGCTTGCCGTCCAGGCCCACCTGGCCGAAGAGCGGCTGGTCGTACTTGGTGCCGATCTTGATGGTGCCTGCGGCGGACAGCTTGGCCATGGTGGTGCCGGCGGCAAACGTCGGCTTGTCGGCAACAGTGGGATCGCTGGTGGTGCCGGGCGTGGTGCCGCCACATGCGCTCAGGGACAACGCCAGGGCAGCAGTAGCCGCCACGAAGAACGACTTCCGGCGGGTCATAAATGCCTTCATGACATTCCTTTCATTGATCGGCCGTGGGTCACGGCCTGGGTGCGAACTGGAGTGTGTGTTCGTTGATGGAAAATCAGTGGGTAAGCAGCTTGGACAGGAAGTCCTTCGCGCGGTCACTCTTCGGATTGGTGAAGAATTCTTCCGGCTTGGTATCCTCCACGATCTGGCCATCCGCCATGAAAACCACACGGTCGGCGGCTTTCCGGGCGAAGCCCATTTCGTGGGTGACCACAACCATGGTCATGCCTTCCTTGGCCAGCTGGATCATGACGTCGAGGACCTCGTTGATCATCTCGGGGTCCAGCGCAGAGGTGGGCTCATCAAAGAGCATGACCTTTGGTTTCATCGCCAGGGCGCGGGCGATGGCCACGCGCTGCTGCTGGCCGCCTGAGAGTTGCGCCGGGAGTTTGGGGGCTTGGTGACCCACGCCCACGCGCTCCAGCAATGCCATGGCTTCCTTGTCGGCCTGGGCCTTGGCAACGCCTTTGACTTTGATGGGACCAAGCGTCACGTTCTCAAGGATGGTCTTGTGCGCGAAGAGGTTGAACGACTGAAAGACCATGCCGACGTCGGCGCGGAGCTGGGCCAGCTCTTTCCCTTCCTCCGGCAACACCTTTCCATCAATGCTGATGGTGCCGCCTTCGATGGTTTCCAGACGGTTGATGGCACGGCACAACGTGGACTTTCCTGAGCCTGACGGGCCAATGACCACCACCACTTCGCCCTTGCGGACGTGGAGATTGATGTCCTTCAAAACGTGCAACTGACCGTAATGCTTATTTACACCATTCAGGGAGACGAGCGCATCGCCGGGCACATGAGTAGTCATATAGAAGAATCTAGCGAACATTGGCTGGTTATGAGGTCAATCACGCCAAGTTCGCGCGGATCGTGATTCAAGAGATACCTGCCACAGGCACGCTGGCCTTGGCATTAGCCTTGGGGGATGAGCATCAACGCAGATCCGGCCAAAACTTCCCAGCCGCGCCGTAAGGGGCCCCTTGAACTCCGCCGCAAGCAGGCGGCTGTGGAAATGTCCGACCAGCATCTGCTTGATACCAAAGGCGCAGGACAGTTCGTCCATTCAGACCCCTGGCGTGTCCTCCGGATCCAGAGCGAGTTCGTCGAGGGGTTCGGCGCGCTTGCCGATCTGGGGCCTGCCGTCAGTGTTTTCGGCTCCGCGCGCACGAAACCTGGCAGCCCGTACTACGAAATGGGTATGGAAGTAGGCCGGAAGCTGGCAGCCGCGGGCGTGGCCGTCATCACCGGCGGCGGTCCGGGCTCCATGGAGGCCGCCAACCGCGGCACCGTGGAAGGCAACGGCGTCTCCGTCGGCCTGGGCATTGAATTGCCCTTCGAACAGGGCCTGAACCAGTGGGTGGACCTCGGCATCAACTTCCGCTACTTCTTCGCCCGGAAGACCATGTTCGTCAAATATGCCCAGGGATTCATCGTTCTTCCCGGCGGCCTCGGGACATTGGATGAACTCTTTGAAGCCATGGTCCTGGTCCAGACCCGGAAGGTGACCTCCTTCCCGATCGTGCTCCTCGGCGTCGATTTCTGGGGGCCGATGATCGAATGGATCAAGGGCACCCTCGTGGCCGAGGGAATGGTCTCCGCAAAGGACCTGGACCTCATCCAGGTGGTGGACGATCCCGCCGAAGCGGTGCAACTGGTGCTGCAGGGGACGCCCCCGGTTCCCACCAACGGCGAGCAACGGCCCGAATAGGCCGTCGGCCCATATCTGGCACGATGGGTGCTGTGAGTTTTTTCCTGGTCTACCTCGCCATCGTGCTGATCGCCGCCACCCTGTGGGCAGGCGCCGGTGGCCGCCGCGGCATTCTGCGCAGCCTCCGCCGGGGCAGTGAACCGGCCACCGGCGCCGAGGTCCCGGAGAATCCGATTCTCTACCCGGGGTTCGGGCAGCCGCCCGCCAACCTTCCGCCGGTGCTGCTGCCCGCGGACGCTGCACCTGCCGACGTCGACCGGGTCCGCTTCTCCCTCGGCCTGCGTGGGTACCGGATGGACCAGGTGGACCAGGTCCTCGACGAACTGCGGGACCAGATCGCGGCCAAAGACGAAGAAGTGGGCAGGCTCCGGGCACGGCTGCTGGAATCGGAACGGGCGGCGCACCCGGAGGCCGGAGGTTGAGCACTGACACGGGGGACCGGACGGGCCCGACGGCGTTGATCACCGCATTCGGCGCCCGCGCCATGTGGGCGGTCCAACGCTGGCCCTGGTGGCTGCAGGTTGCCGCCCTCTACGCCACTGCCCGGCTGGTCAGCGCCTGCATCTTTATGGCAGCAGCCCTGCATCAAGGGCCCAACCCGTGGTTTCCGGCCGTCCCTGACTACTGGAACTTCATCAATATCTGGGATGCGCGATGGTACGGCCGGATCATCACCGACGGTTATCCCTCACCGCTTCCAACGGATGCCGCCGGCAACGTGCAGGAAAATGCGTGGGCCTTCTATCCGCTCTTCCCGGCCCTGGGCCGTGCGCTCGCAGGCCTGACCGGAATCAGCCCTGCCGCGGCGCTGACGGTCGTCGCCATGCTGGCGGGCTTGGGCGCGGCGCTGGTTTTGTACTGCCTGTTCAGGCACAAGGCTTCGCACACTGCGGCGCTTTGGGGCGTGGCATTCTTCGCGACCTTTCCGGTGTCCGCCATTCTCCAGGTCCCGTACGCGGAGCCGCTGACCGTTTTCCTGCTGGCCACCGCCCTGCTGCTCGTCATCAGGCGTCATTATTTCGTTGCCATGCCGGTGGTCCTTCTGCTGTGCCTCTCCCGACCCGTGGGCGTTCCCTTTGCCGCCATGGTGGGGCTTCTTTTCCTCTGGCGACTGGTCGAACGGGGGCGCGAGGAGCGGCCGGGCACCCACAGCCTCGGGGAGCTGGCCTCCCTGGCGGGCCTAACCGTGGTGTGCGGGGCCTCGGCACTGCTGTGGCCGGCAGCGGCCTGGGCCGCCACCGGAGATATTGAGGCGTATACCAAAACCGAAACAGTGTGGCGCGGCCGTGACCTGGTGCCCTTCAAGCCCTGGTTCGACACCGGCGTCGACCTCTTTGGTCCCGTACTGGGGATCGTGGCGCCATTCGTCTTTGCGGGCCTCTTTGCGCTCCTGCTGTTCTCCCCGCCGGTGGTCCGGCTCGGCGTGGAAATGCGCCTGTGGTGCGCCTGCTACATGGGTTACCTCCTGCTGTTCCTCCACCCCCAGACCAGTACTTTCCGGATGCTGCTTCCGCTGTTTCCGTTGGCCCTGGCTGCCGCGCTGCTGTCCCGGTCCAAGGCCTATCGCGGCACGGTCCTGACTATGTTTATCCTGCTCCAGATCGTGTGGATCGTCTGGCTGTGGGCATGGGCGCAGCTTCCGGGCGGCGGCGATTATCCGCCGTGATCGCGGGCGGCGCCCGGCCAGCGGATTAGGGAATCCGACGCGGCCGAAAATGTCCATCGATTAGCTACGCGCGGGTCATTACGGGATAATAGTAAGTAAGCAGGGACAAAAAGCATTCAGAAATGTTCAGCCATGGCGGCATCAGTACGGGCCGCCATAGCGGCTTGATTTGACCATGCGGACACAGCCCATCCGGGCTGATAAGTCCTGGGACTAAATGGAGGGGAAATTCCTCATGGCGGCTATGAAACCACGCACCGGCGACGGCCCTATGGAAGTCACCAAAGAGGGCCGCAGCCTGATCATGCGCGTACCGCTCGAAGGCGGCGGACGGCTTGTGGTGGAACTGAACGCTGCGGAGGCGGCCAACCTTAAGGAATGCCTCGTCGGCGTGACTGAATCATCCAGGTCGGCATAATCCAGGTCGGCGTTGCCGAATAATCCCGCAGGGCCAAGGTCCGCAGCCAACCCGCTGCGGACCTTGGCTTATTTGCTGTGGATCTACTTCTTAACCGCGACCAGCAGGCCGTCGCCCGTGGGAAGCATCGCGGACGCCAGGCGGTCGTCGTCGCGGATTGCCTTGCCCACCTGGCGGAGCACCACCGTGTTGGACTCCCGGACAGCCGGGTTGGCCACGCGGTCCTTGTCCAATGCGTCATTGATGATGAGCAGCCCGCCGGCTTTCAGGAGCCGGACGGCCTGTTCCACGTAGCCGGGCAAGCCGGGCTTGTCGGCATCAACAAACACCAGGTCATAGGCGGAGTCGGTCAGGCGCGGGAGGACATCACCGGCGCGGCCGGAAATGGTACGGGTGCGGTTGGCCGGACTGCCGGCCTCCGAAAAAGCTTCACGTGCCGCCTTCAGATGTTCAACGTCCACGTCGATGGTGGTCAGCACGGCCTGCGGTCCGAGCCCCCGCAGGATGCATACCCCCGAGACACCCGCGCCTGTGCCGATTTCGACGGCGGTCTGGGCCTTCGAGCCCGCAGCCAACACCGTCAGCACCGCACCAACACCTGCGCCGATGGGCGTCACGCCCAGTTCGAAAGAGCGCTCCCTGGCACGAAGCATAACCTCATCCTCTGCGGGCAGATCTTCTGCATAGGACCAGCTCGTGGATTTGTCGGCGCTCATGTGATTCGCTTTCTGGGCGGCAGGGGAGTGTTTAGTACAGCCTACTGTGTGCGGGGGTGCCAGCCGCGGAAGGGAATCGTTGTGCCTCTGGCTGAAGAACCGCCCCGGTCAGGAAATTCCCAGCCAACTTTGAAATGATGGATATCCGGTCATCCATGAGGTGATCGGCGCCGAACCAGAGATGTCAACAGTATCCGGGCGATAGCAATCCACGATGGGAGTGGACGATGTCAGCATCAGGTATGGCACCTGTCCCTGCGACGCAAGATTCCGCCGCGGCATGGGTCAGGCCCACTTGGGAGGAAGTGGTGGCCAACCACTCCGCCAAGGTCTACCGGCTGGCGTACCGCCTGACGGGGAACAAGTTCGACGCCGAGGACCTCACCCAGGAGGTGTTCGTCCGCGTCTTCCGGTCACTGGAGAATTTCAAGCCAGGGACACTCGATGGCTGGCTGCACCGCATCACCACCAACCTGTTCCTCGATCAGGCGCGCCGGAAAACGCGCATCCGGTTTGACGCTCTGGCCGAAGACGCCGAGTCCCGGATCCCGGGGCGTGAACCCGGACCGGAACAGAGCTTCGAACACAACAACCTGGACCTCGATGTGCAGGCTGCCTTGGAGGAGCTGCCCCCGGACTTCCGCGCCGCCGTCGTGCTTTGCGACCTGGAAGGCCTGTCCTACGACGAAGTGGCCGCTGCACTCGGCGTCAAACTGGGTACCGTCCGTTCCCGTATCCACCGGGGCCGGACGATGCTGCGCGAAAAGCTGGCCCACCGCGATCCCAGGCCACAGCAAGGACGCACGCCGAAGCTTTCGCTGCCGCGCATCGCCAGCATCCTCTGATCGGCACCATGACGCCCCAGAACCCCTTCGGCCGCCGGCATCACCGTGGCGCCGACCACGTGCAGACCTGCGCAGAATGTGCAGCGGCGCTGAAGCGTGAACGCCGGTACATCGAGCGGCTCCGTGACGCGGCCGTGCCGCCTGCCAGCGAGGATCTGACGGCCCGGCTGCTGGTCAGGACGCAGCTGCTCGCGGCCGCGGCCGAGCCAGCCCCGAGCCCCTACCGGGCCGCGCGAGCCGTGGCACTTGCCGCCGGCGGGACAGCAGCAGCCGCTGGAATTCTTGCCGTCAGCGCGTTTGCGCTGGCGGGGGACAGCCTGCCCGTCGCCCAAACGGCCATCAACGGGAGCCTGGTGCAGCATACGGCCCATCTACCGGCCGACGGCAGGGAGATCAGTGCTCCGCAGTTGTTGGCCCTACGCTCGGAAGGCTGGGTCTGTCCGGACCTGGCATCACTCGGCTTCCACGTCCGGAGCGCCAATGCCATAACGCTGAATGGGCGGCCGGCGGTGGAAATGCACCTGACTGATGGGCAACACTATGCCACCATCGTGGAACAGCATCCCATGGACGCCCAGCAGCAGTCGGGTCAGGACGCCGAGCAGAACTCCGAACAGAACTCCGGTGAGAACGAGGGGAAGCTGCTGGTCAGTAGCTTGGCGCCTTGGACGGCCACCGTTGAGACCTCGGCAGGCATTTTCACGGTGGAGTCCGACCTCCCGGCGGAGCAGGCTGATGACGCCGTTCCAGTGCTGCAGCGGCTCAGCGTCCTCGCCGTTGAAGGAATTAACGCGGGTGCCAGCACAGCGCGTGCCGCCTCCCCGGTGACCGCGGCGGACGACTCTCCCGGGGCCCGGTTGGAGCGGGGAATCCGCAAACTCGGGGAGATGCTGGCGCCGTGATGCAGGCACTTTGCGACGCTGGCGGGCAGGAATCGTCAGCGGGGCTCCGGAGAGGGTAATCTTCCTAAAGTGTTTGGAATCAACGGCCCGGAGTTCTTCCTCCTGCTGATCATCGGCATCCTGGTGATCGGTCCCCAGCGCCTGCCCGAATACACCCAGAAACTTGCGAATCTCGTGAAGGAAGTCCGCCGGATGGCCTCCGGTGCCCGGGAGCAGATCAAGGAAGAAGTCGGCATCGACATCGACGATGTCGACTGGAAGAAATACGATCCCCGCCAGTACGATCCGCGGCGCATCATCAAGGAAGCCCTCCTGGACGACGACACCAAGTCCGTCAGTGCCGGAGCGCCGGCAGCGGTGGCTGCCGTCGCCGGTGCAGGGGCGGTTGCCACGGGCGGGACGGCTCCCTCCCGTCCGGAACGTGTAGTCCAATCGCTGCCTCCGGGCGAACCCGCGCCGTTTGATACCGAAGCAACCTAGGCCACGATGCCTCTGGTGGGCAGCGCTGCGTTAACGCGGCTGCAGGCCCAGTTTCATCCCTGTCAGGCCCCTGGGCCTGGCAGCAAGTTTTCCGGCGATTTCGGTCAAAGCAATGGCCGCCGGAGTTTCTGGCCGGCCAAGCACGATGGGTGTGCCGGCGTCGCCGCCTTCCCGCAGCAGGATGTCCAGCGGAATCTGTCCCAGGAGCGGCACATCGGTGCCCACCGTCGTCGTGAGCCGTTCGGCGAGGACCGCCCCACCGCCGCTTCCGAACAGCTCCATCCTCCCGCCGTCGGGCATTTCCAGGTATGACATGTTCTCGATGACGCCGGCCACCGTCTGACCTGTCTGGGTGGCGATGGCACCGGCGCGCTCGGCGACGTCGGCAGCTGCGGCCTGGGGTGTGGTGACCACCAGGATCTCAGCCTTCGGCAGCAACTGGGCCACCGAAATCGCGATGTCACCGGTGCCGGGCGGCAGGTCGAGGAACAGGGCGTCGAGGTCGCCGAAGTAGACGTCCGTCAGGAACTGTTCCAGGGCCCGGTGGAGCATCGGCCCACGCCAGGCAACCGGCTGGTTTCCGGCGACGAACATGCCGATGGAAATCACTTTTACGCCGTAGGCCACCGGCGGCAGGATCATGTCGTCCACCCGGGTGGGCGCCTGCGTGATGCCCATCAGGGCCGGAACCGAGAAGCCATGGACGTCGGCGTCCACAATGCCCACATGGAGGCCTTGGGCGGCCAGGGCGCAGGCAAGGTTTACGGTCAGCGATGACTTGCCCACACCACCCTTTCCGCTTGCCACCGCGAACACCTTGGTCAGGGACCCCGGCTCGTTGAACGGAATCCCGCGCTGCCCGGAGGCGCCGCGGAGCTGTTCCTTCAGGGCGTCCCGCTGGGCCTGGTTCATCACTTTCAGTTCAACCTCGACGGCGGTCACGCCCGGAACTGCGGACAGCGCCTTCTCAGAGTCTGCGGTAATGGTCCCGCGCAGGGGGCAGCCCGCGATGGTCAGCAGGACAGCCAGCCTGACCCGGCCGTCCGCAGCGACATCCACGGACTCCACCATGCCCAGTTCCGTGATGGGACGGCGGAGCTCAGGATCGATCACGGTGGCCAGCGCAGCGTGGACTGCCTGCTCCAGGGAGGCGCTCATGCGGGCGGGGCTCAGCTTTCGGTGGTGGGGATGTGCTTGGGGACGGCCGGGTCCTGGATTGCGGGGTCGGTAGCGGCCGTGTCCTTGGCGACGGTGTCGTTGGCGACGGTGTCGTTGGCGACATGGCTGGGTTTGACCTTGGGAATCTGCTGCGTGCGGGGGTTCCGCTGTTTGTCGCGCTTTTCCTTCAGCTTTTCCTTGACCTTCTCACGCGGGGACTCGTGGCTGCCGGATCCGGCGGGATCGTGGGTCCGCAGTTCCTCCTGCGCTTCCAGCATGTCCTCGAGGAGTGTCCGTAGCTCGGCCCGGACGTAGTCGCGGGTGGCAACCTCGCGCAGCGCGATCCTCAGCGACGCCAGCTCCCGGGTGAGGTACTCGGTGTCGGCCAGGTTGCGTGCCGCCTGTTGGCGATCCTGCTGGAGGGAGACCCGGTCGCGGTCGTCCTGCCGGTTCTGGGCAAGCAGCAGCAGCGGGGCCGCGTAGGAGGCCTGCAGGGAAAGCATTAGTGTCAGGAGGGTGTAGCCCAGGAGGCGCGAATCGAACTGCCACTCCGCCGGTGCCCACGTGTTCCAGACCAGCCAGATGACGACGAAGACCGTCATGTAGACCAGGAACTGCGGCGTGCCCATAAACCGGGCGAAGCCTTCCGTCGCATGGCCGAATGCATCCGGGTCGGGTGAGAACTTCGGCAGGATGCGCTGGCGGCCGCTCAGGGGTGTGTCGAGTCCGCCCTTGGCCGCCGCCTTCTTGTTGGGATTCTTGGGGGCGCCGGTGTCAGCCAATGCGGCCTCCCAGTTTTCTTACCGGGGCTTCGCCATCATAGGCGCGCCAGTCATCCGGCAACAGATGATCCAAAACGTCATCAACAGTCACCGCCCCCACGAGCCGGCCTGCGTCATTGACCACGGGAAGACAGTTCAGGTTGTAGGTGGCGAGCGTGCGCGCCACCTCGCTGATGTGGGCCTGGTCGGAGACCGGCTCAAGGTTCTTGTCCACGAGGTTGCCCAGGGGTTCCGGCGGTGGATACCGGAGCAGTTGCTGGATGTGCACAACGCCCAGAAACCGTCCCGTGGGGGTTTCCAACGGGGGCCGGGTGATGAAGATGGATGAGGCGAGGGCGGGGGAGAGTTCCTCACGGCGGACGTGGGCCAGTGCCTCGGCGACAGTTGCCTCCGGGGGGAGGATCACCGGAACAGGCGTCATCAGGCCACCGGCCGTGTCCTCGTCGTATTCGAGGAGCCGCCTGACGTCCTCGGCGCCTTCGGGTTCCATGAGGCGGAGAAGCTCCTCCGCCTGTGCAGAAGGAAGCTCGGCGAGGAGGTCGGCGGCGTCGTCGGGGTCCATTTCCTCCAGGACGTCCGCCGCGCGTTCGACGTCGAGGGCGGAGAGGATCTCCACCTGGTCGTCTTCGGGCATTTCCTGCAGCACGTCGGCCAGGCGTTCATCCTGGAGTTCGCTGGCCACTTCGAAGCGGCGTTTGTCGCTCATTTCCTGCAGCGCCTCGGCGAAGTCAGCGGGTTTGAGGTCCTCGTGGTTGGCCACGAACTGGGTGGCTGCCTGGGGTTCGGTGCGGGCACCTTGGAGGGCGTCGGCCCAGTCGATGATCATGGTCTCGTTCCGGCGCAGCCGGCTGAGCGGGGACAGGGAGTGGCCCCGGCGGACGAACAGCTTGCTCACGAACCAGTCGCGGGACCGGTGCTGGTCCATGGCGATGTCCTCGATGGTGGCGTCGCCGCTGCCGTCACGGAGCGTCACGCGGCGGTCGAACATTTCCGCGACCACCAGCGTCTCCGCGCCGCGCTGCTCAAAGCGCCGGAGGTTGACCAGACCCGTGCAGATGATCTGTGTCTGGTCGATGGAGGTAATGCGTGTCATCGGCACAAAGACGCGCTTTTTACCGGGAACTTCGACGACGATGCCCACCACGTGCGGGGCACCGCGGCTGCCACGCGAGAGCACCACCACATCGCGCAACCTGCCCAGGCGGTCGCCCAAGGGGTCGAAGACGTCAAGACCCAGTAGGCGGGCCACGAAGACGCGCGAAAGATTTGTACTCACGTCTACAGGCTACCGAGTCTGCTCTCTTTTAGCTGAATTTACAGGCGGCATACATGCTGATGGGCAAGAATGGATGTATGTCAAACATTTTTGGTGCTCCCAAGGCCGGTGGCCCCAGCGGGCCCGACGACGCCCGCACGGTGCCCACCGGTGACACCGTAGGCTCGTACACCTCTTACTTGGATGCCCAGAAGGCGGTGGACTACCTCGCCGACCAGCAGTTCCCGGTCCAGATGGTTTCCATCGTGGGCAACGAACTCAAGATGGTTGAGCGGGTGACCGGCCGCCTCAGCTACCCTCGGGTGGCTCTCTCCGGGGCGCTCAGCGGTATGTGGTTCGGCCTCTTCGTTGGCGTCATGCTTTCCTTCTTCGCACCATCGCCCGGCTACTTCTCCATCCTGGCGTCTGTGCTGATGGGGGCTGCCTTCTTTATGCTGTTCGGCATCGTCACGTATGCCATGCAGCGTGGAAAGCGGGATTTCACGTCCACCAGCCAGGTGGTGGCCACCAGCTACGATGTTGTGGTGTCGGTGGAAGCTGCCCATGATGCGCGCCGGCTGCTCCAGCAACTGCCCATGACCCGCTCGGACGCAGCAGCCGCCCCATACAATCCCCAGGGCTACCAGAACCAGCAGTACGGCCAGACGGGCCAGCAGGGTCAGCACCGCGGCGAGCCGGGCCAGACGGGCAATCAGCCTGGTCCGGCACCCGCACGCCCTGCCAGTTGGAATGACCCCTACGGACAGCAGGGTGCCGGAACTTCGGGCCAAGGGACAGCCCAAGGCGTGGGCCAGGCCACCGGCCCGGACCAGGGCACGCAGCCGGAGGCAGCGGCCCAGCCGGCGAAGGCTCCCGCTGCCGCCGTCCGCTACCCGGACCTCCCTGACGGTCGGCCGCAGTACGGCGTCCGCGTCTCAGATCAGGCCACCGCAGGCGAGGCCAGCACAGGACAGCCCAGCACAGAACAGCCCGGCTCAGATCGGTCCCGGGCGAACTCCGAGCCTGACTCCTCCAAGGACTCCGGCGAATCCACGCCTTAGGCGACGCCGCCGGAGGCCTGTTTATCCATGGCCCGAGGAGCAAAGCACGCAGTAAACAACCAACTCCGCCCGGTACAGCAGCCGCTGCACCGGGCGGAGTTGTTTGTGGTTCGAAGCTGTCTTACTTGACGCTGCCGGCTGTCAGGCCGCCAACGAGGTACTTCTGGAACATGAAGTACAGCACCACCACAGGGACGGCACAAACCAGCGAAGCCGCCATCAATTGCGAGTACACAGGGATTGCTCCGCCCTCAACCGCGGACGCGAACACCTGTAGCGCAACTGCGGCTGTGTGCGTGTCCGGGCGGGTGAACACCGACGCGAACAGCACGTCATTCCAGCCCAACAGGAAGGCGAAAATCGCGGAAACGATGATGCCGGGCCAGCTGAGCGGAATGATGATCCGGAACAGGATCCCGACGTTTGAGGCACCGTCAATGCGCGCGGCTTCCTCCAATTCCCGCGGCAGACCGCGGAGGTAGGTGACCATCACCCACGTTGAGAACGGCAAGGCGAACGTCAGGTAGGCGATAAACAGGCCCCAGAGCGTGCCGATGACGGTCACACCCAAATAGGTGCCCGCGGAGGAGAAGAGCACAAAGACCGGCAGGAGCATCAGCGTGCCCGGGACGGACTGGAGACCCAGCAGCCCGCGCAGCACCGTCAGGCGCCCGCGGAACTCAAACCGGACCAGTACGTAGGCCGTGCCGATGGCCATAATGGCCGAGACGACTGCCGTGGCCCCGGAAACGATCAGGCTGTTGCCGATGGCTTTCGCCAGCCCCACGGAATCCCAAATCTTGGTGTAGCTGTCCAACGAGAAGCTGCTTGGCCAGAACTCGCCGCTGGCGACGCCCACATCCGTGTTCAGCGAGGCCAGGAAGATATACACGATCGGGATGAGGACCAGGGCGCAGAGCAGGACCGTGACGATGGCCAGCAGCGGCCTTGGCATGAGGCGCGTAACCTCAAGGGCTGCGTCACGCCGGATGGGCTGCTTCTTCTGCTGCTCGATCGGGTTTGCCGCGTCGATGGTCATTTCTTTCCTCCTTCGTGCACATCAAGCCGGACTGCGCGCAGGTAGATGAAGAGCGGAATCGCGATCAGGATCAGCGAAACGACCGCCATGGCGGCGCTAAGGCCAAACCGGAAGCTCTGGAAACTGGTGACGTAAACCAGGATCGGCAGCACGTTCACATCCGACGGTGCAGGCGCCCCAAACAGGACATAGGGGAGGGTGAAGTTGTTGATGTGGTTCAACGTGGCAAGCAGGAAGGCGAGCGAAACCGGTCCCTTCAGGTAAGGGAAAATCACGTACCGCAGCTTGTTCCACCACAGTGCCCCATCCAGGGCCGACGCCTCGTGGACCTCGTGGTCCACCGCCTGCAGGCCGGACAGTGCCAGCAGGTAGATGAACGGCCAGGCCGCCCAGATTTCCACCCACACCAGTGTCCAGTACGCGTTCGGGCCGTTAAGCCACAATCCGCCGTCCATTCCCATGTTGGTCAGCGTCACATTCACGATGCCATCCGGCTGGAGCATGGTCCGCCACACGCTGGCCACCACAAACGACGGCAGGACGTAGGGAATCAGGAAGATGGAGCGCACCACGGCACGGCCGCGGTAGGCGTTCTGGGTGACGACGGCGGCGGCCACGCCCAGCGGGACGGTCACCACCGTGGAAATCACCGCGAAGGAAACAGAGAGCCAGATGGAGCGGAGCAACTCGCTGCTGAGTGCCGCTTCAATGTAGTTCTGGATGCCAATGAATTCGGCACTGACCCACTGGCGAAGGGTGTACTGATCCAGATCGATCAGGGACATCCAGATGCCCATGGCCAACGGGACGAGGATGACAATCGTCATCAGCAGCCCGCCGGGAATCAGGAGCCAAAGAGGCCGGTTCCTCTCGCTGAGCCCCTTTCGTCGCTTCCCAGGGGGTGTGGTTTCGCCGGGTCCGGCGGCCGCCCCGGCCACCGGACTGCTGTCCGATGGCCGGGGCTCGGTAACGCTGCTAGCCATTTTCCGTAACCTTCCGCAGTTGGTGGGTCGGGCTTACTTCTTGGCCCGGTCCAGTGCGGTCTGTGATTTGGCCTGTTCGTCCTTGAGCCGCTGGGACAGGTTGGAGTCGCTGACTGCACCGGAGGAAAGATCCGGAATGGACTGGACAACCACGTTGGTCAGTGACAGCTGGACATCGCCCCACGCACCGCTGAACGGCGTCGCTACGGACTTGGCTCCCGACTCAAGGGCCGGCGCAATCACTTCGTTGGTTGCAAGTTCCTTCGCGGCTTCCTGGTTGGCGGGAAGCTGGCCGAAGACCTTGAAGTAGTTGAGCTGGACATCCTTGTCGGTGATCATCTTGACGAACGCGAAGGCGAGGTCTTTCTGCTTCGAGTAGTCAGCTACCACGAGGTTGTCACCGGAGAGGATGCTGGCGGCAGGCTTGCCGTCCGAAGGGTTGGAGGTCTCGCCCGGGGGAACTGTGGGCATCAGGGCGTACTTGTACTTGCCCTTGACGGCCGAGGCATCCAGTGCGGGGATGGACAGCGGCGAGGTCATGGGGAAGTAAGCTGCCTTGCCGGCTGCGAAGGCGGCCAGGGCCTGCGGGTTGGCCCAACCAACGGAGGACGGGTCGACCACCTTGTCCTTGGTCACCCAGCCGAAGTAGGTCTCGTAGGCCTTCTTGGTGATGGGGTCATCAAGACGGACCTTGCTTCCGTCAATGATGGGGTTGCCGGCCTGGATGGACATGCCCCAGATGTACTTCCAGGGGTCGAAGTTGTCCTTGTAGGCCACGGCAACACCGTACTGGTCGCCCGTGGTGAGCTTCTTTGCCTGCTCGGTGAATTCATCCCAGGTGGTGGCAGGCTTTTCGATGCCGGCGGCAGCCAGGAGCTCGGTGTTGTAGGCCATCACGAACGGCCGGCTCACGAAGGGGATCCCGATCTGGTTGCCTTCATCCGGCCCGGAGATGCCCAAGGCTGCGGGAACGAACCTATCCTTACCGCCGAGCTGGTTCCATTCGTTGTCGCCCAGCTTTACGAACGCCCCGGTGGAGTAAGCCGTGGGGGTGAACGTGGTGCCGAGCCCGTAGACGTCAGGGCCCTGGCCCGAGACGACTGACGTCTGGATCCGGGTCATCTCGTCATTGGCGGTAGCGAACGTCTCCCACTGGATGTCGGCGCCGGTTTCCGCCTTGAACTTGGCGCTCATTTCCTTGAACCACGCCTGCTGTTCCTGGGGATACTGCGCGCTGACGTTCATCAGGACGTTAAGTGTTTTTCCGGTGCCGTCCACCTTGCCGCCCGAGGCGCCGGACGTGGCACCGCCTGAGCCGCCCGACCCTCCGCACGCGGCAAGCATAAGAACGGAAATGGCCGCTGCGGCGATAGTGCCGAGGCGACGCGGTTTGGACATACCCATGAGGCTTCTCCTTTGAAGACATACATTGCGGCAGAGACCCGAGACTAGGACTCAGTCTACGATTTTCTTTCTCTGCGGCTAGCGTATTCACCAACGCCAACTTTTGGCAAGCGATTGCCAAAAACTGTTATGAGAGTTTCACCAACGAGTATGGTCGTCCAGCGCATCGCTGCCGAGATGCGCTGGACGCAAAGACCTCTAGCGGTTGTCTGGGCTTGCCAAACCACCGTCCAGCTCCTGGTAGATGCCTGCCATCCAGGACTGGACGTCGTCGGCCTTGCGGGGCAGCGCGGCGCTGAGGTTCACCGGACCATCGGACGTCATCAGGATGTCGTCCTCGATCCGCACTCCGATGCCGCGGTACTCCGCCGGTATGGCCAGGTCCTCGTTCTTGAAATACAGGCCGGGTTCGATGGTGAAGACCATGCCCTCCGTGAGGATGCCGTCGAGGTACAGTTCGCGCTTTGCCTGGGCGCAGTCATGGACATCCAGGCCAAGGTGGTGACTGGTGCCGTGCGGCATCCAACGGCGGTGCTGTTGGCCTTCCGGACTGACCGCTTCCTCGACACTCACAGGGAGCAGCTCCCACTCGGCGAGACGTTCCGCCAACACGGTGGTGGCGGCGGTGTGGATGTCTCGGAACCGGGCACCTGGCTGGGCAGCGGCGAATCCGGCGTCGGCAGCATCCAGGACTGCCTCGTAGACCTTGCGCTGGACTGCGGTGAACGTGCCGTTGACTGGCAGGGTCCGGGTGACGTCGGCGGTGTAGAGCGAGTCCGCTTCAACGCCGGCGTCCAGCAGCAGTAGTTCGCCGGCGTTGATCCTGCCGGTGTTCCGCGTCCAGTGCAGGATTGTGGCGTTGTTGCCGGCGGCGGCGATGGTGTCGTAGCCCAGTTCGTTGCCTACCTCGCGGGCGCGGGCAAAGAACGCGCCTTCCACCACGCGCTCGCCGCGGGCATGGGTCAGGGCGCGGGGCAGGGCCTTGACTACCTCCACGAAGCCCTCGACAGTCGCAGCTACTGCAGTCATCATCTGTTCGATTTCCCACTCATCCTTCAGGAGGCGGAGTTCAGACAGCGCTTCGGAAAGCTTTTCATCCAGTGCATCCAGGACAGCCAGGTCCAGGTTGTCCGGGTCCTTGGCAGTGTTGTACCGGGCCGTATCCACCAGGGCGTCGATGTTCTCGTCCACCTTGCGCACCAGCCGGATGGAGATACCGCCGATCTCCGGGGCACCCACGTTCTTGGTGATCGCCGATTCAAGTCCATCGATGTGGGCGGTGGCCAGGCCCAGGCGCGCTTCGAACTCGGCCAGGGTGGGCCGTGCACCGATCCAGAACTCGCCGGAACGGGAGTCAGCGTAGAACTGTTCTGTATCCCGGCCGGCCAGCGGACGGAAGTACAGCGTGGCACGGTGGTGACTGCCGCCGTCGCCCTTTCCTTCACCGGCCGGTTCCAGAATGAGCACGGCGTCCGGCTCGTGATCCAGGCCCAGTCCGGTGAGATGCGCGAAGCCGGAATGCGGACGGAACCGGTAGTCGCAGTCGTTGGAGCGGACCTTCAGCGGACCGGCGGGGATGACCAGGCGTTCGCCTTGGAACTTCTCTGAGATGGCCTTGCGCCGGGCCGCGGCGTAGTTGGCCACGGCGTCGAGCGCCGGCACGTGCTGCCCGGACGGCGCCCAGTTACTGGCCATAAAGGCCTTGAAAGCAGCGGAACTGGGACGCTGAGAGCGGTTGTTGACGCGCTCGTCGAGGGGCTGGGAGACAGAGGTCGGGGTGTTTTCGGCATCGTTCACGGCACCATCGTCTCACCGGCACCGAGCCGGGGGCCAATACCGGCGCGGACGCGGTCAACTAGGCTGGGCAAGTGAGGATTGACCTGCATGCCCACTCAAACGTTTCGGACGGCACCGAAACCCCCGCCGACGTGATGGCTTCGGCTGCCCGGGCGGGCCTGGACGTGGTGGCACTAACCGATCACGACTCCACGGACGGCTGGGCCGAAGCATCCCTCGCGGCGCTGGAAAACGGCGTGGCCCTGGTCCCCGGCATGGAGGTCTCCTGCCGGACCGCGCAAGGCATCAGTGTGCATCTGCTGAGTTACCTGCACGATCCTGCCCACCCTGGGCTGCTTGAAGAGATCACCAAGGCCAAGGACGCGCGCCTCACGCGGGCCGAACGCATGGTGACCCTGCTCGCCGAAGACTACCCGCTGACGTGGGACGACGTCATCCACCATGTAGCTCCCGGGGCTACCCTGGGCCGGCCGCACATCGCTGATGCCTTGGTGGCGGCCGGTGTGGTGGCAGACCGCTCGGAGGCGTTCACGTCCATCCTGACGTCCCGTTCGCGCTACTTTGTCCAGCACTACGCACCCGACCCCGCCACCGCCGTCGAACTGGTCCGTGCCGCCGGAGGCGTCCCCGTATTTGCCCATCCCGTGGCGTCTGGCCGCGGCCGGGTCGTGGGCGAACGCACCTACCGCGACATGATCGACGCCGGCCTCTTGGGTTTGGAGATCGAGCACCGCGACAATCCGGAGGAGGGGCGGGAATTCCTCAGGGGTCTTGCAGCCAAGCATGGACTGCTGATCACGGGTTCCTCGGATTACCACGGGACCGGAAAACCCAATCTTTTCGGGGAGCATCTCACCACTCCGGAGGTACTCGCCAGGATCGAGGAATTGGGCACGGGCACCCGCGTTGTGCGCGCGGATCAGTAGCTTACTACAGCGCATTGACTATCGGTCAACGCTGAGTACTCTAGCGCTTACCGGGGAGCGGCGAAGGCCCAATGAGTGTCTCGTCGTAAGCAGTGCCCAACGAGTGACGGAGGAAATCCATGTTCAAAAAGTCCCTGGCCGCGGCAGGTCTGACCGTAGCACTATTGTTCGTCCCTGTGGCCGCCAATGCGCTGGACTGTAGTAACGTCAGCCGCCCGGCCAATCTCACCGGCGCCACCTTCTACGAGCCGTTCCCGGGCTTCCAGTTGTATATCAAGGGCAATTGGGCCTTCATCGTGGCGGAAAACGCCTGGGTCTTCGTACCGCCGGGATCGCTCAAAGAGCTCGAGCCAACCGCGCCCATCGGCCAGAAAGGGAACTTCCAGAATGGCGGCGGTTATGCCCTGCTGGTCAACGCGCACTGTGACTCCAATGGTGTCGTCCTGGACAATCGGCAGGCTGGCCACGGCATCCAGTTGATGCACGGTTGCTAATGCCGTTGACGGTCATGAGGAAAGTCCCGGCGCCTGATGGTGCCGGGACTTTCCGCTGTGCCGGTACTTAGACGGGCGGGAAGGACGTAAACGTTGCCTTGGCACCCAACCGCTTGGCCATCACGTCGATGGCCGGCTGGTTCTGGTCCACACACACGAACTTCCGGTCCAGTTTGGCCGCCACGGCGCCCAGGGTTCCGGAACCGGCGAAAAAGTCCAGGCACCAGTCACCGGGCCGGCTTGACGCCGTCACCACACGGCGGATGAGGCCCTCGGGCTTCTGCGTGGGGTAGCCGGTCTTTTCCTTGCCTGTGGGGGAGACGATGGTGTGCCACCAGACGTCGGTGGGCAGCTTCCCGAGTTCCCGCTTCGCCGGTGTCACCAGGCCAGGCGCCATGTACGGCTCACGGTCCACCTCGGCGTTGTCGAAGTGGTATTTCGCCGGGTTCTTGACGTACACGAGGATATTGTCGTGCTTGGTGGGCCAGCGGTACTTGGCGCGGGCACCGTAGTCGTAGGCCCAGATGATCTCGTTGAGGAAGCATTCCCGGCCGAAGATCGCGTCAAGCATCACTTTGGCGTAATGGACCTCCCGGTAATCCAGGTGGAGGTACAGCGTGCCGTCGTCAGCCAGCAGCCGCCAGGCCTCCACGAGCCGGGGTTCCAGGAATGACCAGTAGTCACTGAAGGCGTCATCGTACCGGTGCAGGGCGCCCTTGATGGTGTCGTAGGAACGCCCCTTGAAGCCCACGCGGTCGCCGTCACCGTCTGTGTTCAGCACCATCCGCGTTTCCTGGCGCTTCTGGACCCTGCCGGTGTTGAACGGCGGGTCAACGTATATCAAGGTGAAGGCGCCGTCCGGCAGCGAGGGGAGGAACTCCGCGTTGTCCGCGTGAACCACCAGGTTGCTGCCGTCCGGCGCCCAGACGGTGTCAGTCATCGAGGCTGTTATGCCTCGGTGCTGCGCTGCTGCGGGCCGTTGTCGGCACCGGCCACCACTTCGCCGTTGCGGCGGCGGGTGCGGGTCCGGCTGCGGCGGGCACGGGGGTCCACTTCGCCTTCGGCCGGAGCCGCAGCAGCCGGTTCGGGGGCGGGGCTGGTGCCGGCGGTCGCCGCATCAGAGGTACGACGACGGCGGTCACCGGAGCGTCCGCCGGGCTCGCTGGTGCGGCGGCTGCTGCTGTCGCGAGCACCGGAGCGGCCGGCGTCGCGGTTGCTGTCTCGCCCGCTGTCACGGCCACCGCTGGGGCGGGTGTTCTTTTTGCCGGTCTCGCCCAGGTCCTCGAGGACCTCGGCGTCGACACCGGCCAGCACACGCTTGTTGCGGGGCAGGCGGCCCTTGGTGCCTTCCGGAATATCCAGCTCTTCGTAAAGGTGCGGGGAGGAGGAGTACGTTTCCACGGGCTCCGGGACGCTGAGCCCCAGGGCCTTGTTGATCAGGCCCCAGCGCGGCATGTCGTCCCAGTCAACGAAGGTCACTGCTGTGCCCTTGTTGCCCGCGCGGCCGGTGCGGCCCACACGGTGCAGGTAGATCTTTTCGTCTTCAACGCACTGGTAGTTGATGACGTGCGTGACGTCGTCGACGTCGATGCCGCGGGCTGCGACGTCAGTGGCCACCAGGACGTCCACCTTGTTGTTGCGGAAGGCACGGAGCGCCTGCTCGCGGGCGCCCTGGCCAAGGTCACCGTGGATGGCGGCGGCGGCGAAGCCACGGTCCACAAGCTCCTCGGCAACCTTCGCGGCGGTGCGCTTGGTTTTGGTGAAGATGATGGTCCGGCCGCGTCCGCGTGCCTGCAGGATGCGGGCCACAACTTCGATCTTGTCCATGCTGTGGGCACGGTAGATGAGCTGGCGGATGTCGCGCTTGGTGAGGCCCTCGTCGTCCGGATCAGCGGCCCGGATGTGGGTGGGCTGCGTCATGTAGCGGCGGGCCATGGCGATGACAGGGCCCGGCATCGTGGCGGAGAACAGCAGGGTCTGGCGGACTGCAGGGGTACCGGCGATGAGGGTTTCCACGTCCGGCAGGAAGCCGAGGTCCAGCATTTCGTCGGCCTCGTCAAGGATGACCATCTTGACGTTCTTGAGGACGAGGTGCTTCTGCTTGTAGAGGTCGATGAGGCGGCCGGGGGTTCCGACGACCACCTCGACGCCGTTCTGCAGGGCTTCCACCTGGGGCTCGTAGGCACGGCCGCCGTAGATGGTGGTGATGCGGGCGTTCCGCTTGCGGGATGCGTTCTGGAGATCATTGGCCACCTGGACGGCCAGCTCGCGCGTCGGCACGATGACCAGGGCTTGAGGTGCACCCGGAACGGCGAGCTTGTCGTAGCCGGCGTCGTCCGGACCCACCACGCGCTGCAGCGCGGGAATGCCGAAGCCGAGGGTTTTGCCGGTGCCGGTCTTGGCCTGCCCGATGATGTCGTGGCCCGAAAGCGCCACCGGCAGGGTCATGGCCTGGATGGGGAAGGGGTGGGTGATCCCGGCGTCGGCGAGGGACTCTACGATGTCGGCGCGGACGTTGTAGTCAGCGAAGGATTTCTCCTCGATCTCGTGCGGCTTCTCGTCCGAGATGATGGTTTCTTCGGGTTCGATCGTCTCGATGCCGGAGTCGTCAGTCAGGATCTGGTGGGTATGCAATTCACTCACAGGGGAGTTTCCTTATTCATTTGGGCATTGGCGCTGCCTGCTCAACGGGCCGGCCAACGTGGCCGTTCCGGAGCACGCTCTGGCGCGCAAGCAAATCCAGTGGAAGCCGATCGCGGGCTATCAAAATGCTGGCACTGGTGACCAACGGGTGCATCTCAAGATCGCGTAGGGGCGGGCTTGTTGAATTCAAATCAAGGAAATCAACGACCGGGCATCCATATCTACTTCTTCAGTCTAGCCGCACGGACCCTGAATCCCGGCTTTGGGCCGATCAGGCAGCGCGGAAATCATTCAGGCCAGCAACTCAAAGTGGACCTCGCGGGCGGCGATATCGGAGGAGATCAGGCGGACCCGCACCTTGGTGCCGGATTCCAGGTCGCCGCCGCACCGGGCCGTCACGGCGGGTTTGGCGATCTGGATGATCCCCGAGGGGCCATTCCCGTTTTTTGCGGCACCGTTCTTGGTGCCGTTGCCGTTTTTCCCGTTGCCGTTGCCGTTGTCCTTCTGCGGCTTGGAGCCGGAGATCACGATCGCATCGAATTCCTGGCCCACATGGTTGACCAGGAGCGCGGCCTCCACAGTGTCCAGCGCCATGCGTTCCATCCGCGATGCCAGCTGGTCGGATCCGGCCATGATCTCCGGCAGGGACGGCAGGGCTTCCCGCGCCCAGTCCGGTACTGGCTTGCCGTTGCTCAGGGCTTCGCAGATCACCAGGACAAAGCGGTCGATAAGGCGTCGGAGTGGTGCTGTGGTGTGGGCATAGGCGGCGCCGATGGCGGACTGGATGGCGTCTTCCGGGACTGTGCCGTCGAACGCCGTGTAGCTGGCGCCGCGGAACAGCATACCGGCGGAGTGCAGGATGGCCAGTTGCCGGGGCTCTGTCGGATCAAGGCTGCGGAGGTATTCGCCGTAGCTGATCTTGCCGTCCCACGGCTTGCCCAAGGCCTCGGTCTGGAGGCGGAAGTGACGCAGGGAGCGCTCATCCGGCGCGGGCATGGTCCGCAGGATGCCCACTTTTCCCGCCAACATCAGGTTTGCCGCCGCCATCCCCGTCATCAGGGAGATCTGGGCGTTCCAGTCCTCCACCGGCAGCTGCGGTGCAGCGGCAATCCGGTAGCCGCCGTCGGGCAGTTGCACGATTTCCTGCTCCGGCATGTTCAGGCTGGCGCCGCCGCGCTGTCGCTCCAGTTCAACGCGCTTGAGCCCCACTTCCTTCAGGAGCTGCAGGACAGGACCGGCCGTCCCGGCGTCGAATTCGGCCTGGACCCCCTTGTAGCTCAGCTTGGCACGGCTGCGGATGGTGGCCCTCTGGACGCTCACAGTGGAGACCTGCGCGGCGTCGTCCAGCCCGAACTCCCACACGTAGGCGGAACACAGCTGTCCGGCCAGGAGGCTGCCGGCACCTTCGCTGATGACTTCCGGGTGCAGCGGGATACGGCCGTCAGGGGCGTAGAACGTCTGGCCGCGGCGCCGGGTCTCCGCGTCCAGTCCGCCGCCGGGGCGGACAAAGGACGGCACGTCAGCGATGGCGTAGAGCACCCGGTAGCCAGTACCCGCGCGCTCGATGAACAGCGCCTGGTCCAGGTCAGTGGACGACGCCGGATCGATGGTGAGGAAGTCCACGTCCGTCAGGTCAGCGCCCGGCAACTCGTGTGCGGCCACTGCCGCTTCCGCGTCCCGGACCGCCTCCGCCGGGTAGGGCCCCGGCAGTTCCAGCTCGGTGCGCAGGGCGCTCAGCGCCGCCGCGAGGTCGTTGGTCTGCTCGTGGACTTTGGGGGCCAACCTATGATGTGACACGAAAGTCAGGTTAGCCCGATTTCCACGGATCGTGCACGCCGGCCGTTCGCCACGCGGGGGATTGTCAGGACGCGCCCGCGTCCAGGGCCGCCAGGAGTGCCGCGGCCGCCGCTGAAGGGTCCGCGGCTTCGGTGATGGCACGCACCACAACAATCCTGCCGGCGCCGGCCTCCACCACCTGCTCCACGTTGCCGAGGTCGATGCCTCCGATGGCAAACCAGGGCAGCGTGGCCTGGGTGCCACCGGCAGCGCGGACTGCTTCGGCCGCGTACCGCACCAGGTCAAGGCCGACGGCGGCCCGGCCGGGTTTGGTGGGCGTGGCCCAGACCGGTCCTACGCAGAAGTAGTCCAGGCCGTGTTCGGCAGGCAGCCCACCGGACAGCCGGATGGCGCCTTCGATCTGCTCGGCGGTGTGCGTGGAAAGGCCGATCGCTGCGGGTGGGCCGAGGAGCGTGCGGGCGGAAGCGACCGGCAGGTCTTTCTGCCCGATGTGGAAGACGGGGGCGCCGGACAGTAGCGCGATATCGGCACGGTCGTTGACGGACCACAGCTTTCCGTGGCGTTCGGCCGCGGCCTGAAGCACGGCCAGCAGCTCCAGCTCCTCCGCCGCCTCGATCGCCTTGTCCCGGAGCTGGATGATGTCCACGCCGCCGGCAAACGCCGCGTCCACAAACTCGCCAAAGTCCCCGCGGTCCCGGCGCGCGTCGGTGCACAGGTACAGCCTGGCGCTGTGCGGGAGGCCGGTGTTTATGCCGCCGGCGGGGTCTGTTCCGGTCAAGGATTCGGGAGCGGCGGAGGGGGCGGAGGGCGTGCCTGCAGCGGCGAAGGATTGCGCGTTCATGGAAACCAGCCTAAGTCCCCTAAACTGGGCGGGTACTGCGGGAGCCCGTTGCAGCCGTCACAAAGCGGCCGGGCTGAGAGGGCGTCAGAGCCGACCGCTTGACCTGATCCGGCTAGTACCGGCGTAGGGAAGGAACATATGCCCCCCGCAATAAGCAGCCCACCCGAGACCGCATCAGCCAGCCCGGCCGTCCTGCACGCCGACGTGGCCGTCATCGGCGGCGGAGTCATCGGCCACGCCATAGCCTGGGAGGCCCGGCGATCCGGCCGTTCCGTCGTGCTGATCGATGACGCGCCCGGGAACGGCGCCAGCTGGGCAGCCGCCGGCATGCTGGCCCCTGTGAGCGAACTGCACTACCAGGAGGAAGACCTCCTTGAGCTGATGCTGGCATCCTCCGGCCTGTGGCCTGCCTTTGCGGCGGACCTCGCCCTGGCCGGGGCTGGCGATACCGGATATCTGACGACGCCGACGCTCGCCATCGGTGCGGACGCTGCGGACCGCCGCGCGCTGATGGACCTCCGGGCCGTGCAGCAGGCCAGCGGCCTGGTGGTGGAACCCCTGACTGTCCGTGAGGCCAGGACGAGGGAATCCCTGCTTAGCCCGGCCATATCCTGCGCCCTGGACATCCCCGCCGACCACCAGGTGGATCCACGGAAACTGGTGGCGTGCCTCCAGGAAGTCCTGGCCGTCCACGAACCGGGAGCAGGAACGGCCGTGGCAGGTGCCCGCGGGGGATTCGCCGTTGACCAACGGGCTGCTTCCCTTCTTTGGGAGGACGGCCGCGTCACTGGGGTGAGGCTCGCCCACGGCGGAAGTGTCCGGGCCGGGGAGACCATCGTGGCCAACGGATTGCAGGCGGGGTCGCTGGATGGCCTCCCGGTTGGACTGCACCTGCCCCTGCGGCCCGTCTACGGTGACATCCTGCGCCTTGCTGTTCCGGGGCACCTGCGTCCGCTCCTCACCTCGACGGTCCGTGGAATGGTCCATGGCGTGCCGGTCTACATCGTTCCCCGGCAGGACGGCACGGTGGTGATCGGGGCAACGCAGCGAGAAGATGCGCTCGCCGGGACGGGCGACGCTGCTGTCTCGGCCGGCGGCGTGTACCAGTTGCTGCGTGACGCCCAGGTCCTGGTGCCGGCCGTCTCGGAGCTGGAACTCCTGGAATGCACGGCACGGGCAAGGCCGGCGACCCCGGACAACGCCCCTCTCCTCGGCCGCGTACGGGCTTCCGCACCAAGGACGGGGATCACAGCGAACATTGCCGGTTTGATTGTTGCCACCGGATTTTTCCGCCACGGAGTGCTGCTTGCTCCGGCGGCGGCGGCCATCTGCCGGGACCTGCTGGACGGCCGGTCGGACCCCCGATGGGGGGCCCTCAGCCCGGCCCGCTTTTCAGGAAAGCACCACGTAGCCGGTACACAGTCGCCGCGTAAGGACATCAGCAGCACGAAGGACCTCGACACACAGAAGGAATCAGCATGAACATCACCCTCAACGGCTCGCGCCATTCCGTGGCGGACGACGCGTCCATCACCACCCTCATCAGCCAGATCACTGGCCGTCCCCTCGCGGCCAACGGCCAGGCGACAGACGGGCAGAAACTCGGCGTCGCCGTCGCCCATAACTCCGAAGTAGTACCCCGCAGCCAGTGGTTCGTCACGGCGCTCGCCGAAGGTGACGACGTCGAACTGGTCACAGCAGTCCAGGGAGGCTGACACCATGACAGTAACCAGCAACATCAGCACACAGAACCGGCCCGAGGACACTGACCGGCTGGTCATCGACGGCGTCGAGCTCGGCTCCCGCCTCATCATGGGCACCGGGGGAGCCCCCAGCCTCGACGGGCTGGGCGCTGCCCTGCTGGCGTCCGGAACCGAACTGACCACGGTGGCCATGCGGCGCTATTCGCCGGCCGAATCTGGTTCCCTTTTCCAGCTCCTGGTGAACCACGGGATCCGGATCCTGCCCAACACCGCAGGCTGCTTCACCGCCCGGGACGCGGTCATGACGGCGGAACTGGCCCGCGAAGCGCTGGAAACCGACTGGCTCAAGCTGGAAGTCATCGCCGACGAACAGACCCTGCTGCCGGACGCGGTGGAGCTCGTGGATGCTACGGAACAGCTTGTAAACCGGGGCTTCAAAGTGTTCGCCTACACCAACGATGACCCGGTCCTGGCCCTGCGGCTGGAAAACCTGGGTGCCACCGCGGTCATGCCGCTCGGAGCTCCCATCGGCACCGGCCTGGGAATCCTGAATCCACACAACATCGAACTGATCGTCTCGCGCGCCTCGGTGCCCGTGGTGCTGGACGCCGGCATCGGCACGGCATCCGACGCCGCCCTGGCCATGGAGCTTGGCTGTGATGCTGTGCTGCTGGCCACGGCAGTCACGCGTGCGCAGAACCCGGCACTTATGGGGGAGGCCTTCAAACACGCCGTCATCGCCGGTAGGCTGGCGAAAGCGGCCGGCAGGATTCCGCGCCGCGAGCACGCCCTGGCGTCATCGGCCATGGAAGGCCGGGCAGAGTTTCTCTAGGCCGTTTTCTCCAGGCCTGGCGCCCTCGGCCTGCCGGGGCGGCTCACCGGACGAGCCAAGGAGGCCGCTGTGGCCGGCAAGGAACACAAACTCACCAGGGAGCGGATCGACGCCGTCCTCGAGGCGCTGCCCGACTGGAGGTACCGGCTGGGCGGGCTGGTCACTGTCTATAAAACGCCGACGGCGGCCGCCGCACTGGAGCTGATTGCCGCCGTCGGACGCCTCGCGGAACAGCAGAACCACCATCCGGACCTTGAGTGGCGCTACAACAAGGTCCATCTCCGCTACACGTCCCACGACGCCGGCGGCGAGGTCACTGAGCGGGATGCCGCTGCTGCAGCGGCAGTGAGTGCGGCTGCGGCACGGCTCGGAGCCACCGCCCAGCCGGTGAGTTAAATGACGGTGACCACCACCCTGCTGGGTGGTGGTCACCGGTACTCAAGGCATCGTCCTTGCTACATCTTGAGCGCCTGAGTCAGCCGCTGCGTATCGTGACTTGCCCGGGTCCGACCCAGGTAGATGACTGTCCCGACCGCAGCGGCGGTGCCGAGTGCCATGGGCAGGATCCACGGAATCCAGGTCAGGCCCGGCTGGTAGCCAAAGCCTGCCGCGATGAAGATGATCCAGCTGACCGCACCCACCACAACGGCAACCCCTGCGGGCAACCCTGTGCCGTATCGGGTGTGGCGCTTGTCATTGGCCCAGACAATAAAGCCTGCGGCTGCTGTGACCAGGACAACGATGGTCAGTGAAAGCATGGGATCTCCTCGGAAAGCAGCGGCCAACCGCCAGGGCGGTTGGCCGCGGACGTGCTAGAACTGGCCGAAACCGACCTTGCGGGCCTCTTCGGCGCCGATTTCCACGTAGCCCAGGGCGCTGCCGGGAACGATGATGATGCGTCCCTTGTCGTCCTTGAGGCGCAGTTCGGTGCCCTTGGTGATGGCTTCTTCAACGACCGTGGCTACAGTGTCAGCGTCCTGAGCTGATTCCAGGATGATTTCGCGGCCAATGTTCTGAATGCCGATCTTAATTTCCAAAAGGGGGCCTCCCAGCCAATCAAAGTTTCTTGGGTTCTCTTATTTGTAGTCTAGGACTCTTTGGGGAAGCGCGAGATTCCGCGCCAAGCTAAACGGTAAATGAGGTCGCTGGCCACATCGAGGTCCAGGTTGCCGTCCGTTTCCAGCCAGTAACGCGCGCTGACCTGGGCCATTCCGGCCAGGCCGCGTCCCAGAAGCTGCGCCTCCAGGGGGGGGAGTTTGGTGTCTTCGGCAATCACGCGTGCCACGGCGTCCGCGAAGGTCTTGTTGAATGTCTCGAGACGTGAACTGACGTCGGGGTCGTTGATGAGGTCCGATTCGAAGACCAGGCGGTGGGCCTGGTCGTCGCTGGCGATGAAGCGGTAGTAAGCACGCATCACGGCCTGGACACGTTCGTCGTTGTCGGTAGTGGAGCTCAGGGCACCGAGCATCAGGTCCGTCAGCGACGCGAGATGGCTGTCCAGCAGGGCAAGATACAGCTCGCGCTTGGACGGGAAGTGCTGGTACAGCACCGGTTTGCTGACATGGGCCGTTTCGGCGATTTCATCCATGGCGGCGCCGTGGTAGCCGTTGGCGACAAATACCTCCTGCGCCGCCGCGAGGAGCTGCGCCCGGCGCTCATCCCGGGGAAGCCGGGCGGACCTCTGGCCCGCGGTCCGTTGAGGTGCGGCCGGTTCGCCGCCGGACGCCCGGTCAGCCCGTGCTTCATGGACCACAGTTGCCCTACTTTCCCTTGCCGTTACCTACACAATACTGCGCGGTAATATGACCGGGCGGCATCTCGGGGCATACATTGAAGTATGGCTTCGACTTTGACCGCAAATGATTCCTCTGTCTCGCTTAACCCGCTCGTGGAGCCCGCCGGTGAACTGACGCCGGCCGAGGTGGAACGCTACTCGCGGCACCTCATCATTCCCGAAATCGGAGCGGTGGGGCAGCGGCGGCTGAAGAACGCCAGGGTACTTGTTATCGGTGCCGGGGGACTGGGCTCGCCCGCCCTGCTCTACCTGGCGGCAGCGGGCGTGGGGACCCTGGGAATCATCGACGACGACGACGTTGACCTCAGCAACCTGCAACGCCAGGTGATCCATGGCGTCGCCGACGTAGGACGGCCCAAGATCGAATCCGCGCTGGACGCCATCGCGGCCCTGAACCCGCTGGTGGACGTCCGGCTGCACAACGTCAGGCTGGATGCCACCAACGCGCTGGAGCTGTTCGCGGACTACGACCTGATCCTGGACGGGGCGGACAACTTCGCCACCCGCTACCTGGTCAACGATGCCGCCGCCATCCTCGGCAAGCCGTACGTGTGGGGATCGATCTTCCGCTTCGACGGCCAGGTCAGCGTGTTCTGGGAAAAACACGGACCCACCTACCGGGACCTTTACCCCGAGGCCCCGCCGGCCGGATCTGTGCCCTCCTGCGGAGAGGGCGGGGTCTTCGGCATGCTCTGCGCTGCTGTGGGTTCACTCATGGTGACCGAGGCAGTCAAGCTGATCACCGGCGTCGGGCGTTCACTCCTGGGCCGGGTGGCACTGTTTGATGCGCTGGGCGGCAGCTGGCGCGAGATCCGCGTGTCCAAGGACCCGGCGGCGGAACCCATTACGGAGCTGACGGACTACGAAGCGTTCTGCGGCATCACTCCAGCTGTCTCCGCAGACACGGAGCACACCGTGACAGCAACCCAGCTGGCCACCATGCTGGCGTCCCGGAAGGCAGGCCTGAAGGACTTCGAGCTGGTGGACGTCAGGGAAACCGGCGAACACGACATCGTGAGCATCGACGGCTCGGTGCTGATCCCGCAGGGCAGGATCCTGGCGGGAGAGGCCTGGGCGGAACTCCCGCAGGACAAGGACATTGTGTTCCACTGCAAGGCGGGCACGCGGTCAGCCAACGTGCTGGAGGCTGCGCGGAAGGCCGGCTACCAGCGGGTCAGCCACCTCGACGGCGGAATCCTGGCCTGGGTGCGCGACGTGGAGCCGCAGAAGCCGGTCTACTGACCGGGTGGGTCACGTAGACGGGTAGGTCAGGCGGTTTCGAGGCCCCGGTGGTCCACGGGGCACTCCGCCTGCGCTGCGGCGGCTGGCTGCTCCACGGTGATGCCGTACAGGGTTTCGAGCGCGGACACGTAGTCGTCCTGCTGGCCGTTGGCGGCGAGCTCACGGGCACGGACAGTGGGCACGTGCAGCAGCTGCTTGACCATCCGGCGGAGGGCGAACTCCACTTCCTCGGCGGCGGCCGTGCAGCCGTGCCGTGCACGGACGCGCTCCATTTCCGCATCCAGGACGTTCATGGTGTGCCGGCGGAGCGCCACGATGGCGGAATCCACCGAGCGGGCTTCCCGTTCCTGTTCGAAGGCCTGGGCCGCGCCGGACACAATGCCGCTGGCCTGGGTAAGCGACTCGGCCTGTTCCTGGGGTGCCGCCAAACGCACGGATTCCAGCGTGAGCAGCTCAACGCCGTCGAGTTGGCCGACTTCGGGGTCAAAGTCATGGGTGAGGGCGAGGTCGATCGCGATCAGCGGCTGGGGAGAGTCCGCGCGGATCTCGGCAAGTTCGCCAGCCTCGACCCGGGTGTCGGAGCCGCTGCAGCCGATCATGACGTCGGCCGCCGCCACGGCCAGCGGCAGGGAATCGCTGTCCAGCGCCGTTCCGCCGCGCGTGGCGACGAACGCTTCGGCGCGTCCCGACGAGGAGAACACGGAGATGTCGGTGCAGCCCCGTTCACGGAGCAGCGCCATGGTGGCGCCGGCATAGGCGCCGGTGCCGAACACCACCACCTTCTTCGCTGACCAGTCGGGGCTCTCGGAAAGATCGGTGGCCAGATCCAGTGCAACTGAAACGATGGACAGGCCACGGGAACCGAGGGCGGTCTGTGCCCCGACGTCCTTGGCCGTCTTGGAGGCGGCCTGGAAGAGGCGGACCAGGCCGGAGCTGGCCGTGCCCTCGTGCTGGGCGGTGATGAGTGCGCGGCGGACCTGGCCGGCGATTTCACGTTCACCCACGACGGCGGAGTCCAGTCCGGCGCTGACGGCGAAAAGGTGCTGGCTGACTTCGGGGCCGGTGCGTGTGCTGAAGGAGCGGGACACGAGCTGTTCGTTGAGTCCGCTGAGGCCGCTGATCTCGGACACGAGGGCCGCCCGGGCAGCCTCAACATCGTCAGCGTGGGGCGCTTCGCCGTAGATTTCGTACCGGTTGCAGGTGGCAAGCACCACCGCACCCGTCACTGCCGGCGATCCGGAGAGTGCGGATGTGGCGATCCCGGAAGCACCGTTGCTCAGTTGAGCAACGGTCTCAAGGTCGATGTCGGCGTGTGTAGCCACCAATGAAAAAAGAACCACAGCAGATCAATCATAGCTTTTTCGCAGCCCGGTAGAACAACCCGGCAAACAGTCACGGGCGGTGGAGGGCCGTGATTCCTGCCACGCCGCGGCCGGGACGGCCGCAGGTGACAGGCTGTCGTTATCTTTTAGGGCCGATTTTGGGCACAATCAAAGACATGACTTCCAGCTCCGCCGTGTCCAATGCCGTGTCTGCTGCCGGTGCCCTTGCTGCCGGCCATCCGCTGATGGACGGCCGCACCGCAGATTCGCCGCTCATCACCGCCTACCGCGGCGGCAAGCCGTCGCGGCGGCCGGTGTGGTTCATGCGGCAGGCCGGGCGCTCCCTGCCGGAATACCTGAAGGTGCGCGAAGGCGTGGCCATGCTGGATTCCTGCCTGCGGCCCGAGCTCGCGGCCGAAATCACGCTGCAGCCGGTGCGCCGGCACGACGTTGACGCAGCGATTTTCTTTTCGGACATTGTGATTCCGCTGAAGCTTGCCGGCGTCGGCGTGGACATCGTGCCCGGCGTGGGCCCGGTGCTGGACAAGCCGGTCCGCACAGCTGAAGACGTTGCGGCCCTGCCACAGCTGACGTGGGAAGCCCTGGAGCCTATCCGGGAAGCCGTGCGCCTGACGGTCGCTGAGCTGGGCAAGACGCCCCTGATCGGCTTCGCCGGCGCGCCGTTCACCCTCGCCGCCTACATGGTGGAGGGCAAACCCTCACGCGACCACCTCGGCCCCCGCACCATGATGCACGCCGATCCTGAGACCTGGACTGCGCTGGCCAACTGGGCCGCCGACGCCTCGGGGATGTTCCTCCGCGCCCAGCTGGAAGCCGGCGCCTCCGCCGGGCAGCTGTTTGATTCCTGGGCCGGATCGCTGGGCCTGGCCGACTACACCAAGTTCGTGGCACCGGCCTCGGCCCGGGCGCTGGACCATGTCCGCCACCTCGGCGCGCCGCTGATCCACTTTGGTACCGGAACCTCCGAACTGCTCGTTGCCATGCGCGACGTCGGCGTGGACGTGGTGGGCGTGGATTACCGCCTTCCGCTGGATGAGGCCAACCGGCGCCTGGGCGGAACGGTGCCGCTGCAGGGCAACATCGACCCCGCGCTGCTCTCCGCGCCCTGGGACGTGCTGGAAGCCCATGTGCGGGCGGTCATTGCGGCCGGCGCCTCTGCGCCCGGCCACGTGCTCAACCTTGGCCACGGGGTGCCGCCGGAAACCGACCCCACGGTCCTGACCCGGGTTGTAGAACTCATCCACTCCATTTCCCCGGAGTAGGACCGTGGGCAGTTCCGTGACACCGGCCCAGACCGCCCTTGTGCTGGGCGGCGGCATCTCCGGCCTGCTGGCCGCACGCGAGCTGGCGGCTGCCGGACACACAGTGACCGTCCTGGAAGCCACAGCATCCTGGGGCGGCTGCGTGGGCAGCCACGTGGTGGCCGGCCTCACCCTGGACAGCGGAGCAGAGTCCTTCGCCACACGCTCCTCAGCCGTGGCTGAGCTTGCTGATGAACTTGGACTCGGCGGCAACGTTGTGGCGCCCCGCCCGGGCGGCGCCTGGGTGCAGCTTCCGGACGGCCCGCGCGAACTGCCCAAGACCGGAGTCCTGGGCATTCCCGCCAACCCCTGGGACCCGGAGGTCAGGCGGTCCCTCGGATTTGTGGGTTCGCTCCGGGCGTCGCTGGACAAGTACCTGCCGGCTTCGATCGGCGCGTCGGCGGACGTCACCAGCGTCGCGGCGCTGGTACGGGCCCGGATGGGCCGCCGGGTGTTGGAGCGCCTGGTGGCCCCCGTGGTGGGCGGCGTGCACTCCGCGGACCCCGGTCTCCTGGACGTGGACATGGTGGCCCCCGGCCTCCGGGCAGGAATCCGTGAGAACGGTTCCCTCGCAGCCGCCGTGGCCGCCCAGCGGCGCGGTTCCACCCAGCCGTCCATCGCGAAGGCGGGTTCCGCCGTCGCCGGCCTCAACGGCGGCATGCACACCCTGGTGTCGGCCCTGCTCAACGATCTCCGCAGCCGCGGGGTCACCCTGATTAGCGGAACAGCCGCGGACGCCGTCGAACGGACGCCGGACGGGTGGCGGGTCACCGCCGGTGAGACAACGTACGACGGCGGCCTGCTGGTGGTGGCGCTGCCCGGCCCGGCAGCCGTGGGGCTGCTTCAGGCGGCCGTGCCCGCCCTCGCCGGCAGGAGCCCCGAAAGCGGGCCGGATGTCCGGCTCGTCACCCTGGTGGTGGACCTGCCCGAACTTGACCGCCGGCCTCGGGGCACCGGGATCCTGGTAGCCCCCCAGACGCCGGGCATCCAGGCAAAAGCCCTTACGCATGCAACCGCGAAGTGGGATTGGCTGGCGGCTGCGGCAGGTCCCGGGACGCACGTGCTGCGGCTCTCCTACGGCCGGCTGGAAGCTTCGGAAACCGCGACCCCAGAAACCGGCGGCGCCGCCCCTGCCCTCGACACCGAACTCCTGGCTGCTGCCCTGCATGACGCGTCGACCCTGCTGGACGTCCCGGTGCAGGGGACCGACATTGTCGGCTGGGATGTTGTCAGGTGGCCAGGGGCCCTGCCGTTCGCGGCCGTGGGACACAAGGCCCGGGTAGCCGAGGTCAGGAAGCTCTGCGCGGCAGAGGCCGGCCTCGGCATTGTGGGCGGATGGGTGGCCGGCAACGGACTCGCCGCCGTGGTGGCCGATACCCGAAAAGAAATTCGCAGCCTGCTCAGCTGACCATCGCTCCTGTTCAGTGGAATATGGGCCTTGATAGGACCACTCCGGGGTGCAGTTTCCGGTTTTCAATCCACCCCCTCATGTGGCTAGGGTCGATAACTATGGTTATTTACAGGTCCGAATTTTCCCGTTCCCGGACCAGTATCCATGGGGGACTCCGGCGTGGCGCTGCAGCGGCTGCCGTCGGAGCGGTACTGGTATTGTCCGCCGGCGTGCCGGCATCCCAGGCGGCTGATGGCAGCGCCGAACCCACGGCGTCCGCCGAGGTTGCCGCCGACGGAGACGGCGACGGGGTCAACGGCCTGCTGAATGGCCTCTTTGGGGGTTCCGGCGGACGTTCCACAGCCTCACCCGAACCGACTACCGCCCCCTCAGGCTCTTCCACTCCGACGGCCACACCGTCTCCCGCCCCTACGTCCACGGCCCCCACGTCAACTGCGCCGACGTCGTCCGCTCCGTCGACGTCTGCCAGCCCAGCGCCGCAGGGCACCACTCCGCAGGGCACGGCTCCCCAAGGTGCCGTCCCGCCGTCGAGCGCTCCGTCGCCGCTTAGCACGTCCCCGGAAGCCGCCGGTTCACCGGCAGGCACGCAGCCCAACGGCCAGCCCGGCGCCCCAGCCGACGGGACGCAGGATGCCGGCCAGGAAGCCGATCCAACTGCGGACCAGCAGGCACGGGATGCCCACAGCGCCAACGCCACCCCTGTCTCCAACCCAAGGCGCCCCGGTAACGCGCCCGCCAGCCAGGAGAACATGGCGTCGGCCAGGGAGGCGGCCGCGGCGGCCGAACCTGCAAAGGTCTGGCTTGGCGTGGGACTGGTGGGGTCCGCCGGAGCTGCAGGCCTCCTCTTTGCCCGGATCCGCCGGATCTGACCTGGTGCAAAATCGGCTCAAGACCCACTCTGCGCCGAACCTGTGACATTAAGCACTTCTACGTCTCGTAGAAGTCGCTGGTTTCGACTTGGCGGTAGGGAAGGGGCAAACTGGTAACTATGAGCCACACTTCTGCCGAATCTGTCACTAAAACCGAAGAATCAGCCGAGCAGTTCTTCACTCTCTGGACTGTTTTCAAGCGGTCCGAGGAACTGGTGCGCAGCGCTGACGCTGCCGCCGATTTCGACGCCCTTCTGGTCCGCCTGGCCGAGGCCGGCGTAACGCACCGCGGCAGCTACGACGTCTCCGCGATGCGCGCCGACGCCGACGTCATGGTGTGGCTCCACGGCCCGAAGCCCGAAGCGCTGCAGCAGGCCATCCGCGACATCCGCCGCAGCACGCTTTTCGCCGGAACCGAGATTGTCTGGTCCGCCATGGGCGTCCACCGGGAAGCCGAATTCGCCAAGAACCACACCCCCGCGTACTCCCGTGGTGTGGCCCCGGCCGAATGGCTCTGCGTCTACCCGTTCGTGCGCTCCTATGAGTGGTACATCCTGCCCGAGGACGAACGCGGCAAGATGCTGCGCGACCACGGCATGCTGGGCCGGGAGTTCCCGCAGGTCATCTCCAACACGGTATCCTCCTTCGCCCTGGGCGATTGGGAGTGGATCCTGGGACTGGAAGCCCCCGAACTGGTGGACCTGGTGGACCTCATGCGCCACCTCCGCGCCACCGAAGCACGCAACCACGTACGGGAGGAAATCCCGTTCTACACCGGCCGCCGCATCACCGCAGCAGAGGTCGCTGAGGTCCTCGCATGACCCAGCCCGATCCCGCGGCGGGCGCCGTGCTCACCGGAATCAACCCCGTCACCGAAGCCGGCCGGATGGCGCCCAAAAATTATGACGGCGTCCTGCTGGCCTCCTTTGGCGGGCCCGAGGGCCAGGATGACGTTATCCCGTTCCTGCGCAATGTCACCCGCGGCCGCGGCATCCCGGATGAGCGGCTCGAAGAGGTTTCCCACCACTACCGGGCCAACGGCGGCATCAGCCCCATCAACCAGCAAAACCGCGAGCTGAAGACAGCCCTGGAAGCGGAGCTCACCGCCCGCGGCATTGAGCTTCCCGTGCTGTGGGGCAACCGCAACTGGGACCCCTACATTCCGCAGACCCTGCAGGACGCGTACGACGCCGGCCACCGCAAACTGCTGATGGTCACCACTAGTGCCTACTCCTGTTACTCCAGCTGCCGCCAGTACCGCGAGGATATCGGCATCGCCCTGACGGAGACAGGGCTGGACGGGCGGCTTGAGGTGGACAAGGTCCGACAGTACTTCGACCACCCGGGCTTTGTGGAGCCCTTCATTGAAGGCACCGCAGCCGGGCTGGCGGACGTGCGGGCGCAGCTTGCGGCCGCCGGAACGCCGGACGCCCCCGTGCACATTCTTTTTGCCACCCACTCCATCCCCACCCGGGATGCCGAGGCCGCCGGACGGTCCGCGGACGAACCGCGCGAGTTCGACGAAGGTTCCGCCTACGTGGCCCAGCACCTGGCCACCGGCGCCGCAGTTATCAGCCGCGCTAAGGCCGAGTCGGGCCTGACCGCACCCTGGTCCCTCGTCTACCAATCCCGCTCGGGCGCGCCGCACGTGCCCTGGCTGGAACCGGACATCAACGACGCCATCGCCGACCTGGCTGGCCAGGGCATCAAAGGCATCGTCATCGTCCCGCTGGGCTTTGTCAGCGACCACATGGAAGTTGTCTGGGACCTGGACACCGAAGCCCTGGAAACCTGCCGCAACCTCGGCCTGGCTGCCACGCGTGTACCCACCCCCGGCACGCACCGGAAGTTTGTGAACGGCCTGGTGGACCTCATCTCCGAACGGACGCTCGCCAACAACATCAGCGACCGGCCCGCCGTGACCGGACTGGGCCCCTGGTACGACGTCTGCCGGCCGGGATGCTGCGCGAACTTCCGCGGCGAGAAGCCCACCATCGCCGGAGCCGACACCACCGTCGGCACCGGACACGACGCATACCCGGCCGCATCTGCGGGCGCTGTTAGGAGAGAAGGAACCCCGTGACCGTACGGATCGGAACCAGGGCCAGCAAGCTCGCCCTGACCCAGACCCAGCATACGGCGGACCAGCTGGCCGCCGTCGGAGGCTTCCCCGTGGAGCTGGTGCACATCACCACCGAGGGCGACGTCAAGACGGGGTCCCTGTCCCAGATGGGCGGCACCGGGGTGTTTGTCGCCGCCCTGCGCGATGCCCTCCTGCAGGACACCTGCGATGTCGCCGTGCACTCGCTCAAGGACCTCCCCACGGGCGCCGCACTGGGCCTCACCATCGCCGCAACGCCCAAGCGTGCGGACGTGCGGGACGTCCTGTGCGCCCGCGACGGCCTCAAACTGGCTGATCTGCCGCACGGCGCCAAAGTGGGCACCGGCTCGCCGCGCCGCGCTGCCCAACTGCGTGCCGCCCGCCCTGACCTGGACGTCCAGGACATCCGCGGCAATGTCGATACCCGCCTGGGCCGTGTGCCCGGCCTGCCCGGAAACGCCGCCGGCGCACCGGGTGACCTCGACGCCGTCGTACTGGCCGCCGCGGGCCTGGAACGCATCGGCCGCCTGGACGCCGTCAGCGAATTTTTCGAGATGGACGTGATGCTGCCAGCGCCCGGACAGGGTTCATTGGCCATCGAATGCCGGACGGCTGACGCCCCGCGCAAGGCAGGTTCCACCGAAGGGTCGCAGGGTGTTTTGGCGCAGGCCCTGGCCGCGCTCAACGACGAGGACACCCGCCTCGCCGTGACCGCCGAGCGTGCCGTGCTGGCCCGCCTCGAGGCCGGCTGCGCCGCCCCCGTGGGTGCCTTCGCCTACCGCAAGGGCAGCATGCTGTACCTCGAAGCCGCGGTGTGCGCCGTGGACGGCACCAAGACAATACGCGAAAAGAAGGCAACGGACGGTCTCACCGAAGTCGGTGCCACGCTGCTCGGCATCGAGGTGGCCGAGCTCCTGCTCGCTGCCGGCGCCGCGGAGATCGCGGACCTTGCCGCCTCTTGATGACCTGGCGGGCACTCTGGGTGGCCGGCGCGTCCTGATCACCCGTAGCGCCGACCGTGCCGGGCCGCTGGCCGCGCTGCTCGGCGGCCTGGGGGCCGAACCGCTGCTCCTGCCGCTCATCGACTTTGAACGGGCCGCGGACCAGCCGGCCCTCGATGCCGCGCTGGATGATCTGGCGGCCGGTGGCTTCGACTGGCTGGTGGTCAGCAGCATCACCACGGTGCGTGTGCTCGTGGAAAAAGCCATTGAGCGCGGCACCACGCCGGCGGCACTGGTGCCGGCGGGAACGCGGGTGGCCACCATCGGACCGTCCTCCCGGCGGATCCTCGAGGCCACGGGCATCCCCGTGGCGCTCGCCCCGGTGGATATCCAATCCGCCGAAGGACTCGTGGAACTGTGGACCGCCGCGCCGGCGCGGGTGCTGTTGCCACAGGCCGACATCGCGGCCCCTGCACTGCGCGATGGCCTGGCAGCCAAGGGCGCCGACGTTACCGCAGTTGTGGCCTACCACACCGTGGACTACCCGGCCCGGCAAGAACTCCGCCTGGAGGCGGAACTGCCGTCCGCCGTCGGAATCTCCCACGCTGTCGCTCCCCGTGAGCTCAGCCAGTCGCAGACCCGCAGGGAGCTCGACGCCGGGACGCTCGACGCCGTCGTGGCCGCCTCGCCAAGCGCCGCCCGGCGCATCGCCGCGACCCTCCTGCCGCTGGGCCGCTGCCGTTTCATCGCCATCGGACGCCCGACGGCGGCAGAAGCTGCCGCCCTTGGCATCCCGGTGGCCGCCACCGCCCAAGTCCCCACCCCGGACGGCATAGTGGCCGCGCTGGGCACCGTATTTGCCAACGAAGGGAACACCCGATGAGCTTTCCGAACCACCGCCCGCGCCGCCTCCGCACCACGCCCGCCATGCGCCGGCTCACCGCCGAATACCGCCTGGCTCCGGCGGACCTGATCCTGCCCGCGTTCATCCGTGAAGGCCTCAGCGAGCCCTTGCCCATTTCCTCCATGCCCGGGGTTGTGCAGCACACCACCGAGTCACTCAAACGTGCCGCCGCGGAAGCCGTGGAACTGGGCGTCGGCGGCATCATGCTGTTCGGCGTTCCCGCCGTACGCGATGCACGCGGCACCGCGTCCCTGGACCCCGACGGCGTGCTCAACAAGGCCATCCGCGACGTCCGCGCCGAGGTGGGCGATGACCTGGTCATCATGGGCGACGTCTGCCTGGACGAATTCACCGACCACGGCCACTGCGGCGTCCTGGATGCCGACGGCTACGTGGACAACGATGCAACCCTGGAAATCTACGGCCAGATGGCCGTGGCCCAGGCCGATGCCGGCGCCCATGTGCTGGGGCCCTCCGGCATGATGGATGGCCAGATCGCCGTCATCCGCCAGGCCCTCGAGGAATCCGGCCACAAAAACACCGTCATCCTGGCCTACGCGGCCAAGTACGCCTCCGCCTTCTACGGCCCGTTCCGGGAAGCCGTGGATTCGCAGCTTAAGGGCGACCGCCGCACCTACCAGATGGACGCCGCCAACCGCCGCGAAGCCCTCCTCGAGGTGGAACTGGACCTTGAGGAAGGCGCAGACATGGTCATGGTGAAGCCGGCCATGAGCTACCTGGATATCCTGGCCGACGTCGCCGCCATGAGCCCCGTGCCTGTCTCGGCCTACCAGATCTCGGGTGAATACGCGATGATCGAGGCCGCCGCCGCCAATGGCTGGATCGACCGGCGGGGTGCCATCACGGAATCCATCCTCGGCATCAAACGGGCCGGCGCCAACACCGTGCTGACTTACTGGGCCTCCGAAGTCGCCGGCTGGCTCAAGGAATCCTGACGCGGCAGGGAATGTTTCCGGATGCTCGGTGGTTTGTATGCGTATGCATGAAAACAGCGAGCCTTCCGTAACCACTCCGTCCACCCCGGGCAACCCCACTGCCCCCGTCCCCGCGGACACCATCCTGCTGGGCGTCAGTACCTTCGGCGACGTCGACCTGGCCGCCGACGGCGCACCCAAGCACCACGCGGAGGTGCTGCGCCAGGTGGTGGAACAGGCCAAGGTGGCCGACGCCGTCGGACTGCACTCCTTCGGCGTGGGGGAGCACCACCGCAGGGACTTCGCCGTCAGTGCGCCGGACGTGGTGCTCGCGGCCATCGCCACGGCCACGGAAAACATCCGGCTCGGCAGTGCGGTCACGGTCCTGAGCTCGGACGATCCCATCCGCGTCTTCCAGCGCTTCGCCACCCTCGACGCCGTCTCCAACGGCCGCGCCGAAGTGATCCTGGGCAGGGGTTCGTTCACCGAGTCCTTCCCGCTCTTTGGCTACGACCTGGGCGACTACGACGCGCTGTTCGAGGAGAAGCTGGACATCTATGACCGCGTGCGGTCCCAGAACCCGGTGAACTGGGACGGCCGGACCCGGGCGTCGCTTCGGGGTCAGATGGTCTATCCGCACGTGGAAGGCCGACTGCTTCCCACCTGGATCGGAGTGGGCGGCTCACCCCAGTCCGTCGTCCGCACGGCCACCTACGGGTACCCCATGGTCCTGGCGATCATCGGCGGCGAGCCCGAGCGCTTCCGCCCCTATGCCGATCTGTACCGGCGCACGCTGGCCGAAGCCGGTAAGGAACCGCAGGCACTCTCCGTGCATTCGCCCGGCTACGTGGCTGAAACTGACGAGCAGGCCCTCGAGGAGTACTACCCGCACTGGCTCGCCACGCGGAACAAGATCGGTGCCGAACGCGGCTGGGGACCGGCCGGGCGCGGCGAGTTCGAAGCCGCGGCCGACGAGGACGGTGCCCTGTTCGTTGGTTCACCGGAGACCGTGGCGAAGAAGATCGCCCGGCTCAAGGGCACCCTCGGTGCGGACCGCTTCGAGATGAAGTACAGCAGCGGCACGCTGCCCCACGAGCAGATGATGCGCTCCATCGAACTGTTCGGTTCCAAGGTGGCGCCCCTCGTTGCAGACAAGCTTGCGGACATGCTCGCGGACCGCTGAGGCAGGCGGCGACTGTATCCGGCGCCCGCAGGTGGCGTGGCGCCGGATGCCACCGCACGTGATGGAAGAATAGGGGCATGACTCGTTCCGAAGACCTCTTCGCCCGTGCCCAGACCCTGATGCCCGGTGGCGTCAACTCACCCGTCCGTGCCTTCGGCTCGGTGGGCGGAACCCCGCGGTTTATGGTGTCGGCCCAGGGCCCATACCTGACCGATGCCGACGGCAAAGAGTACGTCGACCTGGTCTGCTCCTGGGGCCCGGCCCTTCTGGGGCACGCCCACCCGGCCGTACTGGAGGCGGTCCACGCGGCTGTTGACCGCGGTCTCTCCTTCGGCGCGTCCACCCCGGACGAGGCCAACCTGGCAGCCATCGTCCAGGAGCGCGTGCCGGCCGCCCAGCGCGTCCGGATGGTCTCCACCGGCACGGAGGCCACCATGACGGCCGTCCGGCTGGCCCGAGGCTTCACCGGCCGGAACCTCATCATCAAGTTCGCCGGCTGCTACCACGGCCACCTGGACGGGCTGCTGGCCGCTGCAGGATCCGGTGTTGCCACCCTGGCGCTGCCGGGCTCGGCTGGCGTCACCGAAGCCACTGCCGCCGAAACGCTGGTCCTGCCGTACAACGACCTCGCCGCCGTCGAAGCCGCTTTTGCCGCCCACGGGCCGAACATTGCGGCCGTCATCACCGAAGCCGCCCCCGCCAACATGGGCGTTGTAACGCCGGGGGAGGGCTTCAACCTGGGGCTGTCCCGTATCACGCGCGAGCACGGCGCCCTGCTGATCGTGGACGAAGTGCTCACCGGCTTCCGCACAGGCTACTCCGGCTATTGGGGGCTCACCGGCGGCGCTGCTGACGCAACGGACCCGTGGACCCCTGACCTGCTCACTTTCGGAAAGGTCATCGGCGGCGGAATGCCGACGGCGGCCCTCGGCGGGCGTGCGGACGTTATGGACTACCTCGCGCCCCTCGGCCCGGTGTACCAGGCAGGGACACTCTCCGGGAACCCCGTGGCCATGGCAGCCGGCGTAGCCACGCTGACGCACGCCACCCGCGACGTGTACTCCTTTGTTGACGCCCGCTCGCTGGAGCTCTCCTCGGCGCTGTCCGCTGCCCTGGACAGTGCCGGCGTGGACCACTCCGTCCAGTTCGCCGGAAACCTCTTCTCCGTGGCATTCGGCACGTCCGCCAACGGCGTCCACAACTATGCTGACGCCCAGGCCCAGGAAACCTTCCGGTACGCGCCGTTCTTCCACTCCATGCTGGAATCCGGCGTTTACCTGCCGCCGTCGGTCTTCGAGGCCTGGTTCCTCTCGGCCGCCCACGACGACGCCGCGATGAACCGGATCTTTGACGCCCTCCCGGCCGCCGCGAAGGCTGCAGCTGCCGCGAAAGCCTAGCGCCGCCGTCGGCCGTTGACGAGCGCCCGCAACGGCTGAAGCAAGAAAATCCCCGACTCCCGGACAAAACCCCGCACAATGCGTGGGGGAAATGTCCGGGAGACGGGGATTTTCTGTTGGTGCGTCTACAGCACGTCCGAAAGGAAGCCCTTCAGGCGGTCCGTTGCGGGCGCCGTGAAGATCTGCTCGGGCGGACCCGATTCGACCACCACGCCGGCGTCCATAAACGTGACGGTGTCTGAGACGTTGCGGGAGAAGCCCATTTCGTGGGTCACTACCACCATGGTCATGCCGCCCTTGGCGAGGTCGGTCATCAGGGCCAGGACGCCCTTCACCAGCTCAGGGTCAAGCGCGGAGGTGGCCTCGTCAAAGAACATCACCTCAGGCTTCATGGCCAACGCACGGGCGATTGCGACGCGCTGCTGCTGGCCGCCGGAGAGGTTGGCCGGACGGGCATCAGCTTTGTGCTTGAGGCCCACCAAGTCCAGCTGCTCCAGGGCTTCGGCACGCGCCTGGTCGTTGGAGAGCTTCCGGAGCTTGCGCAGCGCGAGCGAGACGTTGTCCAGCACTGTCTTGTGCGGGAACAGGTTGAACTGCTGGAAGACCATGCCGATCCGCTGGCGCAGCTCGTCCGGGTTGTCCTTCAGGACAGACCGGCCATCCAGCAGGATGTCGCCCTGGTCCGGTTCGATCAGCCGGTTCATGACCCGCAGGAGCGTCGACTTTCCAGAGCCGGACGGACCGATGACCGAAGCCGTGGTGCCCTTCTCCACATGGAGGTCGATGCCGCGGAGCACATGGTTATGCCCGAACGAAAGGTGCAGGTTCTTGCCGGTCAGGGTGCCGGAAGTAAATTCCGTCATGCCTGTGCCCCCTTGCCGATAGGTGCCGCCAGCTCGTCCGGTTCCTTCTTCTCCGGCCGGCCGGTACGGAGCCGGTTGTCGATGAAGTTAACGAAGTGGGTCAGCGGCACGGTCAGGATCAGATACAGAACGCCGGCGGCCACCAGCGGCGAAAGGTTCCCCGTGTTGGCCATCGCATCGTTACCGATCCGGAAAATCTCGCGGTCGGAAGCAGCCAGGCCCAGCACGAACACCAGGGAAGAATCCTTCAGCAGCGAGATGAACTGGTTCACCAGGGCAGGCAGCACGCGGCGGATGCCCTGCGGCACCACCACCAGGCGCATGGACTTGCCATAGCTGAAGCCCAGGGCACGCGAGGCCTCCAGCTGGCCTTTCTCCACGCTCTGGATGCCGGAGCGGAAGATCTCACCGATATAGGCGCCGGCGATCAGGGTCAGAGCCAGGATCCCGAGCGGATAGGGGTTCCGGTTATCCGTGAGTTCCCGGGCAATGGGGCTAAGCCCGATTCCGATCACCAGAATCACCAGAATGGCGGGCAGGCCCCGGAACAGGTCGGTGTAGATCCGGGCTGCCCAGCGGGCCACGGGATTCCGGGAAATACCCATGAGTGCGAGCAGCAGCCCCAGCAAGGAGCCGAGGACGCCCGAGGCCAAGGCCAGGATCAGGGTGTTGGGCAGGCCCACCGTGAGAAGGGAGGGAACGACTTTCGCCATTTCCTCCCAGTTGAGGAACGTTTCACCCAGCTGGTCCAGGAGATCCATAAGCGGTTAGGCCCAGATCAGCTCTGGGGAGCCGGAGCAGCTTTGCTTCCCGGCTTCCAGTCGGCGGGGGTCTCGCGGTCCGGGTACCATTCCTTGGTCAGTTTGGACCAGGTACCGTCAGCAATTACAGCGTCCAGGCCGGAGTTCAAAGCGTCGATCAGGGCCTTGTTGTCCTTGTTCACGGCGTAAGCGGTGAAGTTCTGGGTGTTCACCACGGACTCGGCGATGACAGTTCCGTCGCCGTCCTTCACCTGGCCGGTGGCCTGCTGTGAGGGTGCCACCCAGGCATCGATCTGGCCGTTGCGCACATTGGCGTACACGGTGGCATAGTCCGGGAAACGGACCGGCTCGAGCTTCAGGGTGTTGGTGACGTAGTCGTCCTGGACCGTGCCCTGGACGACGCCGATGCGGACATTGGCATCCAGGTCTGCGAAGCCCTTGACGTCGCTGTCGGTCTTGGCAACGACAGCCATAAAGCCGAAGTCGTAGCCGTTGGTGAAGCCCACGTTGGCGCGGCGGGCGTCTGTGGTGGAGATCGAGGACGATCCCAGATCGAACTGCTTGGTCTGTACCTGCGAGAGCAGGGCCGAGAAATCGGTGGCCACGAATTCAACTTCGAGGCCAAGCTTGCTGGCAACGGCGCGCAGCAGCTCGTTGTCGTAGCCGGTGAACTTGCCAGCGGGGTCGATGAAGATGTTCGGCGGCGCGTCGGAGAGCGTGCCAACCTCCAGCTTGCCTTCGGTGTTGAGGCCCAGCTTGGTCTTGTCGATCTGGTCCAGCGGCGTGACGTCGGCGGTGGTGTACTTGTCCAGCGTCTGCTGGTCGCTGCCGGCGAGGGCATCGGTGGGCGTGCCGCTCGGCTGGGCCGTTCCGCTACCGCAGGCGGCCAGCGAGACAGCAAGGGCAACCGCGACGGGAACGCTGGTCAGCCACTTCATGGCTTTGGTCTTCATGAGAAAGTCACTTTCATCAGAGTCATAAGTTCAACCGGGCCTAAGGCTGCGCGTGCGGCGCCGGGCGCCTTGCTCCGCATTACCGGCCGGCCGGGGCGGGATTACCGCTGAACTTAATCATCTCATTTCCGGCTTTCAGCCCTTTCCGACGAATAAAGTCTTGTTCCAAGGCGCGGTTAGCCGAATAAAGGAACGATTGAAACTATTCCTGAACATCTGATGAATGAATGCTGCCCTCGCGGCCGAATCTGAGGGTTCCGACGGCGGTAGTCCGCGGTTCCGGCCTAATTGTGAGTTAGCTCTCAGCTAGAAGTCGCCGCTGGCGTCTTCCGGGGGGAGGACGGGCCATTCGCCTTCGATCACGGCGGCGGGCTTGGTCTTGCGCAGGTAGTTCTGGAAGTCCGCCGCTTGGCTGACAGCCCAGTCCTTTTGCAGTTCGTGAAGCTGGCTGGCCGGCATCTTGAGCTTAGGGAACTTGATGGCCATGGCATCCAGCATCCGGAGCGTGGCCAAAGCGTCCGCGGCCGACGTATGGGCATTGTCCAGCGTGATGCCGTATTCCTCACACAAGGCGGTCAATGTGCGCTTACCCTTGCGGTATCGGTCCACCTGCTTGTTCATGATGAACGGGTCCAGGACGGGGAAGCGGCTCAACTGCCGGACGCCGTACCGGGCGGACTCTGCGGCCAGGACGGTGAAGTCGTAGCTGGCGTTGAAGGCAATGACCGGAATGCCGGCGTCGAACAGGTCCTGGAGGACCGTTGCAAGTTCCCCGGTGACTTCATGGGCAGGCCGTCCCTCACGCCGGGCCTGCTCCGTGGTGATGCCGTGGATATCGCTGGCCTCGGTAGGGATGTCGACGCCGGGATCGGCCAGCCATTCGTGTTCAGTGATGACGTCCCCCTTGTGGTCCACCACGGTGACCGACGCCGTGACGATGCGCGCGGCACGCGAATTCCGTCCGGTGGTTTCGAGATCGAAGGCTGCGCGGGGGAGGGTGTTCCAGGTGGTCATGCTTCAACGCTACCGGCCAGCACCGACAGGATCGTGCAGCGCCACTGCCGCTAACCTTGATGTATGCGGACTGGGTACATTGAGGCGGTGCTCGCGCTGGTCGAGCTGGTTCCACCCGGCACCGGACTGGCCTACGGCGATGTGGCCGAGCTGCTGGGGTCCGGCGGTCCGCGGCAGGTGGGCCACGCCATGAGCCATTACGGCAGCGACGTCGCGTGGTGGCGCATCCTGAAGGCAAGCGGCCAGGGTCCGGAAGGCCACGAGGCCGAAGCCCTCCGCCACTACCTGCAGGAGGGGACGCCGCTGCTCGGCAACCACGATGCTTTCCTGCGCACCGGGGACGGCAAATGGCGCGTGGACCTGATGGCAGCACGCTGGGCGCCGGGCGAGGAAGACTTCGACCGGATCGACGCTATTGCAGAGCAGCTGGAGCGGCGGCTGCATAGATTGTCGGTGGCTGATGATGAAATGTCTGTGTGACCGTAACAATCCCCGAAGTTGACCCCGCCGAGTCCGTACGCACGTCAGCCAGGCCCGCGTCCGCGGCCGGACGTTCCGGCGGAACGGGCCTGCGGCTTCTCCCGCCGCGGCAGCTGCACGCCGACGTTCCGGCGTTGTCTTCGGACCAGCGCGAGGCCGTCGACGTGCCACACGGTTCCGGGCCCGTCCTGGTTCCCGGAGCACCGGGAACCGGAAAATCAACGGTCCTGATCGAAGCCGCCGTCCGTCGGGCCCTGCAGGACGGCGTGGACCCGGAGCGGATCCTCATCCTGGCGCCCGGACGCCTCGCCGCCGACTCACTCCGCGACCGCTTCACCGCACGGCTGGACAGGAGCCTGAGCACCACGCCGGCCCGGACCTGGGCTGCCTACGCGTTTGACCTGATCCGGCGGGCGAAAGCAGAAGGAATCCTTCCGCTTCCGCGCGCGCCGCGCCTCCTGTCCGGCCCGGAACAGGACCTCATCATCCGCGAACTCCTGGAGGGCCACCGGATGCCCGGCCTGGAACTTCCGTGGCCTGCCGACCTGGAAGCGGCACTGGAGACGCGGGGCTTCCGCCACGAGGTACGCCAACTCTTCGACCGGATCATCGAATCCGGCCGGACCGCCGGTGACCTGGAGGAGCTGGGCGACCAGTGCGGCCGGCCCGACTGGATCGCCGCGGCGGCGCTATACGCCGAGTACCGGGACGTCCTGGACCTGCGCATGCCGGAGGCCTTCGACCCCGCCGGCATCATCACCACGGCACGGCAGATCTTCCAGGATGCGCCTGACTTCCTTGCCGCGGAACGCGATCGTCTCCAGCTGGTGCTGGTGGACGATGTGCAGGAGGCGAACCCTGCCGTTTTCGAACTGCTCGCCGACATCGCCGCCGGCAAGGACTGCTATGTCGCCTACTCCCCGGACACCGTTGTGCAGGGTTTCCGCGGGGCCAGGCCCGACCTGGTCGCTGAGCTGCCGCGCCTGCTTTCGACGGAAGCCGGCGTCATCGAGCGGCCGCTGTGGCACACCCATCGGCACGCCCCCGCCATCGCCGAGGCCTGGCTCGGCGTCGCGGGCCGGATCTCGCAGCGTGCGGGCGGCCAGCTGGCAAGGCGGCTCAAGCAGCCCGAACGCCTGGCCGGAACCGCGCACGGGCCCACCGCCGTCGTCGAACCCCAGCCGCAGTCCGCCGGCACGGTGGAAGCACACCTGGTGCCGTCCCCGGTCCACGAACTCAGGTACGTTGCCCAGCGCATCCTGGACCAGCACGTCAATCATGGCCGCGACCTGGCCGAGATCGCCGTGATTGTACGTAACGGCGGACAGCTCAGTGAGCTGCAGCGCTACCTCACGGGCCAGGGGATCCCGGTGCGCGTTCCGGTAGCCGAGTCGGCGGTCCGCGATGAAGTGGCCGTACGCCCGCTGTTGGACGCCTACGCCATAGCCCTGGATCCCGAGTTGTTGACTCCGGAAGCCGCCGTTGCGCTGCTGACGTCGCGCATCGGGGGTGCCACGTCCATTGAATTGCGCCGGCTCCGCCAGTCGCTGAGGCGGGAGGAGCTGCTGGGCGGCGGCGGACGGACCAGCGACGCGCTGCTGGTTGAAGCATTATTGGAGCCCGGCGCCCTGGGGACGCTGGGACTGGAAGGCCGTTCAGCGCGCCGGACCGCCCGCATGATCCAGGCAGGGCGGAGCGCCGCCGCCGAGCCCGGCGCCAATGCCGAGACCGTGCTCTGGGCCCTGTGGCACTCCACCGGACTAGCCAACGCATGGACCGAATCTGCCCTCACCGGCGGTTCCCACGGAGCCCGAGCCGACCGGGACCTTGATGCCATGATGGCGCTCTTCCATACAGCCGAGCGCTACGTGGACCAGATGCCGGGCGCCGGGCCGGAGCAGTTCCTCGAGTACCTCCTGAACCAGGAGTTGCCGATGGATACCCTGGCCGCGCGGGCCCAGGTGGACGACGCCGTCGAGCTGATGACCCCGGCCAGTGCTGCCGGGCGGCAGTGGCCGGTGGTCATTGTGGCGGGGCTGCAGGAAGGCGTCTGGCCCAATACCCGGCTACGCGGTGAGCTGCTGGGCAGCAGCCTGTACGCTGACGCCGTCGAGCATGGGGTCAGCTATGCATTACAGCTGGACCCGCTGAGCCGGCTGCGGGAAATCCGCTACGACGAACTCCGCAGCTTCTCCACGGCCGTTTCCAGGGCCTGCGAGATGCTGATCTGCACCGCTGTTTCGTCCGAGGACGACCAGCCGTCGTCCTTCCTCGACTATGTGGCGCCGCTTGAGCCGGGCGCCGAGGGCAGGGGCTTCACGCCGGTGGAACGGCCTATGACCCTGCGTGCCCTGGTGGCCGAACTGCGGCAATATGCGCAGCTGGATGGAAAGTATGAGCCCGAAGCCGCCGAGGCCGCCAGGGTCCTGGCCGGACTTGCCGCCGCGGAACCGGCGGTCCCGGGAGCGCATCCGGACAGCTGGTGGGGCCTGCCTCCTTTGACGACGTCGGAACCGGTTGTCCCGCCCGGAGGGACGGTTTACGTCTCGCCGTCGAAAGTGGAATCCGTGCAGAAATCACCGCTCGACTGGTTTGTGCAGGCGGCCGGCGGAGAGGCCGCCACCGACTTCGCCCGGAGCCTGGGCACCCTGGTGCACGCCATCGCGCAGGACCTGCCGGAAGCCTCCGGGGGCGAGTTTGTCGCCGAACTCATCCGCCGGTGGCCAACCCTGGGGATGAAGGACAACTGGGAAGGCAAACTCGACTTCCAGCGTGCCGAAACAATGGTGCGCAAGCTCGCCCAGTACGTCCTGGTGATGCGGAGCGAGGGCCGGAGCCTGCTGGGCGTCGAGCAGGACTTTGAGGTCCGGCTGCCCGACGTTCCGCCGGCGGACACCGGGCAGGACGATGCCGAGTCCGTCGGAGATTTGGCCGGCGGGACCGACCTTCCCCGCGCCGCCGTGCTCCGCGGCCAGGTTGACCGGCTGGAGATCGACCCCGAAGGAAGGCTGGTCATTGTGGACCTCAAGACGGGCAAAAGGCAGCCTGGCAAGACCGAGCTGTCCCGCCATCCCCAGCTGGGTGCCTACCAGGCGGCGGTCCTGGCGGGCGGTTTCGCCGATGTACACGGAATGCCCGGCTCAGCAGGACCCAACGCGGTAGTACCGGGCTCACCTTTGCCGGGCGGCGCCGTGCTGGCGCAGCTCGGTACAACAACCAAAAGCCCTGGCGTCCAGCAACAGGATCCTCTGGAGGCCCAGGACAACTGGGCGCTGGACATGGTCACCGATGCGGCCGCGGTAATGTCCGGCAACAGCTTCGAAGCCAGGCATGACCCGGCAAAGAGCAGCCACGGGGGGCACGGCTGCAGGCTCCCTGAAGTCTGTCCGCTCTGTGTCCGCGGAAAGCAGGTCACCGAATGAGCCAGCCCCACGTTCCAGGGCCCCTGTTCAGCCCTGAGCAGCTGTCCAGGCTGTTGGGTGAAAAGAACACGCCGACGCCCGAACAGTCCGCCATCATTTCCTCACCCCTGGCTCCCCGGCTGGTGATCGCGGGGGCGGGCTCCGGCAAGACCGCCACCATGGCCGACCGCGTCGTCTGGCTCGTTGCCAACGGCTGGGTCAGGCCTGAGGAAGTCCTGGGCGTAACTTTCACCAGGAAGGCAGCAGGCGAGCTGGCCACGCGGATCCGGGCCAAGCTGGCGGCACTGCAGCGGGTCGCTGCCCAAGACACACGGCACGAAGTGTTCCCTGAGGGGCTGCTCAGCAGCGACGCCCTGGAGCCCAAGGTGTCCACCTACCACTCATTTGCCAGCGGCATCGTTTCTGACTACGGGCTGAGGCTGGGCGTGGAACGCGACGTTGTGCTGCTCGGCGGAGCCCAAGCCTGGCAGCTCGCCAGCGAAGTGGTGGAAGCGTTCGACGGCGAGTACAGCCACTTCAAGGCAGCCAAGTCCACACTGGTCAAGGCAGTCATCCAGCTCGCGGGGGAGTGCGCAGAGCACCTGCAGGAACCGGCCGACGTCGAGGCCTGGCTTCTGGCGCGGCTTTCTGAGTTTGAAGAACGTCCCTACGTGGCCGGGGCGAAGAAGAACGCCCCCCAGGCGGCCGGTGAGCTGGCTGCGATGCTGCGCACCCGGGCAAGCGTGGCTGACATGGTGGGCCGCTACGCCGCCGCCAAGAAGTCACGGGGGGCATTGGACTTCGGCGACCTGGTGGCACTTGCGGCCCGTGTGGCCCGGGAGATCCCCCTTGCTGCGGACATGGAACGCCAGCGCTACAAAGTGGTGCTCCTCGACGAGTTCCAGGACACGTCGTATGCCCAGCTGGTCCTGTTTTCGCGGCTTTTCGGCGACGGCCACGCGGTCACCGCCGTGGGGGACCCCAACCAGTCGATTTACGGCTTTCGGGGTGCTTCGGCAGGCCAGCTCTTCCACTTTGTCCGTGAATTCCCTGTCCGCGTGGACGGGGACGACGGGCCGGGACGCTTCACGCTGGCCCCTACGTCGTACCTCACGACGGCGTGGCGCAATGGCAGGGCCATCCTGTCCGCCGCCAACATCATGTCAGAGGCCTTAGGGCGCGCCGAGGCGCTGAAGGCGCCTGCCGGCAGCGCCGCTGAGGGCAGCACTTCGGCAGGCAGCACCCCGGTGGGCACCGCCGCGGAAGGCACTATCCCGGTGGGCACGGCTACCGCGGCAGCGAATGTGCCGCCCCTGCAGCCCAGTCCCTTCGCGGTGGAGGGACGGGTGGTGCTGGGCCGCTTCGGCACAGACCTCGACGAAGCCGCCGCCCTTGCCGAGGACGTCATAAAGTACCGGGTCACGGACTTTGAACGTGAGGCCGACGGCACACCCGTGCCGCCCGCACTGGCTGTCCTGTGCCGGCGGCGCGCCCAGATGGAAACCATCCGGCGGGAGTTCGAGGCGCGGGGGATTGCCTACGAAATCGTGGGGCTCGGCGGACTGCTCGACACTCCCGAGATCGTTGATCTGGTGGCCACGCTCCGGGTGCTTGCCGATCCCGGGCGCTCGGACTCCCTGATGCGCCTCCTGGCCGGCGCACGCTGGCGGATCGGGCCGGCAGACCTGATGGCCTTCCGAGACTGGTCCAGCCACCTCGCACGCCGTCGCGGCCGCCCCGCCGGCGCGGCCACGCCGGAGGACGGGGCCGCTGACGCGTCCGACGAGGCCGTCATCGAAAGCGACCTGACGGACGGTGCCAGCCTGGTTGAAGCGCTGGACTGGCTGCCACGCGAAGATTGGACCTCTTCTAACGGTCGGTCGCTGACCGAAGTGGCCCGCGACCGCCTCGGAAGGCTTTCGACTGAACTCAGGCAGCTGCGCGGCTACCTCGGGGACGACCTCACCACTCTGCTCGGCGAAGTGGAACGCGCCATGTTGCTCGACATCGAAGTGGCAGCACGCCCGGGGACCAGCATCCACCAGGCCCGCCGAAACCTGGACGCCTTCCAGGACGCGGCGGCCGGCTTCCTCCGGACCTCGCACCGGGTGGACATCCTCGCCTTCCTTGCCTGGCTGGAAGCTGCCGCGGCCGAGGAAAACGGCCTCGAAGCTCCGCCGTCGGATATCAACCGCGAGGCTGTGCAACTGCTGACCGTCCATGCGTCAAAGGGCCTGGAATGGGACGTCGTCTTTGTACCGGGCCTCAACGCCGGCGCCTTCCCCAGCAACAAGGACTCGCGCTGGAGCAGCGGCGCGGCGGCCCTGCCGTGGCCGCTGCGGGGGGACCGTTCGGATCTGCCCCAATGGGATACTGACCAGCCAGACCAGAAGGGCTGGCTGGATGCCGAGAAGGACTTCAAATCAGCCGTCCAGGTCCATGGTGAGGGCGAGGAACGCCGCCTGGCGTATGTGGCCTACACCAGGGCAAAGCACGTCCTCTGGGTCTCCAGCGCGGCATGGGTGGGCTCCAGGGCAGGCCGTGCCGAGATGTCACCGTTCCTCGCTGAACTGGAACAGCTTGTCGGCTCCGGCCCCAACACGGCCCCGGTGGACGCCGCGGAAATCTCTCCCGCCCTGGTCCATCCGGCGTCAGTGGAGGAAGTCTCCCTGCCTGAAAAGAGCCCGCTGACCACGGAGACGGAGGTGGCCGGATGGCCCTATGACCCCCTCGAAGGTCCCGTGGATGCGCGGACCGGGGAGCGCCTGCGGGTTGTTCCCGGCAGGCGGCTGGCCATGGAGGGCGCCGCGGCACGCGTCCGGGCCGCGTTGGAGCCCGAGGACTCTGTGCCGGTCCTTGAGCCTGTATCCGCCAATGAGTCCGGGCCAAGGCTCCGGGGCAATGCGGCGGGCTGGGCCAGGGAAGCTGCGTTGCTGCTGGAACGGCGTTCCAGGCGCGCCTCCGGGCAGGACGTTCACTTGCCCGGCCACATCTCTGCGTCCACACTGGTGGATCTTGGCGAGGACCCGGCGGGGGTAGTGGGCAGGCTGCGAAGGCCTGTTCCGCGTGAGCCCGGCATGTCGGCGCGGAAGGGCACGGCATTCCACGCCTGGGTTGAAGAGTACTTCGGCGCAGCCGGCATGCTGGATCTCGGCGAGGCCCCCGGCTCCGACGACCACATTGATGCCGCCTACGACCTTGACACCATGGTGGCCACTTTCAAAGCCTCGGAATGGGCCGAGAGGTCACCGGCTTTTGTCGAAGTGCCGGTGGAAACGCGCGTGGGCGACGTGGTGGTCCGTGGACGAATCGACGCCGTCTTCCATGACGCGGACGGGAGGTGGGACCTCGTGGACTGGAAAACCGGCCGTCGGCCGTCTGCCGCGCAGCTGCGGGCCAAATCGGTGCAGCTGGCCGCGTACCGGCTGGCTTGGGCCCGGCTCAAGGGCGTGGCGGTGGCAGACGTCAGGGCCGCCTTCTTCTACGTTGCGGACAACCAAGTGGTGCGGCCGCACGATCTGGGCTCCGCTGAGGAGCTCGAACAGATTGTGGCCGCCGCCCTCGATGTCAATGCTCCGTGAAGTCGGTGCCCGCTGAGGTCAGTGCCCTGACCCCAGGAGGTGCTCCCGGGTGTCAGTGCTTCCTGACGTCGACGATGCTGATGGCCGCGGTGGACGTGTCCTCGGCGGACGGGCGTACTGACGGCTTGTCCGCCGGTGACTCGTCTGCAGAGTCTTCGTCCGACGGTGCTTCGTTGCCCGGGAGGGGCTCAGCCGGGATAGGGCTGACTTCCACCGCGGGCACCACCGGAACAGGCTCCACCGACGGGACGGGCACGGGGACGACGGTCACCGCCGGAGCAGCGGCCACACCCACCGCGTGGGACTGGGCTGCCGGGGACTGGGCGGCGTCGTCGGCCACGGCAGCCAGGGCGGGCAGTGGCTCGACACTGATGGCCTGGCCGCCGTGCTCTTCGACGTCGGCCGCGAGGGTTTCCAGCATGCCTTCGGCTTCGGCAACCATACCTGCGTCGCCGGCAGCGATGCCCTTGACCAGGTATTGCGCCAACGCGAACTCGGCAGACAGGGCAGCTCGCCGGAGCAGGTGCTGGTCCGGGGCGTCGCGGCGACTGCCGGTGTAGCTGGCAAGAACTGCGTCCACGAAATCCTGTTCGTTCGAGGCAACCAGCCAGGCGAAGTCGTCGGCGGGATCCCCGATCCGCAGGTCCGTCCAGCCCGTAACGGCCGTGACGCGGCCGCTTTCCACGAGCAGGTTGTCCTCATGGAGGTCCCCGTGGACAACGCACGGGTTGAACCGCCACAGTGAGACGTCTTCAAGGGCATGTTCCCAGCGGAGCAGCAGCGACGCCGGGATCTTTCCGGTTGTGGCCGCCTGGTCGAGCTCGTTGAGCCGGCGCTGGCGGAATTCGTTGGGCGTGTAGCTGGGCAGGTCGGCATTGCTGACCAGGGAGTGCGGAAGATCATGGATGGCCGCCAGCGCTGTCCCGATTTCCCGGGCGAGCGCGGCCGGACCCGCGGTGAGTTCTTCCACACTTTGCGTGCTCCCGGCCAGGTGGGAGTACACAAAGGTGCTGAGGTTACCAAGCCGGACGCTGCCGGCCACCGTGGGCATCAGGAAGGGCAGCTCGGCCCGGATGGCCGGTACGAATGCCCGGAGGACGAGGAACTCCGTCTCGAGCCTGGCGCTTGCTTCCGCATGCCGCGGCGACCGGACCCGCCACTGTTTGTCTTCCGAATCCAGCAGCAACGCGGAGTCAAAATCCGCGGGATCGTCCGCAGCGGAGCTAACGGCGGTTGGGGTCAGCCCGGGGACTGCCGCGGTTGCTACGGCTGCCAGTTCGATCGGTTTTCTTCTCACCGTTCCACGGTAGATTGAGTGGCGTCCAAGACAACGATGTGCGGCGGCGAGTCTCCAGATATGCAGCAAAAGTCGGCTTCCGCACCCGGTCCGGACGTCCACATCACCTGTCCCGCCGAATGTCCCCGCCGAATGTAAATTGTCAGTCCGAGTCAGTACGGTGGACACATGAGTCATGCGGAGTCCGCTATACCGGCCTACCAGCCGCAGGCAGCCCAGCTGCCGGCCAACCACCTGTTCGATACCGTACTGCCGGTTCTCCCGGCCGCCGTGGACCGCGGCTCCGCAGACCGTGTCCGGCCAGGCATGGTTGAGGAATTGCTGGACAGCGAACACACCCGGGCAGTGGTCCTTGCCGGGCGGCAGGCCCTGGTGCAGGGTAACGAGCTTCTGCTGCCCGCAGCCGCCCAGTTGCTGGCTGACCTGCGGGACCGTGGCTCAGCCCCGGAACAGGTCATCTATCTTGGCGCCGCGCTGGACGGCTCGGACCTTGCCGCCGGCACCGAAGTGGTCCTTGTTGTCCTTCCTGAACCTGCCGAGCCCGGCACTGCCGGAATCCCGGCCAACGCGCAGTGGGCTGGCTTCCGCGACATCGCTGCCGTCCTGAACCCCACTGACACGGCGTTGTTCGTCGAGGCCAGCGCCATCGCCAACTGGCATGCCGGCCATACGCATTGCCCCCGTTGCGGGGCCCGAACTGCCGTGGAGGCCGGCGGCTGGGTCCGCCGCTGCCCCCAGGACAGCTCGGAACACTACCCCCGGACGGATCCGGCCATTATCGTCACGGTGGTGGGGCCGGACGGACGGCTGCTGCTCGGTGGCGGCGGGCCGGTTGACGCGAAGAACTACTCCACGCTGGCCGGATTCGTTGAACCAGGCGAATCCCTGGAACAGGCCGTCGTCAGGGAAATCCACGAGGAAGTGGGCGTCCGGGTCACGGGCTGCCAGTACTTGGGCTCGCAGTCATGGCCGTTCCCGGCCTCCCTTATGCTTGGATTTACCGCCATCACCGAAGACGCCGTGGCAAAGCCCGACGGCGTGGAGGTAACCCGTGCGCGCTGGTTCAGCCGGGAGGAACTCCAGGACGCGGTTCTTACCGGCGAAATCACCATCTCCAGCAGGCTGTCCATTGCACGCTCGCTGATTGAGCACTGGTATGGGGGCCGGATCATGGACCGCACGGACACCTGACACCCGGAACAGGCATCACCATTGGCCAGACGCCAGCACGTGGCAGTCGCGACAACAGAGCAGCAGAAGTGACCACAGAGAATTTTGACAGTGCAGAGTCCCTTGAGGAACGAATCCTTGGGGGACTTGACGCTGAACAGCGCGAGGTCGCCAGCACGCTGAACGGGCCGCTGTGCGTCCTTGCTGGTGCTGGCACCGGCAAGACCAGGGCCATTACGCACCGGATTGCGTATGGCGTGCACTCAGGTGTGTACAGTCCCCAGCGGCTCCTCGCTGTGACGTTCACGGCCCGGGCCGCCGCGGAAATGCGCAGCAGGCTGCGGGACCTCGGCGTGGGCAACGTCCAGGCGCGCACCTTCCACGCCGCCGCCTTGCGGCAGCTGCAGTTTTTCTGGCCGCAGGCGGTCGGCGGCACGCTGCCCAACCTGCTGGACCACAAGGCCCAGATGATCGCCGAAGCGTCCCGCCGCCTGCGGCTCGGCACTGACCGCGCTTCCATCCGGGACCTCGCCTCCGAAATCGAGTGGGCCAAGGTCTCCATGCTGACCCCGGCCAACTACCTGGAGAACGCACAGGGCAGGGGAACGCCCGGCGGGTTCGACCTCACCGCCGTCGCCCGGGTCTTCCAGTCCTATGAGGATGTCAAGACGGACCGCAACGTCATTGATTTTGAGGACGTACTCCTGATCACGGTGGGGATCCTGCAGGAGGACCAGAAAGTCGCGGCCACCGTTCGTGAGCAGTACCGGCATTTTGTGGTGGATGAGTACCAGGACGTTTCGCCGCTGCAGCAGCGCCTCCTGGAGCTGTGGCTGGGCGGGCGGGACGAGCTGTGCGTTGTGGGCGATGCGAGCCAGACGATCTACTCGTTTACCGGCGCTTCGCCCAAACACCTGCTGGGATTCAATGCCCAGTACCCTGAGGCTAATGTGGTGAAACTGATCCGGGATTACCGTTCCACGCCGCAGGTGGTCAAGCTGGCCAACGATCTGCTGGCCGCACGGCGTGGCGGCGGGCCGGTGGCCGATGCTGCTTGGGCGGCTCCGCTGCAGCTGGTGGCGCAGCGGCCGGCGGGGCCTGTCCCACAGTTCACCGAGTGCTCCGACGATGAAGCCGAAGCCGCCACGGTCGCCATCAAGATCCAGGAACTGCTCGACGCCGGCACTCCCGCCAGCCAGGTGGCTGTCCTTTTCCGCACCAACGGGCAGTCCCAGGCCTACGAACAGGCGCTTGCGGCCGCCGGCATCAGTTACCAGCTCCGTGGCGGTGAGCGGTTCTTTGCCCGCAAGGAAGTGCGCGACGCCATCCTTCAGCTGCGCGCGGCAACCAGGGCCGTCGCAGAAATCGCGACGCCGGAACCGCTAGGCCAGCTGGTCCGCGATATCGTCGCCTCGCTCGGCTACACGGACGCCCCGCCCCACAACGGAGGCGCGCTGCGCGAACGCTGGGAGTCCCTGGCAGCGCTGGTGGCGCTCGCGGACGAGCTGGTCCACGTCCGCGGCGAGCAGTTCAGTCTCAGTGACTTTGTTAATGAACTCCAGGAACGGTCGCTGGCGCAGCACGCTCCCACTGTCCAGGGCGTGACGCTTGCATCGCTGCACGCCGCGAAGGGCCTCGAATGGGACGCCGTGTTCCTGGTGGGCCTCTGCGAAGGCCTGATGCCCATTTCCTTCGCGGACACACCCGAATCCGTGGATGAGGAGCGCCGGCTGCTCTACGTGGGCATCACCCGCGCCCGCGAGCACCTGTCCCTGTCCTGGTCCACGGCACGGACACCGGGCGGCCGGGCCAACCGGAAACCCTCACGCTTCCTCGACGGGCTCCGGCCCAACTCGGTGGCCAGCTCCAGCGCCCGCGGAAAAGGGCCGGCGCCGCGCCGGAAATCGGCTGCCCCCGCCACCTGCAGGGTCTGCGGGAGCATGCTGGTCAGCGGCGCCGAACGGAAGGTGGGCCGCTGCAACGACTGTCCTCCCAGCTACGAAGAACAGACATTTGATGCCCTTCGGCAGTGGAGGAAGGAAATTGCGTTGGCGGCCGAAGTGCCGGCGTTTGTGGTCTTCACGGATGCCACGCTGACGGCCATCGCAGAGGCCAAACCGTCCACGCTGGAGGAACTGGCGGCGCTGGCCGGCGTGGGTCCGTCCAAGCTGGAACGCTACGGCGAAGACGTGCTGCGGGTGCTCGTCGAAAGCACCACCCTGTGACCCGCCGGCCGGCAGGACAGGAGACCCTCCCCGTCACCACGGCGGACGGATCACCGGTTGAGGTGCGGCGGTCGGCCCGCCGGACCAGGACCGTGGCTGCCTTCTGGGAGAACGGGACGGCAGTGGTGGCCATTCCGGCCCGGTTCACCGCCGCGCAGGAGTCTGAATGGGTGCACCGCATGTTGGAGAAGCTGCACCGCCAGGGGGAGCGGCGCTCCCGCAGAGGAAGTAAACAGCCGGCCACTGATACTGCCCTGGCCGCCCACGCCGCAGCCCTTTCGGCCCGGTACTTCGGCGGCAGGGCAGTCCCGACGTCGGTCCGCTGGGTCAGCAACCAGAACTCGCGCTGGGGCTCCGCAACGCCGTCGGAAGGATCCATCCGTCTCTCCGACAAGCTCCGGCCCATGCCGCAGTGGGTCATCGACTATGTCCTGCTGCATGAGCTCGCGCACCTGCTGGTGGCCGGGCACAATGCCGCGTTCTGGAAGCTGTTGGAGGCTTACCCCGACACGATGCGGGCAAAGGCGTTCCTGGAAGGCGTCTCGTTCGCCACCTCCCGGGGCTTGACCGCGGGCAGCAATGATTCAGAGCCGGGCGACGCCGACTAGAGCGTCTCTCCTAACCGTCGCCTAATGCTCGGGTCGAGCCGGGGAAATGGTTGCTTCGCAGGGGGATCATGTGTCAGCCTCGAAGTGATCCCGTCGCCGGGGCGACGGCGGGCAACAGGGAAAAGAGCACGGCATGGGACTCATCCATATCGACCTGTTCATCACGCTCGACGGCGTCGCGCAGGCGCCCGGCGGGCCGGACGAGGATGCTGACGGCGGCTTCGCGTTTGGCGGCTGGCAGGCGCCCCTCCTGGATGAAGTCGTCGGCGAGCAGGTCGACTCCGGGATGGCGGGGATGGACGCGCTGCTGCTTGGGCGACGGACCTACGACATCTTCGCCGCGTACTGGCCGCACGCGGACGGGGGAATTGCGCGGCTGTTCAACCGCCTCCCGAAATACGTGGCCTCGCGCCAGTCGCCGGCCCTCGAGTGGGCCGACTCCACACTGTTGGGTCCTGATGTCGTCGCTGCCGTGCGCGAACTGCGCGACCGGCACGCGAACATCCACGTCATTGGCAGTCTCGACTTCGTGCAGACCCTATTCGCCGAGCGGCTCTTTGACCGGCTCACGCTCTGGGTGTATCCGATCCTCCTCTGCGGTGGAAAAAAGGTTTTCGCCGACGGGGTGGTTCCGACGAACCTCAGACTCATCGAGCCGGTCGTCGCCTCACCGAAGGGTGCAGTGCTGCAGCGCTACGCGCTCGCCGATGGCACGCCTGGCGTCGGCGATATGTCGGCCAGCGACCAGGCAGGCTAGGTTGAAGCTGCGTTCCACGACATTGCGCCGCAACACACCCTAGGCGCCGTCGCTCGAATAATTCAGCTGTACCACGCCATTGCCGAACGTCCGTGTCCCTTCGAGCCTGAGGTCCATCCGGACATCAGGGGCCTCGAACAGCGGCCGGCCCTGCCCGACGACCACGGGATGGACGAGGATTCGGAATTCGTCGATCAGGCCGTGCCGCATCGGCAGTGGGCCAGTAACCGGCCATCAGCTCATGGGTGACGCGCCCGAACATGAAGGCCCCCATCGTCCGGAACTGCCCGTTCAAGTGGCGGAGGAGTTCGTCATCCACCAGGTGTACTGTGCGGTCCGGTTAACCCTTGGGCTGCTCACCGTCGCCGGTGGGCTGGTCGCCGTCGTCACCGCCTTCGGAATCATCCTGCGGCGCGTTGTCGAAGCCGCCGCTCAGCAGCTTCTGCAGGGCGTCGTCCACTTCGCTGTCGCTGGCCTCGGACAGCTGGCGGCGGCCACTGAACCCCTGCGGGTCGTCGAGGTCCTCGGCGGTGGGGAGGAGGTCCGGGTGCTGCCAGATGGCATCGCGTCCGGCAATGCCCCGTTCGTCCTTCAGCGTGGCCCACAGCGTGGCAGCCTCGCGCAGGCGGCGGGGGCGCAGTTCGAGTCCCACCAGGGAAGAGAAAGCGTGTTCCGCCGGACCGCCGGTGGCACGGCGTCGCCGGACTGTTTCCCGGAGCGCACCGGCGGAGGGCAGCAGTTTCTCTGTGGCCGAAGCGGTGAGCTCGTCCACCCAGCCTTCAACGAGGGCCAGGGCCGTCTCAAGCTTCTCAAGCGCCTGCTCCTGAGCAGGGGTCCGCTGCGGCATAAAGACACCCTGGGACAGCGCTTCCTGGATGCCTTCAGGGTTGCTGGGGTCCAGGTCGCGGGCCAGCTCTTCAATCCTGGAAGTGTCGATATGGATGCCGCGGGCGTAGGCCTCGATGGCGCCGAGCAGGTGGCCGCGCAGCCAGGGGACCTGAACAAACAGCCGTGCATGGGCTGCCTCGCGGACGGCCAGGAACAGCCGGATGTCGTTCTCCGGCAGGCCCAGGCCCTCGCCGAACTTCGACACGTTGGCTGGCAGGAGCGCCATTTCCAGGTCAGCCAGGGGAACACCGATGTCCGTGGAGCTGACAACTTCGGCGGACAGGGCACCGATCGCCTGCCCCAGCTGCATCCCAAAGATCGCGCCGCCCATGTTCTGCAGCATGGAAGAGGCCCCGCCCATCATGGACTTCATCTCTTCGGGCATCTGTTCGGTCATGGCGCTGGAGAGCGCGTTGGCGATGCTGTTGGCTACGGGCTCGGTCAGCCGCTTCCATGTTCCAAGGGTGGCTTCCACCCACTCGGCACGCGACCACGCACGGCCGATCAGGCCGGTGGCAGGAAGGTCGGTCACGGGATCGAGCCACAGTTCGGCCAGCCGCAGGGCCTCGTCGACTTCGCGGGTCTGCAGGGACGTGACGGACGGGTCGGCGCTGCTGGCGGCAACCCGGCGGGCGTTCTCGTGCGCGAGCTGCCAGTTGACGGGCCCTTCGGAAGGGGCGCTCATCATGGCCTGGACCTGGGAGAACATCTGGGCCAGGAGATTGGGGTCGTTCGGCAGGCCGGCTGCCTTTGCGAGTTCGGCGGGGTCGAAGTTTTCCATGCCCTTGCCGCCCATCAGGTTCTGCAGCATCTCGGTCAACGGATCCTTCGGCGTATCGTCGCCGTTGGACGGATTGAGTGGGTTGGAGGTCATGATCCCGCCGATCGTCGGTGTGACTGTTCACTTCACGGTACCCCGGGCAGGGGCGGCTGTCTGCCGGACAGGCGTCACGTTCGCTGTAGGCAAAGAGCTGGCGGGGGGCGGCACCGCGTAGTGTTGATTCAGTGACTACAACCCGCGGCGATCATCCGCATGAGGACCACGCTCCAGAGCTCGACGCCGGCACCACAGGGAGTGCCGCGGCGCCCGGAACGGGTGTGGCCGGCCCCCCGCCAACAGGGCAGAATGCCCCCCGCAGCGCGCCGCCCGGGGACCGGCGGGTGTCCGTGATGATGCTTTCCGGCGTCCTGGCGCTGGGTCTGGGGATCGCGGCCGTCACCGTCCCGGTGCCTTATGTTGTGGAATCTCCCGGACCCACCTTCAACACAATCGGCCAGAGCCAGGGCAGTCCTGTCATCAGCGTGACGGGCCAAGAAACCTATCCAGCCAAGGGAAATCTGGACCTGACCACCGTTTATGTCGACGGCGGCCCCAACGGCCCGGTGAGTGTCCTGGGTGCCTTCACCGCGTGGCTTGACGGGTCCAAGTCCGTTCACCCGGTGGAACTGCTCTACCCCAGCGGCACCACTAAGGAAGAGGCCGACGAACAGAGCTCCGTGGCTATGACCTCGTCGCAGGAGAACGCTGTCGCCTCGGCGCTCAACGAGCTCGACATTCCCTTCGGCCAGCAGCTCCAGGCCGCGGGGCTCCCCGACGGTTCGCCGTCGGCGGGCAAGGTTGAAAACGGCGACATCTTCGAATCGATCAACGGCAAGCCCATCACATCGCTCGCCGTCGTGCAGGAGGAACTTGCCGCCGGCAACGGAGCGCCGGCCACCCTGGTGGTGCAGCGCGCAGGGGAATCCGTCACACAGACCATCACCCCCATGAACAACGGTGCGGGCCGCTACATTCTCGGAGTCATGCTCAAGTACCTGTTCACGTTTCCGTTCGACGTGAAAATTTCCCTGGACAAGGTGGGAGGGCCCAGCGCCGGGCTGATGTTTTCGCTGGGCATTATCGACACGGTGACACCGGGGGACTTGACCGGCGGCAAACATGTCGCAGGAACGGGGACCATCACCCCCGACGGCACCGTAGGTCCCATCGGCGGCATCCGGCAGAAGATGCTGGGCGCGCGTGCCGGGGGAGCCACCGTATTCCTCGCCCCGGCAGAAAACTGCGACGAAGTTGTGGGCCATGTGCCGGAGGGACTGCAGGTGCTCAAAGTGGAGAACATCGCAGAGGCGCGCCACGCCGTCGAGCTCGCCGGATCCGGGCAGGACACGGGCGCTTTGCCGGTCTGCGCCAGCAACTAGACTGAGGCCAGGAACTAAGCTTTACCGCCACTCGTGGCAGATATGACGGACGTTGCCACACGCTTGACCGGTGCCGGACGTCAACCGCACGCACGCTTCTCATGTAAACCTGACGACCAGCTATGAGGTACCGAGTTTGTCCCGTCCTACCAGCCCCATCCCGCCCGGAAGACCCCCCTCGCGACGCGGGGCCCTTACGCCCACGCTGATTGTTGTTGCCATCGCAGTGGTGGGCTTCATCTTCTTCGCCAACGTGTGGACTGACGTCCTCTGGTACCGGCAGCTCGGCTACTTCGAAGTGTTCGTGACGGAAAACCTGTCCCGGATCGGAATCTTCCTCACCGGCTTCGTACTCATGTTCCTGGCTGTCTTTTTTGCCATCAGGGTTGCCTACCACGCACGGCCCGTTTACGCGCCGGACTCCGAGATGCGCGACAACCTGAACCGCTACCAGGCCCAGCTTGAACCGGTCCGCCGCGTCGTTATGGTGGGCCTGCCCATCCTGTTCGGGCTGTTCGCGGGCAGCGCCGCGGCCAGCCAATGGCAGAAAGTGCTGTTGTTCTTCAACCAGGAACCGTTCGGCCAGAGCGATCCTGAGTTCGGCCTGGACATCAGCTTCTACCTCATGACTCTTCCGTTCCTGGGATTCGTCACAGGCTTCCTGATCAGCGTGGTTGTGGTGGCCGGCATAGCCGGAATCCTCACCCACTACCTCTACGGCAGCATCCGGCTGATGGAACGCGGCGTGTTCACCAGCCGCGCGGCACAGATCCACCTCGCGGTAACCGGCGCAGCCTTCCTGATCCTGCTCGGCGCAAACTTCTGGCTGGACCGCTATGCCGCCCTTCAGGGCAACGGCGGGCGCTGGGCCGGTGCGCTGTATACGGACGTGAACGCCGTGATCCCCACCAAGGCGATCCTCGCCGTGGCGGCAGGCTTGGTGGCCATCCTCTTCATCGTTGCGGCGGTCATCGGCCGCTGGCGCCTGCCGGTCATCGGCACGGCCATGCTGATCATCACCTCGATCCTGGCCGGCGGCGTGTACCCGTGGGTTATCCAGCAGTTCCAGGTGCGGCCTTCCGAGCAGACGTTGGAGAAGGACTTTATCCAGCGCAACATCGAGATGACTCGGGCGGCCTACGGCCTGGACCAGATTCAGGTGGACCGCTATGACGCGACGAACACTGCCAGCACTGGGGCGCTGGCCCCGGACGCCCAGACCACGGCCAACATCCGGCTCCTGGACCCCAACCTGATCTCCGATGCGTTCTCCCAGCTGGAGCAGTACCGCCCGTACTACCAGTTCCCGGAGGCACTGAACGTCGACCGCTACGAGGTTGACGGCAAGATCCAGGACACGGTCATCGCCGTGCGCGAGCTGAATCCGGCGAACGTTGCCACCAACCAGCAGGGCTGGCTCAACCAGCACGTCGTCTACACCCACGGCTACGGCGTGGTGGCGGCCAAGGGAAACAAGTTCACCGTCGACGGCAAGCCGGAGTTCCTCCAGTCAGGTATCCCGTCCACCGGTGTACTTGGCGATGACTCCACCTACGAGCCGCGGATCTACTTCGGCGAAGACTCCCCGGAGTACTCCATTGTCGGGGCGCCTTCGGGATCACCGCACCGCGAACAGGACAGGCCTTCCGGCAAGGAAGGGGACGGGGAAACCCAGTACACCTTCACCGGCAACGGCGGGCCCAACGTGGGCAGCTTCTTCAACAAGGTCCTCTACTCCATCAAGTTCCAGTCCTCGGACCTCCTCCTCTCCGACGGAGTTAACGCAGAATCCCAGATCCTGTACGACCGCAGTCCGCGTGACCGCGTGGAGAAGGTTGCCCCGTACCTCACCGTTGACGGCAACTCCTATCCGGCCGTTGTTGACGGCCGCGTCAAGTGGATCGTGGACGGGTACACCACCAGCCAGTACTACCCGTACTCGCAGCAGGAGCAGCTCTCGGCTGCCACCGCGGACTCCCAGACCACTTCAGGCCGGACGGTTGCCCTGCCGAACAGCTCGGTGAACTACATCAGGAACTCGGTCAAGGCCACGGTCGACGCCTATGACGGCTCGGTGACCCTCTATGCTTGGGACGATCAGGACCCCGTCCTGAAGGCCTGGCAGAAAGTTTTCCCCGCGTCAGTGAAGCCGTACTCGGAGATGTCCGGCGATGTTATGAGCCACGTCCGTTACCCGGAAGACCTGTTCAAGGTGCAGCGGGAGCTCCTGGGCCGCTACCACGTCACGGAACCAGTGAGCTTCTACAAGAGTGACGAAGTATGGAGCGTGCCGAACGATCCCACCGTAGATACGGAAGTCAAGCAGCCGCCGTTCTATATGTCACTGCAGATGCCTGACCAGGAAAAGCCGGCCTTCCAGCTCACCTCATCCTTCATCCCGCAGATCGTCAACGGCACTGCCCGGAACGTCCTCTATGGCTTCCTGGCCGCCGACTCTGACGCCGGAAACGAGAAGGGCGTCAAAGCTGAAAGCTACGGCAAGCTGAGGCTGCTGCAGATTCCGCCGGAAACACAGGTTCCCGGGCCAGGCCAGGCCCAGAACAAGTTCAACTCCGATCCCACGGTGTCCCAGGCTTTGAACCTTCTGCGGCAGGGTGCCTCCGAAGTGCTCAACGGCAACCTGCTGACACTGCCTGTGGGCGGCGGCATCTTGTACGTCCAGCCGGTTTACCTCAAGTCGACCGGTGAGACGTCCTACCCCACACTGCAGCGTGTGCTGGTGGCCTTCGGCGACAAGGTCGGCTTTGCGCCGACCCTGGACGGAGCCCTGAAGCAACTCTTCGGCGGCGACTCCGGCGCTGCCGCGGGCGACTCCGGCAACACCGGCCAGACCCCGCCTGCTCCTGGCACAACACCGCCGGTGAGTGCAGGTGCCCAGGCAGACCTGAAGGCCGCGCTGGATGAGGCCAACGCCGCCATCAAAGCGGGCCAGGCAGCCCTGGCGGCTGGCGACTTTGCAGCCTACGGGGAAGAGCAGAAGAAACTCGCGGCGGCCCTGCAGAAGGCGATTGACGCCGAGGGCAAGATCCCGGCACCGGCCCCTGAAGCCACGCCATCGCCCGGGGCGACACCGTCGCCGGAAGCTACACCGACGGCGACGCCCTCGCCGGCGGCCAGCAACTAAGGGGTTTGACGCAGCGAGACGCACATCACGCCACCAGGATTTGGCCTCCCGTTCACCGGACGGTAGTGTTGATCTTGCGACGCGGGGTGGAGCAGTTCGGTAGCTCGCTGGGCTCATAACCCAGAGGTCACAGGTTCAAATCCTGTCCCCGCAACTGGCGAAAAGTCCGGATTCTGGAAACAGAATCCGGACTTTTTGGTTTAAGCGGACCCGTCCCAGGCAGCCAACCTCGGCGTCGTGGCGACCCCCAATCACGATTGGTTTTTACCTACTCCAAAGTACGGTAGTGTTGATCTTGCGACGCGGGGTGGAGCAGTTCGGTAGCTCGCTGGGCTCATAACCCAGAGGTCACAGGTTCAAATCCTGTCCCCGCAACCATGTAGAAGACCCCGACCGGCATGACGCCGGCCGGGGTCTTCTTTTGCCCGATTACACGTGGTTCCTAGTATTCTCGTTCGCAAAGCCATTTGAGCACTTGGTCAGTCATTCTCGAGAGGAATGTTGTTCGATGTCCACACCCACGAAGAAGCCCGGCTCCTCGACGAGCAAGCGGTCAAGTCTCTACTGGGGTGTTCCTGCCGCGCTCGTAGTGCTGGTGCTCGTGGTGCTGCTGGCCAAGTGGATGACCGGCCTTCCTGCGGTGGCCTCGTTCCTGGCTGACTATCCGGGCCATTCGGAACTGCCTGACGGCGCGCCTGTGGGATTCCCGGCGTGGCTGGCCTGGCAGCACTTCCTGAACGGCTTCTTCCTGCTGCTCATCATCAGGACCGGCTGGCAGGTGCGGACCACCACGCGGCCCAGCGGCCACTGGACGCGCAACAACAAGGGCCTGATCAAGACCAAGAATGCGCCCGCCAAGATCACGTTGGAGCTTTGGCTGCACCTGACGCTGGACGCGCTCTGGGTCCTCAACGGCCTGGTGTTCGCCATCCTGCTGTTCGCCACCGGCCAATGGATGCGGATCGTGCCCACGAGCTGGGACGTTATCCCCAATGCCCTCTCCGCGGCGCTTCAGTACGCCTCGTTGAACTGGCCCACCGACAACGGCTGGGTCAACTACAACGCGCTGCAGCTGCTGACGTATTTCGCCACGGTCTTCATCGCCGCACCGCTTGCCTTCATCTCCGGTATTCGGACGTCCTCCGCCTGGCCCAAGGAGGCCACGGCTCTCAATAAGGCCTACCCCATTGAGCTCGCGCGGGCCATCCACTTCCCGGTCATGATTTATTTCGTGGCGTTCATCGTGGTGCATGTCTTCCTGGTGCTCGCCACCGGTGCATTGCGGAACCTGAACCACATGTACGGCGGCAGCGACGACGCCGGCTGGTTCGGCTTCTGGGTCTTCGTCGCCTCGGTGGCAGCCATGGTGGCAGCCTGGTTCCTGGCACGTCCCCTCTTCCTTCGCCCCATCGCCTCCCTGATGGGCAAAGTCAGCCGCTAATTTCCGGGCCGGTGGCGTTGTCCTGGCCTTGCCGGTCCTCCCGAAGCCTCTGGTAGGTGGCCAGCGCACGCTCCCTGGACTCGGGGAGTCCCACCACGGGCGCGGGGTAGCCCTGGACGTCGGGCTGCTTCCACGGTTCGTGGATGGCCCTGCGGTCCATGTGGGCGAGTTCCGGAATGAACTCGCGAAGGTACCGGCCGTCGGCGTCGAACTTCTTGCTCTGCGTGACGGGATTGAAGATCCGGAAGTACGGGGACGCGTCGGCGCCCGAGCCTGCAACCCATTGCCAGTTGGCGGGGTTGCTGGCTGCATCGGCATCCACCAGGGTGTCCCAGAACCACGCCTCGCCCAGACGCCAGTCGGCCAGGAGATTCTTGACGAGGAATGACGCCGCCGCCATCCGGACCCGGTTATGCATCCAACCGGTCTGCCAGAGCTGCCGCATCCCCGCATCCACCAGCGGATAGCCGGTCCGGCCCTGTTCCCACGCCTCCAGTTCCGCGGCGGTGGGCTGCTGCCATTCGAAGCGGTCGAAGTCGGGCCGGTAGTTTCGGGTAGCCAGCTGGGGATTGGCGTAAAGCAGTTGCCAGCAGAACTCCCGCCAGCCCAGCTCGGACCGGAAGATCCCGACGTCGGGCGTCGCCTCCCGGGGGAAGTGGCGGCGGAGCTCGTGCCAGACCCGGAACGGGCTGATTTCACCAAAACGGAGGTGCGGGGACAGCCTGGAAGTGCCTTCCACACCGGGAATGTCCCGCCCAGTGCCGTAGTCCTGTGCCGGCCCGTCCAGGAAGTCCTCAAGCCTGCTGTGCGCTCCGGCCTCCCCGGGCTCCCAGGTCTCAGCGAGTCCGCCGCTCCAGTCCGGGGACACGGGCAGCAGCGACCACGCTGTCAGCGCGTCGCTGCAGGCCTGCTTCATCGAACCGGCGACGGCGGGGGAGGGCAGGCCGGCCGGCGCATCCAGCGGCGGACGGGGCTCGCCGGACGCCGTGCAGGCCCGCCAGTAGGGCGTGAACACCTTGTAAGGGCCGCCGCTGCCGGTGGTGATGGTCCACGGCTCGAACAGCAGGTTGGCCTGGAAGCTCGCGGCTTCGATGCCGTTCTCCGCCGCCCAGGCCTCGATGTCCGCGTCCAGGGACCGCTCGGGACCGCCGTAGCGGCGGTTCCACAGCACGTGCTTTGCGCCGGTCTCCGCGGCCAGGTCCCGGATCATACGGCTGGCAGGTCCGCGCCTGAGGATGAGTGCGGAACCGGCCTCAGCAAGCGCCCCCGCCAACGAAGTCAGCGAGTGGTGCAGCCACCAGCGGGCCGCGCCTCCCAGGGGACGGATTCCGGGGGATTCCTCGTCGAGAATGTAGACCACCGTAAGCGGCAGGCCGAGTTCGACGGCGTGGGACAGAGCGGGGTTATCGTCCAGTCGAAGGTCATCACGGAGCCAGACGATGGAGGACGCAACGGGGGAGACCATGGCCTCCACGCTACACATCCACGACAGCAGCCGCACGGTCGTTTGCAGGTTTCTGTCCGGGCATGGCGGGGGCCGGGGTTCGTGATGAACCCCGGCCCCGGCTGGCCCGCTCAGCGGCGGACGCGGCTGGCTACAGCTTGTCGAAGTCGGCTTCGTCGACTGTAGACTCGGACCTCGCGCCGGAAGCGCCGATGGCCGGCTTGGCCCCGCCGGACTTCAGGGCTGCCAGGCGTGCTTCGATTTCCACCTGCTCGCCGAGGTCTTCCAGCTGGTTGAACTGGGCGTCCAGGCTCGACGCGGCAAGCTCCTGCTGGCCGCGGACCTTGGCCTCTTCGCGGCGGATTTTCTCTTCGAAGCGGCCAACTTCGCTGGTGGGATCCATGAAGTCGATGCTCTTGATGGCATCATGCACCTGGGACTGTGCCGCGGCCGTCTTGGACCGCGCAACCAGCTCGTTGCGCTTGCTGGTGAGTTCGTTGAGCTTGCCCTTCATCTGGTCCAGGCCCGACTTGAGCTTGTCCACTACCTCGGTCTGCGAGGCGATGCTCGGCTCGGCACCCTTGGCTTCGCTTTCCGCTGACATCTGGCGCTGCAGGGCTACCTTCGCGAGGTTGTCGAACTTCTCGGCGTCAACGCTGTCGCCGGCGCTGCGGTATTCGTCAGCCTTGCGTGATGCGGCGAGGGCCTTGTTGCCCCAGTCCTGGGCGTTCTTGATGTCCTCGCGGTAGTCATCCTGGAGCATACGGAGGTTGCCGATGGTCTGGGCGACTGCGGATTCAGCCTCCGCAATGTTGTTGGTGTAGTCCCGGACCATCTGGTCCAGCATCTTCTGCGGATCCTCAGCGTTGTCCAGCAAAGTGTTGATGTTTGCCTTTGCCAGCTGCGCGATCCGGCCGAAAATGGACTGCTTAACCATGGTGTTACCTTTCGTCCTGCTCAATGGTGGCCACTGAGATCAGTGAACAGTTGTTGTACCGCTTCTTTTCGCCGGCAGGTTCGTTCCTGCCGACGCCTAGCTCTTAATGGTCAGAAGTCCCCGCCGCCGCCGGAATCGCCGCCCCAGCTGCCGCCCATATCGCCGCCGCCGGAGTCACCGCCCCAGCCGCCGCCGTCACTGTGGCCTCCACCCCAGCCTCCGCCGCTGCCGCCGTTGAGGATGGAGTTGATGAGGATACCGCCAAGGATGGCGCCACCGAGGCCGCCGCCGCCTCCGCCGCGCCCGCCGAACATGCCCCCGCCGCCGAAGCCCTGGTTGGCGTAGCCACCGAAGTTGTCGACGTCAGCCTGGGCGAGCTGCGCTGCCTGGGCCGCAAGGGCATGGGCCTGCTGGGCGTAAGTCAGCGCGGTGACGGGATCGTTGCGCGAGATGGACAGTGCGTAGTCGAGGTTGCGCTGGGACTCGGCGAGCCGCGTGCGGGCCTCGGTGCCTACCCCGCCGCGGCGGGCGGTGATGTAGTCCGAGGTGGCACTGATCTGCGCCTGCGCCGACATGATGGTCTGCTGCAGCGACGCCTGCGCGCGGCGGGCCTGGTCCTGCTGGTTCCGGATGCCGGTGAGGGACTGGTCCAGTGCCTGGTGTGCTGTTTCAACGCGCTGCAGGGTGGCGATGGGATCGATTTTCCCGCCCTGGATTTCGGCCTTGACCTGGCCTAGAGCTGCTTCAACGCCGGCGACCGGGCCGGCGAGTTCGGGGTGTTCGCCGGACTGGATCATGGCCTTCGCCTGCGCGAGGTCCTGGGAGGTTTCGACGACGGCCGCTTCCAGACCGTTCCGGGCTTCGTCCAGGCTGGTGGACACCTTGGCGATGGCGTCCAGCAGAACGTTGGTCTGGTGCAGGCTCTCTTCAGACGCCCGCACGGCGACCGCGGCGAGGCTGCCTTCGCCTTCGGTGAGCTTCTCCTGGGCGGTGGCCGTGGCATTTTGCACAAAGGCCAGCCGTTCCTTGGCCTGGGTGATGTTGTCAGCGACCTGGACCAGCGCGCTGTCCGCGTACTTGGCGCGCAAGGCCGTCAGTGACTGTTCGGCGCTGGCGATCTTGGCATCGGCTTCTTGGGCGCCGGCGCTGATGGCTGCCAGTGCCTGCGGGGCGTTCTTCTCGAGCTCGCGGAGCGAGTCGAAGTCGGCCTTCTGCTCCTGGAGCGAGCCGAGCGCCGCCTCTGAACGGCGGATGATCTCGCCGAGCCAGCTGCGCTGCTGTTCTTCCGTGTCCGGGATGTGGTCGTCAAGCTGCTGCTGGAGCTTGAAGGATTCGGACATGTGGGCTTTGGCCTCGGCCAGGGCCTTGGTGAAGTTCCCCACCGCGGCGTCGCCGTACTGGGCCTCCGCGAACCCGAGTTCCTGCTCACTGGATTTGATGGCGTCGTCGGCCTCGATGATGAGGGAACCGCTCTTGCGCCGGAGTTCCTCGATGCTGAGCGAAGCCAGCGGATCCAGCTCGGCGCCATGGGCGCCATAGCTGGCACTGGACGCCTGGGCCGCCTTCTTCCGCTTGTTTCGGAAGTAGAGATAGGCGCCGGCTCCACCGGCAGCAACTACGCCTGTGCCGACGAGGACAGCGGCGCCGGCGCCCTCACCGGGGACGTTGCCGCTGCCACCGCCTGCTGCATCGCCGATGGCTGCCGCGGCGTTAATGGCCGCCTGGGCGTAGTCGTCATTGGCCAACTGCGGGCCTATGGCTTTGCTCTTGATGTTTTCGATTTGGGCGGCGGTGATCTTGCTGCCGCTGGGCTTGTTCAGGATGTACTGTCTGTTCTCGGTAGCCACCGCAAGAATCAAGGCATTAGGTCCGAGGCTGGCCTTTTTGGCTACCTCGTCCGTCCACGCTTCGCGGTCGGTTGGGTTTTCGAACTTCTTGACGGTGACAACATGCAGAACGGTGGCGTGGTCACTTCCAAGCTTCTTGATGGCTTCCTGCACATCAGCCTTCTTCGAACCGAGAACGCCGGCGGAATCCACAATCTTGGAGGAGGGATCCAGTGTCACCGGATCTTCAGCCCAGGCCCCGCCGGCAGGAACCGCGAGCAGCCCGGTCAGGCCGATCACGGCGAGGATACGTTTGAACTTTGACCGCATGTGCAACCCTTCAGCACGCCTGACACCGATTCGGGACGAATGAGCGTCTCAGAATGCAGCAGCGCCCCCACGCGTGGTGTAAAGCCGCAGGTCGCTGTGGCATTTCCTTTTGATTCTATGGTGCACCTCTTGGTGCGTCCACAGCGGCGAATATGCCACCAGCGAAACCCCCGGAAGAGCCTGCTGGCAGCGGAATTCGGTCTCCCAGCAACCTCCCAGCCAACGTTCGCCCCAGTTCCAGCCAGACGGTACATAGTTAATGCAGACGAGGATGAAAGGAAGTCCAATGACTGAGAACCCAACCCAGGGTGCAGCGCCGGAGAACCGCAATCCGGATGAGAACCGGAATGCGGACCAGAACTCTGCGGAGGTCCGCAGCGACGCTGTCGGTCAGGCTAATCCGACCGAGAAGCTGGACCGATCCGGGGCACCCGATAACCCCACCCAGCCGCTGCCGGGTGCGGCCCCTCCGGGTTATCCTCCCCGCGAGCCCTTCTATGGCCAACAGACACCGAGCCAGCAGACGCCAGGCCAGCAGGCTCCCGGCCACCAGTACGGCCAGCACGGAGCGCATTCGGCCGCGCCAGGCGGCTCGGCAGGTCAGCACAACCCAGGCCAGCACAACCCAGGCCAGTACAACCCAGGCCAGTACGCTCCGGGCCAGTACAACGCTGCCCCGAACCCTGCCGACGCGCCCCGCCGAAAAGCCTCGTTCGGCGTCGGCACCCTGGTGGCCAGCATCCTTGCCGCCGGCCTCGTGGGTGGCGGCGTAGCGACAGTCGGTTCGGGCAACCTCTTCAACAATGGCTCGCCGTCGGCCGCGAGCAGCAGCCAGCCTGAGACCGTGATTGTTAACAACAAGGACGATGTCAACGCCATCACGGCGGCCGCACTGAAGGCTTCCCCCAGCGTCGTGACCATCAGCGCTTCCAGCGGCAGCTCCGGCGGGACCGGCTCGGGCATCGTCCTGGACGACCAGGGCCACATCCTGACCAACACCCACGTGGTGACCCTGGATGGCCAGAGCGCCAACGCAGCCCTGGAGGTCCGCACCAGTGCGGGCAAGGTCCTCAAGGCCACGCTGGTGGGCACTGACCCCCTTTCTGACCTTGCGGTCATCAAGGTGGACGACGCTTCCGGGCTGACCCCTGCCACCCTCGGAGACTCCGGCAAGCTCAACGTCGGCGACACCGCCATCGCCATCGGCTCCCCGTTGGGCCTCACGGGCACCGTCACTGACGGCATCGTCTCAACGCTGAACAGGACCATCAGCGTTGCGTCTTCGGCAGCACCCAAGGAGGGCGACAGTTCCCAGGGCGGCGATCAGGGCTTCCAGTTCGCGCCGCCGAACGGTGGCCAGGGCCAAAGCACCGCGAACCAGGGGTCCATCTCCATCAATGTGATCCAGACGGATGCCGCCATCAACCCCGGCAACTCCGGTGGTGCCCTGGTCAACAGCAAGGGCGAGATCATCGGCGTCAACGTGGCCATCGCGTCCGCCGGCTCGGATTCCTCGTCCACGGCCGGCAACATCGGCGTGGGCTTCAGCATCCCCATCAACCACGCCAAGCGGGTGGCACAGGAGATCATCGACACCGGCAAGGCATCCCACGGCCAGCTGGGTGTCAGCGTCAAGGAGAAGTCGTCCACCAGCTCGTCCTCGGGCTTCTCCGTCGGCGCTGACGTGGCCACGGTAGAGGCAAACTCAGCGGCAGCCAAGGCAGGCATCAAGGTGGGCGATGTGGTGACCAAGTTCAATGACCTGGTCATCAGCGAGCCCAACCAGCTGACCGCGGCCGTCCGCGAGCAGGCCGGCGGCTCCAAGGTCAAGCTCACGGTCCTGCGCAACGGCCAGGAACAGACGTTCGACGTCACGCTCGGCACCGCAGCGGACCAGTAGGGCCTGATCGGCAGAACGCACGGCAACCATTAACGAGGACGACGGCGGGGCTCACCAAAGGTGATCGCCGCCGTCGTCCTCTGTTGCCACCGTCCTGTGCCGCCGCCGTCGTGCGTGTTCCCCGTGCGCGCCGGGCAGGGCCGTGACACAGGCGTTAACGGGACGGCAACGGGGGACGGCTATATGGTTAGCTAGGATCTACCCGTACCCCGGGCGTTCCGAGGCCATGACCCTATCCGGCTGGCTGTCCACAAGCATGGAAGGCTGCTGTAACACAGTGGAAGAGACATTGAAGATCATCGTCCTGGTCAAGCATGTACCGGACGCACAGTTTGACCGTCACCTCACCGGCGAGGGCTACACGACGGACCGTGACGAAAGCATCCTTTCCGAGCTGGACGAATACGCCCTTGAGGCCGCTTTGCAGCTGGCTGAGGCCCGCGGTGGCGCCAAGGCCGGCAACCAGGTCATTGCGCTGAGCATGGGTGCGTCCGGTGCGGTGAACGCGGTGAAGAAGTCACTCCAGATGGGCGCCACCGAAGGTGTGCACCTCACCGATAGTGCGTTGGCCGGCTCAGACGCCGCCGCCACTTCGCTCGCGCTCGCGGCCGCCATCCGCCATATTGGCACCGGCGCGCCGGTGGACCTTGTCCTCACCGGCATGGCGTCCACCGACGGCGAGACGTCCTTGGTCCCTGCCCAGCTCGCCGAGCGCCTGGGTCTGCCGCAGGTCACCTTCGCGTCCTCGCTGACGGTCGACGGCGGGCGGCTCACCGCGCGCCGCGACGCCGACACCTACTCGGAGACCGTCGAAGCAACGCTTCCCGCGGTGGTCTCCGTGACTGACCAGATCAACGAGCCGCGCTACCCCAACTTCAGGGGCATCATCGCGGCCAAGCGCAAGAGCATCACCACGCTGTCGCTGGCCGACATCGGAGTCGATCCCGCGCACGTGGGCCACGCCGGATCGTGGACCACAGTGACCGCTGCCGAGGAACGCCCGCCGCGCACCGCCGGAACCATCATCACCGACGAAGGCGACGCCGGCATCAAGCTCGTCGACTTCCTGGCCGCCCAGAAGCTGCTCTAAGAGGGATCACAGACATGGCAAACGTACTCGTATTCATTGACAACCCCGGCGATGCCCTGAAGAAGAGCACCCTCGAACTGCTCACCCTGGGACGTTCCCTGGGAGAGACCGCTGTTGCCCTGAACGGCGATCTGCATCAGGATGTTTCGGCCACGCTCGCCGAATACGGCGTCACCGCCGTTTTCCGGCCCTCCGCCCAGGACCTGGATGACTACCTTGTCTCGGCGAAGGCAGCCTATCTCGCTGCCGCCGCGGGTGCCGCCAGTGCCGGCACGGTCCTCCTGGACAACTCGCCCGAAGGTAAAGAGATCGCGGCGCGGCTCGGCATCCGGCTCAACGCCGGCGTCATCACCGACGTTGTGGCGGTCGACGCCGACGGTACAGCGCACAAGTCGGTCCTCGCGGGGTCCTACACCACCTCTGCCCGGACCACCACGGCGGTTTCCGTGCTGACGGTGAAGGCCAACAACGTCACGCCGGAGCCGGCATCCGTGGCTTCCGCCCCGGAGACGTCCACCGTCGAAGTGCCGGCGGACGGCACAGCCACGGCGGCCCGCATCACCGCCCGCGAACAGAAGGCGGCCAGCGGCCGCCCGGATCTGTCGGACGCCCGCATCGTGGTGGCCGGCGGACGCGGAGTGGACGGCGACTTCGGCCCCGTGGAGCAGCTTGCGGACGCCCTCGGTGCTGCCGTCGGAGCCTCCCGTGCAGCCACGGACGCCGGCTGGATCAGCCACGACGCCCAGGTGGGCCAGACAGGCAAGACCGTGTCGCCCCAGCTCTACATCTCGGCCGGCATTTCCGGTGCCATCCAACAGAAGGCCGGGATGCAGACAGCCAAGATCATCGTGGCCGTGAACAAGGACGCCGAGTCGCCGATCTTCGAAATCGCTGATTTTGGCATCATCGGGGACCTCTTCGACGTCCTTCCGCAGGCCACCGAAGAAATCAAGAAGCGAAAAGGCTGACCTTGGCCCACGCCGCTGCCTCAGCACAGAGCCCGTTCAACCCGGACATCCACCGGATTGGGCGGGTGCTCTGTTTCGCCGCCCATCCGGACGACATCGACTTCGGTGCGGCCGGCACCATCGCCGCCTGGACGGCCGCGGGAATCCACGTCAGCTACTGCATCATGACCGACGGCGACGCGGGCGGCTTCGACCCGGCGCAGCGGGCCGAGATCATCGCCCTCAGGGCGGCCGAGCAGCGCCGGGCAGCCGAACTCGTGGGCGTGACCGACATCCACTACCTCCATGAGCGCGACGGCTACCTGGAACCGACGCACGAGGTGATGAAAGGTGTGGTGAAGCTGATCCGGGAAATCCGTCCCGACGTCGTGCTTGCCATGCATCCGGAACGGAACTGGAACCGCCTCCAGAAGAGCCACCCGGACCACCTTGCCGTGGGGGAGGCCGTGACCCGGGCTGTCTACCCTGCGGTCGAAAACCCGTTCGCCTATCCCGAGCTGGCCGAGGCGGGCCTCGCGGCCTACAAGCTGCCGTGGCTGTGGCTCTATGCCGGGCCGGAAGAGCGGGAGAACCACTTTGAGGATGTCACCGACCATGTGGACGCCAAGCTCCACGCGATCCACGTGCACGTGAGCCAGCATCCCGATGTCGCGGCCATGGAAGCAGCGGTGCGGAACGGCATGCACATGAATGCACGGCGTGCGGGCTTCGCTGAGGGCCGCAGCGCCGAAGCCTTCCACGTGGTCGCCGTCAACGGCCCGGGGACCATCGCCGGCTTCTAGAACTTCCGGTGGTGGGGCGGCTGGCCTCTGGCGCAGCCGCCCCCGGGCTCATGCGCCCAGAGGTGCGGCAGCCACGGTGGGGAACGTCGGCGTGGCCGAACCGCCCACCGGCTCCACGGTGATGCCGAGCGCTGCAGCGGACGCAATGCCCTTCACCACGGCAGGCTTTGACAGGGCTGCTTCGTCCATCAGGCCCTGGGAAACCGGTGCCGAGCCGTCCTTCGGGATCAGCCACATCTGGTAAACCTTGCCGGCCGGCGGTGCGGGTACACCGTTCATCTTGACCACCACGGCATCCTTCGACGACGAAATCAGCACTGTGGCGGTGCCGCCGGCGGAGACGGGTACGGAGGCTTCACGGACGTCGGCGGCCCGGACCACCTGGTTCAGGGGATCGTTCTGATCCGTGATGTAGGCGCCCACGCCCACGCCACCGAGGGCGATCACGGCGGCGGCTGCCACTGCGGTGAGCCAGCGGCGTGCGCCGGCAGGCCGACGTCGTTCATCCCTGCGGACCCTGGCCGCGGCGAGCTCATCCAGTGCTTCTGCCGGCGGCTGTGCGGCCGGCATGGCAGGGGCAGCCGTGACTGCGGTGGGCCCATCGGCAGGCAGTTGCGCGAGGGACGGCAACTGGGACACGATACGGGCGAAAAGATCCGCGGGAGGCTCCGCCTCAGCCGTAAAGGACGCCGCGAGAGTCTCCCTTGCCTGGCGGACACGCTCAAAGAAAGCGCTGCGCTCGGCGTCGGGCGCGGCGGAGATGTAGCGGTCAATGGCGGCGCGTTCGGTATCGCTGATCGCGTCCAGGGCATAGAGCTCGGCCAGATCCACGGCCCGCCCGGATTCCAGGTCGGCAGCGATCTCAGTTCCGAACGAGCCGGGACGGCGGGTGCCTCCCTGACTATTCATTTCTGTCATCTCAACTCACCCCCAGACAGGTCTTCAAGCGGATCAGTCCGTCGCGGATGCGGGACTTGATGGTGGGTACTGCTGCGTTTAGCTTTTCCGCGACTTCGCGGTAAGTGAGGCCGCCGTAGTAGGCCAGCCGCACGGATTCCTGCTGTGTATCGGTCAGCGTTTCCAGGCACCGGACCACCGCCTCGGCCTCGAGCCTGCTATCGACTTCGGCGGAGACGGAGTCGTGGTCCACGTCCTGGCTGCTGGCGCCGTATTTGGCCTCTCGGTCGGTGGCCGACTGCGAGGAACGGACCTTGTCCACGGCCCGGCGGTGCGAAATGGTCATCAGCCACGAAAGCGGACTGCCTGCTTCCGGGTTGAACTTCGCGGCGTTCTGCCATACCTGGAGGAAAACCTCCTGCGTGGTGTCTTCGCTGAGTTCGGGATCGATGAGCACTCGCCGCGCCATGCCGAACACCCTGCGGGATGTCAATTGGTAGAACTCGGCAAACGCGGCCTGGTCGCCGCCGGCTATGCGGGCGAGCAGCCCGGCCAAGCGCTTGCTGAGATCCGCCGGTGAGTCATTGACTGCGGCCGGGGCCTCGGAGTTTGGCGCGTTGGGAGTTTCCATCACTACCCAGCATAAGTCGCCCGGCGGTGAAACCTGAGCATCGCGGCCGGTGCTGCCCCTGGGAAAGGGGAAAGCCGGCGGCGCCGACCGCCTCGTCTCAAGCAGTGTCACCTGCCGCTCCTTCCTCGCCCCGGAATTGCTGTCAGGAGTGATTCGGTGCGGGCAGCCCTGCGGATGGTCCGCGGGCGCTCAAATCTGGGCGCCGGAAAATCCCTGCTGGCGCCAGGCCTCGTAGACAGCAATCGACGCCGCGTTGGCCAGGTTCAGCGAACGCAGGGACGGCAGCATGGGAAGCCGCACGGTGGCCGTGACATGCGGATCGCTCTTGAGGTGTTCAGGCAGGCCTACTGATTCCTGGCCGAACATCAGCACATCGCCGGGGCGGTACGCGATGTCCGCATAGCTGGCGGTGCCGTCAGAGGTGAAGGCGTACACACGTTCCGGCTGCAGTTCGCGCCAGGCATCCTCGATGCTTTTGTGGACGGTGACGACGGCGAGGTCATGGTAGTCCAGGCCGGCGCGCCGGAGCTTGGCGTCGGAGAAATCAAAGCCGAGGGGTTCCACCAGGTGCAGTTGGGCGCCGGTTATGGCTGCCAGCCTGATCGCATTGCCGGTGTTGCCGGGGATTTCGGGGGCGTAGAAGAGGATTCGGAACACCGTCCAATCCTAGTCAACCAATCCGGGTCAACGGTTCAGTGCCCGCTACCCAGCGCATGCAACAGTTCAGTGCATGCCGCGAAGCAGCCTGGCCAGCACGGACACATTGACGGTGTTGGGTGTGGGGCCGGATGAGAGGAAGTGTTTGAGTCCGCGGACCAGGCCTGCCGCGTTCACCACCTGGATGGTTTCGGACGTGCCGGCTGTTCGCCGGTGGCGGTCGATGACGGGTTCGTGGAGGTTGCCCTCGGCGCTGTGGATGACTGTCCAGCCGGTGACGTTCAGTTCGGGGAAGATGTCCTGCATGGCCCGGACAACGTGGGCCAGTTGCGGCGGCGCGATGGAGCGTCCGCCGTGCTTCAGCGTCTGTCCGTCCCAGGCATAGGCGCCCTTGGGCAGCAGCATGGACCCGATCAGCGCCAGCCGGTAGCCGGACAGGAGCGCATGGTCGATGTTGCTGTTGTCGGCGGGGGACTGCAGGCCGTTGACCAGCCGGGCCGCAGGAATCGCGGGCAGGACCTGGCGGGTGATGAGCTGCACTGTCCGCAGTTCGCGCTGGATCCTGGCCTCGGCGCCAAAAATGCCCCGCTTGCGCGGCATCCCGTGGACCTGCTGGCTGGCCTGGGCGAACGGGATGAGCGGCACCGTGCCGGACGCCTCAAAGGCCGCAGCATCATAGGGCGGGACGTACAGGGGCGGGTCGCCCGCGGTGTTCCGAGGCGTGGTGGTCCTGTGGACAGTGGCCGAGGCATGGCTGCCCGCCGCCGGCGCATCAAAGTGCGGCCCTGCGGCGGAATCGTCAGTGTTGCGGGCAGTCCCTGCGGCATACGAGCGGTCGTAGGCCTTCCGGCGCGTGGGGTCTATCAGGGTTTCGTATGCTGCCGTCACCTGCCGGAAAGCGGCGGCGTCCCCGCCATGGTCAGGATGGGCCTTTCGCGCGGCCCGGCGGTAGGCCACCTTGATCTCCTTGTCGGTGGCCGTCACGGCGACGCGGAGCACCTCATAGTAGGAGTTGCTGCTCTCGGTCAAGCACTCATCCTTTTTCTTCGCTGGCCAGTCCACGGCATGCAGCCCGGTGGGCCCCAGTTTACGGCCTGCCCACACAACGACTGCGCACGCCTCAGTGGTTCCCGCGGCCCGGCGCCTAGACTCATTGAGGACGACGGCAGGCGGGCCGTCCGGGCGAACATATTGGGGTAGACGTGAAGGCGCAGGCGGCTGTACTCGTGGCGGGGGCGCTGCTCGGCGTGACAGCACTGGGAGGCTGCAGTGTTGACGTTCCCGATCCGGCTGCCCCGAGAGTGGAGCCAACTGTCACCGCCCTGGCCACCCCTACCATCACCCCGGGCCATGACGCAGAAGCGGTGGCCGCAAAGGACATGCCGTTCTCCGCTGGCGGTTCCCTGGCCGCCGGGGTCCCCGTGGGGATCTCGGACGGACTCAAGGATGCACCCGGCTGGCAGCAGGTCAAGGAGAACGTGGCCGGCGAGAGCCAGTACCTGAAGGCCGATGGCTGCCGGGTGGCGGCCAAGGTCCGCACCAACCAGGCCCCGCTGGCGCTCCAGGACGACAAGGAGTCAACCATTGGCCTCTTCACCTACCTGGACGCGAGCATCCTGCCCGGTTATCTGAAGACCGGGACGCTGCGGTGGGGCGGGGAGGCCGGCAGGGCGGGGCCATCGGCCGAAGTGCTGGTGCTGGAGAAACCCGGCCAACCGGGCGTCAGGTCCACGGCCGTTATGGCCCGGGTGTTCGGCACAGCCGCATCATCGGTCTACATTTCCGTGGCCTGCCCGGACGACGCCACACTGGCAGCCGCCCGGGCCGACGTCGCAGGACGCCTCCTGGTGGTCCCGCCGTCGAAGTAGCCGTGCCGGTTACTTACCGTGCCTGCGCCAGGACCCGGCGGGGGAAAGGCGGTTCAGGGCGAGCGCGCCCACGAGCAGGCCGAAGTCCCGCAAGGCAACGTCGTAGAAGCTGCCCAGGACCAGCAGGTTGACGATGATTCCCAACAGCCAGACGGCCACCAGCAAGGAACCGAACCGGGGGCGGACCGCCACCGCAATTCCGGCCATGATCTCTACAACGCCGACGATGTACATAAAGGTCTGCGCCGACACCGGCACCACGGTGGTGGCAACCGGTGCGAGGTAGATGGTCCAGTCGGTCAGGATGTTGGTGAACTTGTCCAGACCGAAGAGAATCGGTGCCACGGTGAACACCGTGCGCAGCAGGAAGAACGCCTGCCGGTCCGGTGCCATCGCCTGAAGCCGACCGCCTGCGTTGATTTTCGCGTTGATTGTCATGGTGGACTCCTTCTAAAAGTAGGTATCATTATTTTAGAAAGACCGGCAACATTAAGCAATGGTTGTTGTTTTTAGAGTGAGGGGCACAGGGTGCGCAGACTTCCGTGGGGCCGCCGCATGGCGGCCGTCGTTTCATTGGGTGACGAGAAGCGCCGGCAGCTCTTTGAGCTGATCGCCGCCTCGGATGCCGCCGTCGGACGCGATGACGCCGCCCTGGCCCTCGGGCTGCCAAGGAGCACGGCATCCTTCCACCTCGACAGGCTGGTCCAGGACGGGCTCCTGGCGGTGGAATTCCACAAGGCTGCCGGGAAGTCGGGTCCCGGCTCCGGGCGGCCGGCGAAGATGTACCGGCAGGCAACGAGCGAGGTGGGGGCCTCCGTGCCTGACCGCAACTATGATCTCGCCGCTGAGCTGCTGGTCGCAGCGATCGAGCATTCCACAGTGACCGGCGGCGCCGTGGGCGATTCCCTGCTGTCCACGTCGTACGGCAAGGGCCAGGCGCTGGCCGCCGGGGCCGCAAGCCTGGCGGACTTCGTCGCAGGAGAAGGCTACGAGCCCCGGCCCGACGGCGCCGGCGGCTTTGTGCTGGTGAACTGCCCGTTCCATCGGCTCTCGGACGGGCACCCGGACGTGGTCTGCGCCATGAACGGAGCATTTCTGCAGGGGGCGGCGGCGGCGTGCGGGGAGCCGGAGGAGCGCGTGGCGCCGAACAGTGAGCCGGGCCAGTGCTGTGCCAGGATCACCCCGCCCTGACTCCTGATAGGACGGGCCGCGGGTTCGCCGCCCTGGGCGCCGCTAGAATTGAGGCGTGCCCGTCTACCTCGATCATGCAGCCACCACGCCACTTTCTGCCGAGGCGCTGGCAGCCCTGACGCGGGAACTTTCCCGCACCGGCAACCCTTCGTCCCTGCATGGCTCGGGCCGGCGTGCCCGCCGCTCCGTGGAGGATGCGCGGGAAGCGATCGCGACGGCGGCCGGCGCCCATCCCTCCGAGGTCATCTTTACGTCCGGGGGAACTGAGTCGGACAACCTTGCCGTCAAGGGCCTGTACTGGGCCCGTTCCGGCGAAGACCCGGCACGGCGGCGCATCCTCTGCTCCGCCGTCGAGCATCATGCCGTGCTGGACACCGTGGAATGGCTGGAGCGGCACGAGGGCGCCATTGTCACATGGCTTCCGGTGGACAGCGAGGGCGTAGTGGACCTTAATGTCCTCGACGCCGAGCTGGCCCGGGACCCTGAGACTATAGGGCTCGTGACGGTCATGTGGGCCAACAACGAAGTGGGCACCATCCAGCCGGTGCACAGGATTGTGGAGCTGGCGCATGCCGCCGGCGTTCCGGTCCATTCGGACGCCGTACAGGCCTTCGGCTCGCTGCCGGTGGATTTCAAGGCCTCCGGGCTGGATGCGATGTCCGTTTCCGGGCACAAGATCGGCGGACCGGTGGGGGTCGGTGCCCTCCTGTTGGGGCGGGCCGTCAAGCTGACTCCGGTGCAGCACGGTGGCGGCCAGGAACGCGACGTGCGCTCCGGGACGCTGGACACGGCGTCCATCGCCGCCTTCGCTGCTGCCGCCGAGGCCGCCACCGCACGGCTTGCCGCCGAGTCCGCGAGGATCGCGGCCCTGCGGGACAGGCTCATCGACGGCGTCCTTCAGCTGGTGCCCGAAGCTGCACTCCGTGGCGCCCCGGGGGAGGGGAGGCTGCCCGGCAACGCGCATTTCACGTTCCCCGGCTGCGAAGGTGATTCGCTGCTGTTCCTGCTGGACCTGGCCGGGGTGGAATCCTCCACGGGATCAGCCTGTACGGCCGGTGTCCCGCGTCCGTCCCACGTGCTGCTGGCCATGGGGCTGGACGAGGAGACAGCCCGCGGCGCCCAGCGCTTCACGCTGGGACATGCCTCAACCGACGCGGACGTGGATGCCTTGCTGGCAGCCCTCCCCGGCGCGTACCAACGCGCCCGCCAGGCAGGGATGGCCGGGCATGAATCCTCGATCCAGACTGCGGGAACGGTAGCGCGTCAGGCGTCCTCCGGCAGGAGCTGATCGAGCCCAACAGAGTTGTCGGCCAGGCGCTCCGCCGAGACGGGCGTTCTGGCAGAGATGAGGGCCTTGATGGTCTTCTGCGCGCCGGGCTGTGGCTTCCGCGGCCAGTTGACGCTCATCCCGGCCACCACCCTGGAATCCTGCTGCCAGAATGCGATGAACTCCTTGCCCTCCAGTGACCCCCGGATCACCGGCTCAGCGCCCGCCGCCAGGGCCGGGAAGCCGGAGTACTCCATGCTGACGTCGTACTGATCGGTGTAGAAGTAGGGGATGGTGCTCAGGACTGCATCCTGGCCGAGCATGGCCCTGGCGGCCACCTTTCCGCCGTTCAGGGCATTGGACCAGTGCTCGCTGCGGTGGTGCTGGCCGGTGAAGGGGTGCAGGGCGTTGGCGACGTCGCCGGCGGCAAAAATGCCGGGCGCGCTGGTCCGCAGGGACGCGTCCGTAAGGATCCCGTTGTCCAGGGCGAGGCCGGCCGCCTGCGCGAGTCCCGTCTCGGGAACCACGCCGACGGCGATGACCACGATGTCCGCAGGGAGCGCCTCTCCGGAATCGGTGACCACCCCGGTGACAGCACCGCCGGATCCGGTGAGCTCCCGTGCTGAGGCGGGAAGCCGGAAGCTCACGCCGTTGGCGCCGTGGAGTCTGCGGAAGAACCGCCCAAGGTCAGGGCCGATGGCCCCGGCCAGGGGGATCTCTTCCAGTCCGAGGAGCGTGACGTTGTTGCCGTAGGTGGCGGCAGCCGCAGCCAGTTCCATGCCGATCCAGCCGGAGCCGATCATCACCACGTTCCTGCCGCCCGCCGCCAGACTGCTGCGCAGCCGACGGCTGTCATCCAGGGTGCGGAAAGTAGAGACGCCGGATAGATCCGATCCGGGCAGGCGCAGGGTGCGGGGCGCCGCGCCGGTGGCGAGCAGCAGGGAGCCGTATGACAGTGTGCTGCCGTCGTCCAGCTCCACCGTCCTGGCGTCCGGCCGGATGTCCGTGACGCGGATACCCAGGCGGAGGCCGACGTCGTTCTCCGCGTACCAGCCTGGCGGCACCACCGGGACGGCGTCCTCGGCGGCCTTGCCCAGCAGATACTCCTTGGACAGCGGCGGCCGCAGGTAGGGGTGATGGCGCTCGGCGCCGATGATGGTCACCCGGCCTTTGAACCCTTCCGCCCGCAGGGTCTTGGCTGCGGTGGCACCGGCCAGGCCGCCGCCGGCAATCACGATGTCCCCCGCGGTAGCAATGTCCTCAGCCATGTCCGCCCGATTCCCGCTGGTGCGTGCTCGAAGTCTAAAACCGTTAAGTCTGACTTTAGAAGGGAAGGCCCGCTGGGTCAAGGGTCTTTTGGGGAGGATTCGGCGTGGCGATAGACTGGTGCGGCAGGCATTGTGCTATTCCTGCGGCCGCCGGTTGAACGGCAGTCGCCCTCTGCCGGCATCCCCCGAACCCTAAAGAAAGCCAGCATGCGAGTTCTAGCAGCCATGAGCGGTGGAGTCGACTCCGCCGTTGCCGCAGCACGTGCCGTTGAGGCCGGGCACGACGTCGTCGGTGTTCACCTTGCGCTGTCCAGGATGCCCGGCACCCTGCGGACGGGCAGCCGCGGCTGCTGCACCATCGAGGACTCGCGCGATGCGTGGCGGGCCTGCGATGTGCTGGGCATTCCGTATTACGTCTGGGATTTCTCGGAGCGCTTCAAGGAAGACGTGGTCCAGGACTTCATCGATGAGTATGCTGCCGGGCGGACCCCCAACCCCTGCATGCGCTGCAACGAGCGGATTAAGTTTGCCGCCCTGCTGGAGAAGGCCATCGCCCTGGGCTTTGACGCCGTCTGCACGGGGCATTACGCCAAGGTCATCAGGGACGCCGAAGGCAACCCCGAACTTCACCGGGCTGCGGACTGGGCCAAGGACCAGAGCTACGTCCTGGGTGTCTTGACCCACGAGCAGCTCAAGCACTCCATGTTTCCGCTGGCTGACACGCCTTCCAAGGCTGAGGTGCGGGCCGAGGCCGAGCGCCGTGGACTGTCAGTGGCCAACAAGCCCGACAGTCACGATATCTGCTTCATTCCCGACGGCGACACCGCGGGCTGGCTCGCCGAAAAGATCGACATGACCACCGGTGACATTGTGGACGAGACCGGCACGAAGGTGGGGGAGCACCCGGGAGCCAACGCGTTCACCGTGGGACAGCGCCGCGGCCTGAAGCTCGGCACCCCCGCAGCGGACGGCAAGCCCAGGTTCGTCCTGGAGATCCGGCCCAAGGAAAACAAGGTAGTGGTGGGGCCCCAGGCGCTACTGGCCATTGACGAGATCCGTGGCATCAAGGTCTCGTGGGCCGGCCTGCCCATCGCGGAAATCGAAACGGGCGCCGAGTTTGACTGCCATGCCCAGGTCCGCGCCCACGGGGACCCCGTGCCGGCAACTGCGCGAATGCTGCCCGGCGAGGGTGCACCCCAGCTGCTGGTCACGTTGACCGATCCGCTGCGCGGTGTGGCACCCGGCCAGACAGTGGTCCTCTATCAGGGCAGCCGCGTCCTGGGCCAGGCCACCATCGACGCTGCCCGGTCGTTGCAGCGCGCGGAGCTCTGAGGCGGAGCAAATTTACCCTGGTCAGGTAAATTTTGTGTCTCAACTCACAAAAAAGCCGGTTGATGAGTCCGGCGTCTGGTTGAATCTAGGCATCAGGACAGCGCGCTGCCCGCTCAAGCCAAGACACCCATTTGCGGGCGGCGAGCGCGTACTCATCGAACAGAAAGTTCACAGATGACCAAGAGCACTAAAGCCTTGCGCAGCGCAATCGCGCTCGCAGGCGTTTCCGCCTTCGCATTGACGGCCTGCACGGGCCCCTCGGGTGGCGGCGGTGGCAGCACGGCCTCGGAGAATGCCAGCAGCGTCATTGCGTACGGAACCACAGACAAGGTCACCGCACTGGACCCGGCGGGCTCGTACGACAACGGTTCGTTTGTGGTGATGAACCAGATTTACTCCTTCTTGTTGAACTCCAAACCCGGTGGTGCCGACCCCGTGCCGGACCTGGCCGAATCGTCCTCCTTCACGAAGCCCACCGAATTCACCGTCAAACTCAAGAGTGACCTCAAATGGGCCAACGGGCACGTGCTGGATTCCAAAGACGTAAAGTTCTCCTTCGATCGCCAGACTGCCATCAACGATCCCAACGGGCCGGCTTCGTTGTTGTCCAACATCGATTCCATTGCCACACCTGATGCCAGCACCGTGGTTTTCACACTGAAGAATGCCAACGACCAGACTTTCCCGCAGATTCTGACCAGCCCGGCCGCCCCGATCGTTGACGACGAAGTGTTCCCGGCAGACAAGCTCCTCAGCGACGAGGAAATTGTCAAGGCCAACGCCTTCCACGGCCAGTACATCATCGACTCCTACAACAAGAACACGTTGGTCAGCCTGAAGGCTTGGCCGGACTACAAGGGAGTGCTTGGCAAGCCCGCCAACGCAGGGGCCACCATCAAGTACTACACCGATCAGACCAACATGAAGTTGGAGGTCAAGGGCGGGCAGATCGATGTTGCCAACCGCAGCCTGAGCGCCACGGACATCGATGACCTCAAGAAGGACTCCAACGTCACGGTCCATGTCGGACCCGGCGGTGAGATGCGGTACATCGTCTTTAACTTCGACACCATGCCTTTCGGCGCCAAGACACCGGAAACGGATCCGAAGAAGGCACTGGCCGTCCGTCAGGCGGTTGCTGACCTCGTTGACCGCCAGGCCATCTCGGATCAGGTCTACAAGGGCACGTACTTGCCCATGTGGTCCAATGTCCCGTCCGGTTTCGTGGGCGCCAACGAATCCTTCAAGCAGGCGTACGGGGATGGCTCCGGTAAACCCAGCCTGGACAAGGCCAAGAAGGTCATGTCCGACGCCGGCATCACCGGCCCGGTGACGATCAAACTGCAGTACAACCCTGACCACTATGGCAAGTCATCCGGTGACGAATACGCCATGGTCAAGGACCAGTTGGAGAAGAGCGGTCTGTTCACCGTGGACCTTCAGTCCACCGAGTGGGTCACGTATAACTCGGCGTCGAAGAAAGACAGCTACCCCGTCTTCCAGCTGGGCTGGTTCCCGGACTTCAGCGACGCGGACAATTATCTGACACCCTTCTTTGTGGGCGGTGGCTTCATGAACAACCACTACTCCAACAGCGAGGTCGAAACGCTGATCGCAAAGCAGCTTGTGACAGCTGATAAGGCAGAGCGTGAGAAGACCATACAGGAGGTCCAGAACCTGCTTGCCAAGGACATCTCCACCTTGCCGTTGTTGCAAGGGGCCCAGGTGGCTGTTTCGGGGACCAAGGTGAAGGGCGTGGATTCGACGCTGGATGCGTCGTTCAAGTTCCGGCTCGGCACCATTTCCAAGTAACACCTGTTACACCTGCGTAGGAGGTGGGGCCGGCCGGCCCTGCCTCCTACGTGTTGGCTCCACACTTTTCGCTTTCCAGACCAAGCAGGTTCAGTATGGCCACATTGATAGATGCGCCGCCGCCAACGGTAGCGGCCCCCACATCCAAATCCGCGGGAGGTGGCCTCGGGAGGTATATCCTGATTCGCTTCCTGCTCATTTTCCCCACGATCTTCATCCTCGTCACCCTCGTTTTCTTCCTTATGCGGATCACCGGCGATCCCATCACCGCAGCCCAGGGCGGACGCCTCCCGCAGGAACAAATCGACGCCTTGGTTCACCAGGCCGGCTATGACCGGAACCTGTTCATCCAATACATCGAGTACCTTGGCCACATCGCCACCGGAAACTTCGGCCGGACTATTTCAGATGGCCGGCCCGTCATCGAGATGCTCGCGAAATTTGGTGCAGCCACCCTGGAACTGAGCATCAACGCCGTGATAGTGGCGTTGCTCGTGGGAATACCGCTGGGTATGTTGGCCGCCCACAAACGCGACAAGGTTCCGGACGCTGTCCTGCGAATGTTCGCCATCCTTTGCTATGCCACCCCTGTCTTCTTTGCCGGCCTGCTGCTGAAGCTGACATTTTCTGTAGGACTGGGTTGGTTCCCCGTGGCTGGCCGTGCATCCACCACAACGGAATTGGCGATGGGCCGGCTGGCAGCGCCCACTGGCGTCTACTGGCTGGACGCCCTTCGCAGCGGCAATCTGGCAGCCTTTGGCGACATCGTCCACCACGCAGTCCTGCCGGCCGTCGCGCTGGGCCTATTGACCGCGGGGGTCTTCCTCCGTCTGGTCCGCACCAACGTGATCGGCACGCTGGGCAGGGACTATGTTGAGGCAGGCCGGTCCCGAGGTGTCAGTGAATACCGCCTGGTGACCAAGCATGCCTACAAGCCTGCGCTGATCCCCATCATCACGGTGATGGGTTTGCAGATTGCCCTGCTGCTCGGCGGTGCGGTGCTGACCGAAACCACCTTCGAGTGGAAGGGCCTTGGCTATCAGCTGGCGCAGTACCTTACCGCGCGTGACTTTGTGGCTGTCCAGGGCATCGTGATGCTGCTGGCCGTCATTGTGGCGATCACCAATTTCGTGGTGGATATTGCCGCTGCCCTGATTGATCCGCGAGTGAGGTACTGATGGGCACCACAGTTTTGGAACCGAAAAAGAAGTCCTTGCTGGACCGGCTTCCGGTCTCGTCCCACATCCGCCAAAGCGTTGGCCTGCAACGGACCATGCTGCTCATCGGCGTCGTCCTTTGCGCTGTTTTTGTGGTGGCCGCGATATTTGCGCCGGTGCTGGCGCCCTACGGGTATTCTCAGATTTCCGATGACGCCGGTTCTTTCCCGGCGCAGGCCGAACCCGGTGGCAAGCATCTGATGGGAACAACCGTGGGCGGATACGATGTGCTGTCCCGGATGATCTGGGGATCGCAGACAGCCATGGCGGTGATTGTTGCTGCCGTGTTGATGTCCATCTTCCTGGGAGTGTTCCTCGGACTGGTGAGCGGCTACTTCGGCGGCTGGCTGGACCGAGTGCTGGTGGTGATTGCTGACGCGATTTACGCCTTCCCGACACTCCTCGTGGCTATCGTGATGTCGATTGCCATCAATAAGGGACAGTCTGGTTTCTGGGGCGGAATCCTCGCCTGCGGGTTTGCCATCACGGCAGTGTTTGTCCCGCAGTACTTCCGCGTGATCCGCGCGGAAACCATCCGGCTCAAAGCCGAACCGTTTGTGGAATCAGCCCAAGTTGTTGGCGCCTCAAGCGCGAGGATTATCAGCAGGCACATCTTTTCCAACGCAACCCGGACCCTGCCGCTGATCTTCACGCTCAACGCCTCCGAAGCCATCCTCACACTGGCAGGACTGGGCTTCCTGGGCTTCGGTATCGAGCCAAGTTCCGCCGCTGAATGGGGCTTTGACCTGAACAAGGCGATGGCCGATGCCTCTTCCGGCATTTGGTGGACGGGTGTGTTCCCCGGCATCGCCATCGTCCTGACGGTGGTTGGCCTCACCCTCGTGGGCGAAAGCGTCAATGACCTGAACGATCCGCGGCTGCGCGGGCGCAAGGCTGCGGGCGCCAAGGGCGCCCCGGGACCATCAACCGCGGCCGCGCAGGCTGCCATCGCAGCGGATGTGAGAGGACTGTGACCATCAATATTGATTCGGTATCTGACCGGTCCAGGCCGGCAGACCAGGCCGTACTGGAGATCGACCACCTCAAAGTCACGTTCGCCACCGACGGCGGAGACGTCTACGCCGTGAAGGACGTGAGCCTGGACGTCCGCTCCGGCGAAGTCCTGGCCATCGTGGGTGAATCCGGCTCCGGCAAGACCGTGACCGCGAAAACCATCCTCGGGCTGCTGCCGGAGACCGCCACCAGCGGGGGTGCCGTCCTGATCAACGGGAACAACGTGATCAGCGTCAGCGCCGCGAAGCTGCGGCAGATCCGCGGCCGCGATGTGGCCATGGTGTTCCAGGAGCCCTCCACGGCCCTGAACCCGGTGTTCACTGTGGGCTGGCAGATCGCCGAGGGCATCCGTGCCCACGCCGGCGGTGCCGGCGGGAAACGGGTCTCGGCCAAGGACGCCAAGGCCCGTGCCATCGAGGCTCTGCGCAAAGTGGGGATCCCGGATCCGGAGCATCGGGTCAACTACTACCCGCATCAGTTCTCCGGCGGCCAGAAGCAGCGCGTGGTGATCGCCGCCGCCTTGGCTTTGAACCCGGGCCTGATTGTGGCCGATGAACCCACCACAGCCTTGGACGTTACTGTCCAGGCAGAGATCCTGGAGTTGCTCCGGGACCTTCGGGACAAGTACGGCACCTCGATCGTGCTGATCACCCACAACATGGGCGTGGTGGCCGATCTCGCGGACCGCGTCGTGGTGATGTACCAGGGTGATGTGGTGGAGGAAGCACCGGTGCGGGTGCTGTTCGCCGAACCCAAACAGGACTACACGAAGAAGCTGCTGGCCGCCGTGCCCCACCTGGGCCGGAACTCGGCGTCGGAGGGCCTGCTGGAACGCGCCCACCAGGGCTCGCCGGTGCTGGTGGAGGCAACCAACCTGACCATCGAGTACCCCGGCAGGCTGGGAACTCCGGCGTTCAAGGCTGTTGACGGGGTCAGCTTCACCGTCTCCGAGGGCGAAGTCTTCGGACTGGTGGGCGAATCCGGCTCGGGGAAAACCACCATCGGCCGGGCCATCGCCGGCCTGAACCGGACCACGGGCGGCAGCCTGAAGGTGCTCGGCTACGAGATGCTCAACCTCAAGGAGCGGACGTTCAAGCCTCTCCGGAAGGATATTGGCTTTGTGTTCCAGGATCCGGCCGCGTCCTTCAACCCCCAGCTGACCATCGGCGACTGCGTAGCGGAACCCATGATCATCCACACCAACCCGAGCCCGGCGCAGGCGCGCAAACGCGTTGCCGAGCTGCTCGAATCGGTGCAGCTGCCGGCGTCGTACGCGGAACGGTACCCGCACGAGCTGTCCGGAGGGCAGCGCCAGCGGGCGTCGCTGGCGCGGGCACTGATCCTGAACCCGCGGCTGCTCATCGCTGACGAGCCGACGTCGGCCCTGGACGTTTCGGTGCAGGCAAAGGTCCTGGAACTCTTCAAGGAAATCCAGGCCGAGTTCGGGTTCGCGGCACTGTTCATCAGCCACGACCTCGCTGTGGTGGACATCCTGTCCCAGTGGGTGGGCGTCCTGTACAAGGGCAAGCTGGTGGAGCAGGGCATCGGCAGCCAGGTGATGGGCGCGCCGCAGCACGACTACACCAAACGGCTGATTGCCTCGCTGCCGGTCCCTGATCCGGACGAACAGGCACGACGCCGGGAAGCCCACCGGGCGCTGCTGGCCCAGTAGGCACTCCCGACGACCCCACAGTCGAGGCACGAAAGACGGACATCCCGCCCCACAAGGCGGGGTGTCCGTCCGCCGCTTAACACCGGAAGGATTTCCGCGGACGCCCCATAGACTTGGACCATGACGCAGCAAAACCACGATGTTCCCGACACCGACACCTACGATGCCGCCGCGAGTTCGCTGGCAGGCCACGTGGACAACTCGGTGATGGCGGAACTGCTGTCCATCCGCTCCAGCATCGACAACATCGACGCGACCCTGGTATACCTCCTGGCCGAACGGTTCAAGGCCACCCAGAAAGTGGGCTTCCTCAAGGCCGCGCACCGGCTCCCGGCGGGGGATCCAGGCCGGGAATCCGCCCAGATCGCCCGTCTCCGGCGGCTGGCGGAGGATGCACACCTCGATCCCGCTTTTGCGGAGAAGTTCCTGAATTTCATCATCGGCGAGGTCATCCGCCATCATGAAGCCATCGCCGAGGACCACCAGGCCGCTGCAGAGTGGAAGTAACAGCCACCGGGCTTGGGCCCTGGCCGGGGGAGGACCCCGTGGAGGCTGCCCGCATTATCCGCGGCGAGCTCGGCAGCCCGCACCTGCCATTCCTGGCAGAACTTCCGGACCGCGGCGTCGGCTCCGACGCCCTGGGGCGGACGGCCGCACTCCTGCTTGAATTGGCCGTGGATGTCCAGCCGTACGGCTGGCGGCTGGTGGACAGGCCCGGCAAGGATTTCCGCAGGGCCGCTTCGGCCCTGTCCACTGACATCAACGTCCTGGCAGACGTTGCCGGCGCGGAGGACACCCCCGCCCCCGAGATCAAGCTCCAGCTGGTTGGTCCGCTGAGCATTGCCGCGGGCCTGCACCTGCACAACGGCGAACGGGCACTGATCGATTACGGCGCACGCCGGGACATTGCCGACTCGCTGGCCGCAGGGGTTGGCGGCTACATGTCCCGGATTTCCAGCGCGGTTCCGGGCGCGCGGCTGGTGGTCCAGGTCGACGAGCCTGATATCGCCGCCGTCCTTGCCGGCACTATTCCGACGTCGAGCGGTTACCGCACGCTGCGGGCGGTGGGCGGCCAGGAGGTCACCGAGTCCTGGCAGGTGGTGATCGAGGCGCTCCGTGAGGCGGGTGCCGCCGAAATCGTTGTCTCTGTCCCCGAGATCGAGGCCCCGATCGACCGGATCATTGCCGCCGGCGCCGACGGCGTGGCCGTGCCGCTGAGGGCCCTGACCACACGGCAGTGGGAGCAGTTGGCCACAGCAGTGGAGGCAGGCAAGCGCATCTGGGCCGGCGCCCTGGACGTCAGCCGTAGCACGCTGCCCAGGGTGGCCGACGTCGTGGACTCCGTGTGGCGGCCATGGCACGAGCTGGGGCTGCCGGCGTCGTCCCTGGGCAGTATCCGGGTCACCCCCTCGGCGGGACTTGCCGGCCACACGCCGGCCACCGCCACAGCGGTGCTGGGCCGGCTCACCCAGGTGGCCGACGGCCTGAACCAGCGGGCGCACGGCTGAGCGGGCCCACCGCTGAGCGGACCTGCGTGTACGTCTTCTACGTCCGGTTTTCCCAACGGTCCGGCTGGGCGTAGCGGGGCAGGAAACTCTGCGCCGAACTGCCGCCGATGTAGGGACGCAGGCGGTAGTCGAAACCGCCCGCATAGACCAGGACCAGCCCGATCTGCGGCTGGATGACCTTGACTTGGATCCGGTGCTGTCCATGTTCGCCGGCGGCGCCGTCCCACCACTGCTCGGCGTAGGCCTTGGCATCCACAGTGGCCGGCAGAGGCAGGCGGAGGGGGCCCAGGAACAGCCGCGACGCTTCGGAAACTCCGCGCAGCCTGCCCTCGTCCGTCACGCTGAGCTTGAGGTCGGTCACCATGCGCCTGAAACGGCCCAGATAGTCCACCAGCCGCGGGCCGCCGTCGGCATCCACGAGGCTGGTGGTGTCCTGGAAAATCCGCACGTGCCCTGGGAAGCGGATTTCCCGCCGGGCAGTCAGGCTGGAGCGGCCGAACGGATCCTGGTGCGCATGGTTTTCAATCCGGAAGGGGATGCCTTCCCCGTACTCCGGGAAGAACGCGTCCTCCCCGGAGGTGAGCTTCAGCAGGGGCCGCAGCCACGCCTGCCGGCAGCCCACAACGTCGAACACGCCCTCGCCCACGCCGTAGTGCCCCGAGCCGGGCGCCAGGGAAAAGTACTCCTGCAGCTCAGGCTGCAGCCGGTGGAAGTCCTCGCCCAGGGCCTGCCGGTAGATAGGGACGCTCATGGTGACCTCCTGGACGGTACCGTCAGCGGTGCTGCGGTGACTCACAATCTACCGGCCGCCTTCAGCCGGATATACATGTCGGCAAGCTGCGGCGGCAGCTGGTGTGGCTCCGCATCCACCACTTCCACCCCGTGCTGCCGGAGCTCGGCGCTGACCGCCGCCCGTTCCAGCAGTACGCGTTCAGCCGCTGCCGCCCGGAACACACCGGCCGCGTTCTCACGCTCCCGCAGCATCTGCCCCAGCATGGGATCACGGACGGCGGCCACCACCACAACATGCTGCTGCGCGAGCTGCGCGGCCACGGGAATGAGCCCTTCCTCCGGCGCTCCGCCGTCCAACGCCGTTAGCAGCACCACCAGGGACCGGTGCGCGGAGACCGCCCGGATCTGGCCGGGGAGGCTGGACCAGTCAAGCTCGATCAGTTCAGCTTCGAGGGGCGCCATTGCCTGCACCAGCTGCCCCAGGAGATTGCCGGTGGTGGCGGAACCGGCCCTGGCCCGCGGACGGCGGTCGTAAGCCAGGAAATCCACCCGGTCACCGCCACGCTCGGCCAGCACCGCCAGCAGGAGCGCCGCTTCGATGCCGGTATCCAACCTTGGTTCGTCCTCGATCCTCGCCGCTGACGTGCGGGACGTATCCAGCATGATCACCACGCGCCGGTCGCGTTCCGGGCGCCAGGTGCGGACGACGACGGCGGACCGGCGGGCGGTTGCGCGCCAGTCGATGGACCGGACGTCGTCCCCGCGGACGTAGTCACGCAGCGAGTCGAATTCGGTGCCGGCACCCCGGATCTGCACGGCGGCCTTGCCGTCGAGTTCGCGGAGTTTCCTGAGCTTCGAGGGGAGGTGCCTGCGGGAATGGAACGGCGGCAGGACCCGGAGGAGGCCGGCACAGTCAAACGTGCGCTGCCGTGCCGCGAGCCGAAGGGGTCCATGGGAGCGCACCGTGACGTGCCGGGCGCCCACGTCGCCACGGCGGACCGGCTGTAACCGGACGGTCATCCGGCGGCTTTCCAGGGCGGGGATGTCCAGGTCCTGGACCGGATTCACAGCCCCGGCAGACGGCTGCCACGCGTCCCGAACAGTGGCGCGCAAGCGTCGCCGGCCACTGTTGCGAAGCGTGAGGACCGAAGCGGCCGTGCCGTGCAGCGTCACGTTGCCGGGCTCGGCGCGCGTGACGATGATGGCCTGCGGGGAAGCGGCCAGGCCAAGGTCCAGGCTCAGGAGAGCAGCGAGTGCCACGACCACGCCCAGGACCGTTCCCCCGCCAGGAAACAGCAGCACCGGCACCAGGCCCAGCAGTGCCAGCACGACGAACCGTCCGGAGAGTGCCATGTGCAAGCGAATCAGCGGGGGACCGGGACGGACGCCAGGATGCTGCCCAGGACATCGTCCACGCGGACCCCGTCCATCTGGGCATCAAGCTGCAGGGCCACCCGGTGGCGCAGGCACGGCAGCGCCAGTGCCTTGACGTCGTCCGGGGTGACGAAGCTGCGGCCCGACAGCCAGGCCCAGGCGCGGGCCGTATTAAGCAGTGCAGTCGCGCCGCGGGGCGAGACGCCCAGCTGGAACGACGGCGCCTGCCGGGTGGCGCGCACGAGGTCCACGATGTAGCCGATGATTTCCCGTTCGACGGCAACGGTGGCCACAGCTTGCCGCGCCCGTTCGAGGTCCTCGGCGCCGGCCACCGCCCGGACACCGGCGGCAGCAAGATCCCGGGGATTGAAGCCGGCCGCGTGCCGCCGGATCACTTCCACTTCGTCAGTCCGGCTGGGCAGCGGCATGGTGAGCTTGAGCAGGAACCGGTCCAGCTGGGCTTCGGGCAGGGGATAGGTTCCCTCATATTCCACGGGGTTCTGGGTTGCCGCCACCAGGAAGTTCGCCGGCAGCGGCCTGGACACCCCGTCCACCGAGACCTGCCGCTCTTCCATGGCCTCCAACAGGGAGGCCTGCGTCTTCGGGGGCGTCCGGTTGATTTCGTCGGCCAGCAGGATGTTGGTGAAGACCGGCCCCTCGCGGAAACTGAATTCCGAGGTGTGCGAGTCATAGACCAGGGAACCGGTGATGTCGCCGGGCATCAGGTCAGGGGTGAACTGTACGCGTTTGGTGTCCAGGCTCAGCGCGGCGGACAGGGCACGGACCAGGAGTGTCTTGGCCACCCCGGGCACGCCTTCGAGGAGCACATGCCCCTGGGAAAGCAGCGCGATAAGGAGTCCCGTGACGGTGGCATCCTGGCCCACCACGGCCTTGGCAACCTCATGGCGGACATCCAGGAGCGCCTGCCGGGCGGGATCCAGCGTCCGCGGGGAAGAATCCATGATCTGCGGGGCGCCGTACGGTTCGTTCATCGGGTCCTGACCTCGTTCTCTAGTTTGTCCAGTTCCTGTGACCATTGCACCAGCCTGGTTGCGGTACCGGGGCGTTCCTGGATCAGGCCGCTGATATCTCTGACCGGCCGGCCCAGGTGCCGGGCCGCTGCCTGCACCACGTCGTCGGCAGTGGCCTGGGATCCGACTCGAAGGGCTTGCGCCAGACGAACCAGGGTGCCGGCCCGAAGGTTGTCCCGTGCCCGGCCCAGTGCGTGGGAATCCTGATAAAGGCGCGCGCGGCCTTCTGCGGTCTCCACGGCCTTGACCACCACGGGGAGTGGTTCAAACACGAGCGGGCCGAGGCGGCGCCCGCGCCACACAATGGCCAGCGCGGCCACAAAGACCAGCCAGGGCCCCAGGAATGCCACCCAGTCAGGGGCGAGGTCATCAAGTGTCTGCGTTGACTCCGCAGCGGCCGCGTCGCCCAGTCCGGGCAGGTACCAGACAACGACTTCTGAGCCGCCCAACGTCCGCAGGGCCAGTGCGGCATGGCCGTGGCCGGCTAGCCCGCCGTTGTTGAGGAGGGCGGTGCTGCCCAAGACGGTCAGGCCGCCGTCATCCGTGCGGGCAAGCAGCCCGGCGGTGCTTCCCGGCGGGCTGAAGCACACTGTGCCGCCGTCGTACAGGAATCCGCCGGTTCCGGAGACAGCACCTGCCGCCGCGGGATCGGTGAGACCGCAGCCCGGTTCCAGGAGCGCCGTTGACTCAGGCACCACACCGGCCTGGCTGATGCCGGTATCGAGGGCCTTCAGCGTGCCGAGCCGCGGCGTCACCAGCACTACGCGTCCCGCACTTGCGGCCAGCTCGTCCAGCCGGGATTGGTCCAGGAATCCGCTCCGGTCGTACAGGAGGAGGGTGGCACCCGGCCGGTCCGCGAGTGCTGCCGTGGCGGAGTCAAAGGATTCAACATCCTGGACCTCGACACCGTGGCGGCCCAGTATCTCGCTGACCGCCTTGGCGCCGTCCGGCCCGGCGTTATGCACGGATAAGGGCAGGGAATCGCCCTTTGGCGCGAGTTGAGTGGAAATAACCACCGCCAGTCCAACGGCGGCCGCCGCGCCGATCGCTGCCCCGCCGCGGTGCCGCCGGAGCCAGGCACGGGCACCGGACACGGCACCGGCGCCGGACCCGGAACCGGATCGGAGTGCCGGGGCGGAACCCGGCTGCGCCTCCGATGCATCCGACGTCGGAAGTTTGGGCGTCAGAAGATCCGGCGAAGGGTTCTGCATCGTGGGACCCTGCGTCATCGCGGAACCGCCGGTTCGTCACGTTCAGCGGGCAGGGCGGGGCTCGCCGGCGTGAGGGACTGCAGGGCAATGTCCAGTTCGCGCACCGCGGCATAGTCAGTCTGGCCTGCGGACTCATTTCCGTAGCGGATCCCGTCGAAAGTCCGCGCAGCTTCCGTCAGGCGGCCGGCCTCTGACGGAAACGGTGTGGCCAGTTCGTGCGCCACCTCGTCCGCGGTCCGGCCCGGCCGCGCGTCGAAAAGCGTTCTGTCCTCGGCTGTGCGCACCAGCGCACGGAAACAGTCCACGACGGCGGCACTCCAGTTGCCGGCTGCGGCAGCGGCCGCCGCGCGCCCACGGTAGGCCTCGGCACTGACTGTTGTGCCGGCGTCGAATACGTCTCCGGCACGCTTGGCCTTCGCGTTGAGGCGCGGGCGGGCCAGTACGACCGCGGCGCCGATCAGCACGGCGATGGCCACACCGATCCACGGCGCCGGCACGGTGGTGTCCGTGCCGGAGCCGCCGTCCAGGGACCGCAGCCAGTCCAGGATGTCCGCCCACACACTGTCCAGCCAGCCCGGGGCCGCGTCACGGTATTCCGGCTTGGCAAGTTCTTCTTCGGCCCAGCGGCGGGCCTCGTCGCGGCCAGGCAGGACTGGTGGTTCAGCGGCCATCCGGCCATGCCCCGCCTGGCGCTGCCCCGTAGGGCGGCCGCGGATATTGGCCGGGTCCTGCCCTGTAGACCGGGACGCCTCGGCCCGGGACGCCGCCGGGATCTGCTCCGGATTCCAGCAGTTGGAGCAGGGCGATATCCAGTCCGTCCCGGCGCATCCTGAGGTCGAGGTAAAGCAGTGCCATCACGGAGGTCTGGAAGGCAAAACCCGCTGCGGCGACCACTGCGGTAACGACCGCGGTGGCAACGCCCGCCACCACGGCCGCCGTCATGGCCTGCTCGGAACCGCCGTGGGGTGAGACCACGCCGGTGTAAAAGCCGGTGAGCAGTGTGACGGGAATCATGACGACCTGGGCGATGACCCCCACCATGATGCCCACCACCAGCGTGATGCCCAGGAGCCGCCACCAATTGCTGCGTGTCAGTTCCCAGGAGCGCCGGATGCCGGCCATCGCCCCGAGTTCCTCCACCACAACGGCGGCCGGCGCCACCATGAGCTTGATGTAGATCCATACGTACAGCACAAAGCACACCAGCCCCAGCGGGATGAGGATCAGGGCGCCAAGTCCGCCCACGGTGCTGACCAGCAGCACTGCCAGCGCCACAAACAGCAGCGCAACGAGGAGCCCGCCGCCAACCAGCAGGGCCGCAAGGCGGATCAGGGCACCAGCGCGGGACCGCGCCAGGGACCACATCTGCCTGAAGCCGGTGGGGCGGTTGAGGACGGACCTGGCGACCGGAACCACCATGGCGCCCTGAAGCACCGCGGACAGAAAAACGGTGAGCACCGAGACGAGCAGGATCCCGGACGCGAAGGTCACCACCAGCGGGACCAGGTCCTGCTCCGTCAGGCCCGCCGCCCAGGCTTCAAGTGACGCCGCGGACGTGGCGGAAAATGAACTGAGAACTGCCGTGAGCACTGCGGCGAGGGTCTGCGCCAGCAGCGCGGCGCCCAGCATGGCTTTGGCGTTGCGCCTGATCGCCTGGAAGGAGCCGTCCAGGATCTCGCCGAACATCAGTGGCCGCAGGGGAACGATGCCGGGTTTGGGCGGGGCAACATAACGCGGCTGCTGGTACGGCGGCGGACCGCCGTAGGGATTGTGCGGCGGAGTGCCCCAAGCCAGCGGGCCACCCCACACGGGCTGGCCGCCCCAGGCCTGCTGTGCCGGGCCGGGCTGCGGCCCCCATGGAGGCTGGTTCCCTGGCGGCTGGCCCTTCCCAGCCTCGCAGGCAGGATGCGGCTGCTGCATGTTCGGATCCTGGTGTGGCACCCTGTTCCTTCCCCCGTGCGGGACTGTCCGCGTGTTGCCAGCCTATAGTTCCGGCGTCGGGCGTCATAGCGTGGCGCCATGCCGTAAGGCCGTTCAACAGGACAAACCCTGTTCAATAAGGGAATATATAACTATGAAGGCACGCATTCTGGTAGTTGACGATGACGAAGCGCTGGCCGAAATGATTGGGATTGTTCTGCGCAATGACGGCTTTGAGCCGGTTTTTTGCGCCGATGGCAGCCAGGCGCTGGATATTTTCCGTTCATCGAAGCCTGACCTCGTGTTGCTTGACCTGATGCTGCCCGGCGTGGACGGCATCGAGGTCTGCCGGCAGATCCGCTCCGAATCGGACGTGCCCATCGTCATGCTCACGGCCAAGTCGGATACGTCCGACGTCGTCCGCGGCCTTGAGTCCGGCGCAGACGACTACGTGCCCAAGCCGTTCAAACCCGCCGAACTGGTGGCACGCGTGCGTGCCCGCCTGCGGCCCGGCGACCAGAAGGCGCCTGAAACGCTGCGGATCGCTGACATCACCATCGACGTGGCCGGCCACACCGTGAAGCGTGCCGATGAGCGGATTTCCCTCACGCCCCTGGAGTTTGACCTCCTCGTAGCCCTGGCGCGGAAGCCATGGCAGGTGTTCACCCGTGAGCTGCTGCTGGAGCAGGTCTGGGGCTACCGCCACGCGGCGGACACCCGGCTGGTCAACGTCCACGTCCAGCGCCTCCGGTCAAAAATTGAACGGGATCCGGAAGCTCCCGAAGTTGTATTGACGGTTCGTGGTGTCGGCTACAAAGCAGGTTCCTGAGCCGTCAGGACCAGAAGCGCACCGCGCCCCGGACCTTCCCGCAGCCAAGGGCCCGGAGCACACGGATGCGCTGCCGTCGGAGCTTGCAACGCTGCCATTCCGAGCACGGATCTGGCGGCGCCGTGGAGTAATCGTGGGGCTACGGGTGGGCCGCCTTGTCCGTCTCGGCGTGACCCGTTTCTTCCCTGCGGTCCGTTTTGCCGGGCGGGCCATGCGTCGACGCTGGCGCCGGTCCCTGCAGTTCCGGACAGTCCTCACTACCCTGCTGTTGGCCGTGACATCCTTTGGCGCCGTGGGCGCCTACCTGTCCAACCAGATCGCCAACAACCTGTTCCAGGAGCGCCTCACCCAGGCCGAATCCGAGACCCGTTACTACGTCAAGCAGGTCCAGGAGACGTTCGACGGCGCCCAGGTCACCGACCAGTCCAGCGTCATCACCCTGGTCTACGACACTTTGAACGCAGTGGAGGGCCGCGGCTCCGTCATCCAGCGCCGCTACGTTTTCGAAGCCAAGCCCGAACAGACCAAGCCCCGGAACCGCTGGGTAGAGTCGCGGGCCTCGGACCAACTGACCGTCAGCGTCATCCCGCCTGAACTCCGTACGGCGGTACAGGATTCAGGCAAGGACCAGTACTGGGCCTCCACCGTGATTCCGGTAGGTACCGAGGACAGGCCGGGCATCGCCGTGGGCAACCTGGTGACCTTCAATGGGACCGTGTACGAGCTCTACCTGATCTATGACGTCAACACCGCCCAGCAGACGCTCGACGAAATCCAGGGCGTCCTCCTGGCCGGCGGCGCGGTGCTGGTGCTGATGATCGGGGCCATCGCCTGGTACGTCACCCGCAATGTTGTCAGCCCGGTCAGCCACGCTGCCCTGGTGTCGGAGAAGCTCGCTGCCGGCCAATTGCAGGAGCGGATGGTGGTCAAAGGCGAAGACGAGGTTGCCCGCCTCGGGGCATCGTTCAATCACATGGCCGCCAGCCTCCAGGAGCAGATCACCCAGCTGGCCATGTTGTCCCAGATGCAGCAGCGGTTTGTCTCCGACGTCTCCCACGAGCTCCGCACGCCCCTGACCACCGTCCGGATGGCCGCGGAAGTGTTGTACGACGCCCGCCACGACTTCGACCCCATCAACAAGCGCTCCGCGGAACTCCTGTACAACCAGGTGGAGCGGTTCCAGTCCCTGCTGGCCGACCTGCTCGAGATCTCCCGCTTCGACGCCGGCGTGGCCATGCTCGACGCCGAGCCCGAGGACATCCTGCAGGTGATCGCCCATGTCATTGACGGGGCAGCGCCCGTCGCGGCCGAGTACGGCTCGGAGATCATCCTCCGGGCTCCCGCCGTGGGAATTGTCGCGGAGATGGACGCCAGGAGGATCGACAGGATCCTGCGGAACCTCATCCTGAATGCAGTGGAGCATGGCGAAGGCAGGCCGGTCACCGTGACTGTCTCAGCCAACCAGTCAGCGGTGGGAGTTGCAGTCCGGGATCAGGGGATCGGCATGACCCCGGCCGAGGCCGCCCGGGTCTTTGACCGGTTCTGGCGTGCGGATCCGGCGCGGGCCCGCACCACCGGAGGCAGCGGACTGGGCCTGTCCATCGCAATGGAAGACACCAAACTCCATAACGGCTGGCTGCAGGCATGGGGAAACAAGGGTAGAGGGGCCAACTTCCGGCTGACCATTCCGTTGCGCCAGGGCGAGGAGATCGACCGCTCACCTGTGCAGCTTGAGCCTGAGGACATCATCCTCCCCGACGTCCCACATTCGAAAAACGTGCTGGTCCTTGGGCCCGGCCCCACTGGGGCGCCTGATGTCCCCGCTGGCGGCGGGCGTGGCCAGGGCGCCGGGCGTACCCCTGCCGGGACGGGCGCAACACCGAAGGAGTCTTCATGACGGGACGAAAAGTGCGGGCGATGCTGAAGAGGAGCGTTGTGCTGTTCGTCGTTGTCCTGGTGCTGGCCTCCTGCGCGCGGATTCCCACGGCCGGGCCCGTGGGGAAGAGCGCGGAAGGCAGCGCCGGCAACGTCAACGCACCGGTGTTCCTCCCGGCCGCTCCCCAGCCCGGCGCTACTCCGGAAAACATCATTGATTACTTCTACCGTGCCGGTACCGGATACGAGGGTGACTACGCGGTGGCCCGCGAATACCTGACGCAGGCAGCGTCAGTATCCTGGAAACCCGACCAGCGCGCGCTGGTGTACCGCGAGGCGAAAGTGGTGGGCACCGGCGTCGACAACGTCTACAACTACCAGCTGGACGTTGCGTACAGCGTGGATGTTGACGGCATCGCCACCCAGATGCCCGAAGGCACCATCGAGAACATTCCGGCCACTCTCACCCAGGTGGACGGCGAATGGCGGATCTCAGCGATCCCGGACGGAACAGCGATCCCGGAGGAAACCTTCAAGGTCATCTACGGCGCCTACCCTATCTACTTCTACGATCCCAGCTTCACCTATGCCGTGCCTGACGTCCGCTGGTTCATCAAGAACAAGACCGTCAAAGCCATGACCAGTGCCCTGCTGGCCGGCCCCGCGCCGTACCTTCGCGGCGCGGTGGTGAGCGCCTTCCCGTCCGGCATCAAACTCGCCCGCGAATCGGTTCCGGTGGTGTCCGGCGCAGCGCAGGTGGACCTCACCGCCAAGGAACTCACCGAGGCGTCCACGGAGGACAGGCTCCGGATGCAAACGCAGCTTTCGCTCACGTTCCGCAGCCAGCCCGACGTCGTTAATGTGGAGTTGCATGCCAACCAGGACCTGGTCCGCGTCGAAGACAACGGTTCGGTGTTGCCCCCGGTGCGGGACAAAAACGTGCCGGTCCGCGAGATCGCGGTCAGCGGCAATGAGCTGGTTCGCTACGAAAACAACAGGGTGTCCCCGCTGCCGGATATGCAGCCAGTTTCATCGCTCGGGCCCCGCTACCCGTCGGAATCCCCGGTGTCCCAGACCGTTGCCTTCCTCAACGAAAGCCGGACGACGCTCTACAGCATGGTGCCGGGACAGCCCGCCCGTGCGCTGACAACGCGCAGCACCATTACGCACCCGTCCTTCAGTATTCATGACTGGGTGTGGGCCGCAGGGCCGGGAGCTACCGGCGGTACGGAGGTGGTGGCCTACCGGCCCATCGGAGTCGCCGAAGGTGCCGCCGTTCCCACCGTTACGCTCACGCCGTCGTGGTTGGCCGGAAGAACCGTCAAGGAGCTGAGGATCTCCCGCGAGGGCGTCCGGGCGCTGGTCATTTCGGAACAGAAGGGCAAGACGAAGGTGCAGATTGCCGGGATCGTCCGGAACGCCGACGGGACACCCCGGGAACTGACTGCCCCGATCACGCTGGTGGCTTCCGGTGACCCGGACCAGGGCGTCTGGGTGAACGACACAACGGTCGCCGTGATGAAAGCCTCGGCAGGTTCGAACGTCACGCCGGAGCTGCTGTCCCTCACCTCCGGACAACCCCAGCAGTTGGCGCCGTGGCCCGGCCTTGTGTGGCTCAGCGCCGGCAACGGGCTGGAGGAAATTTACGGCCAGTCGGCCGAGGGCATCTTCCAGCGGCTCGGCAACGGCTGGTCGCCCCAGCTGAAGGGCCCCATCGACCCCTCATTCCCTGGGTAGCTTTCCACATAGCGCGGACCAGAGGTTCCGGGGCCGCGGCCGGCAGGCCACCATGAGGTGTGACCGAAGTTCAGCCCGGATGTCCTCCTGCTCGCCACCCGCCTGCCCGCCACCCGCCTACTCGCCACGCGCCTGCGCGCCGGTCCGGGGGCGGCGTTGGGGGCCGCTCCGGGGGAAGTCCCGCCAGAAATGCGGCAAGCCTGGATCCGGACCTCCTGCCGCCTCCGCTGCAGTCCGCCAAGCATCGCGGCGGCCACCGCCACCGCTGGCTGCGGGCCGCCGACCAGATGGGCGTGGCCGCCGCGGAGCTGCTGGCACTTGCCGTCCCTGTGGACTGCGTCTGCTGCGGTGCGGAGGACCTGGCCCTGTGCGTCATGTGCGAACGCCACGTCCGCCTGTTGACCAGGCACCCGTTCCGGGCAGAGGAGCAGGCGCCGGCCCTGATGAACGTCGACGGCGGCCTGATCCTTCCCGTGGTGGCGGCCGGCGTGTACCGCGAGGAGCTGGCGCAGGCCGTGCTGTCGTTCAAGAGCCATGGCCAGCACCAGCTCACGTCAGTCCTGGCGCGGGGACTGGGGCAGGGCATTGCCGCGGCCGTGGCCGGCGTCGACGGCGTCTGCCTGGTTCTGGTGCCCAGCAGTACGGCCGGCTACATCAAGAGGGGATTCAGCCCGGTCCACCTCCTGCTCGCAGAGTTGCGTCGGGGGACCACCATCCGCGGTACACCTGTGGTGGACGTGATCCGGAAATCCTGGCGCCGCGCCGCACTGGAGCGGCTGCCTGGAGGCCAAAAGGGACTCGGCCGCGGGGCCAGGGCGAGCCGGGTCAAGGGGTCCATGAAGGTCCCGAAACGCCAGCGCGCGCGGGTGGCCGGACGCCGCTGCATCATTGTCGACGACGTTCTCACCACGGGGGCCACACTCGCGGAAGCAGCCCGCGCGCTGCACGTCAGCGGCGCCGTGGTGGTGGGGGCGGTGGTCCTTGCCGCGACACGCCCGCCGGATTCAGCTGGCGGCGAATAGCCCGCCCCGGGAGCTGGCGGAACGCTGCCCGTCTTAGAAAAAAATAAACGAAGAAAGGATGAATAACAGGTGGCTATGAACTAACGTCGGTTGTGGGTACCAAGAACAAGTTGTACCTTTCGATGGCGGCTCGGAAAGGGGCTCGACTGTCAAGCAGATCGGCCCGTGGGATGTGCCGCCGTCGTGTCACCGAAGTCATTTGGAGGGCACCATGGAGTTTATGATTAGCGGACGAAATCTGACGGTCTCAGACCGCTTCCGCGAATACGCCGGTGAGAAGATCTCGAAGATCGAGTCACTTGGCGACAAGGTCCAGCGGGTTGACGCGAAGGTTTCCAAGGAAACGAATGCGCGCCAGACCGGCGACCAGCTCACCGTTGAAGTGACGGTTCTGGGCCGGGGACCCGTAATCCGTGCCGAAGCCAGCGCCGCAGACAAATTCGCTGCGTTCGATCTCGCCTACACCAAACTGCTGGAACGTCTCCGCCGCGCCAAGGACCGCAAGAAGGTCCACCACGGGCGCCACACCCCCAAGGCAGTGCGTGAGGCCACCGCGACACTGGAACCCGCAAGTACCAGTGAGCCCCTTTACGTCGAGGCGAGCCATCGCAGCGAACCCCAGGCAGCACCTGCTGAACGATCGCCCTACGATGTCGAAAACGACATTCCGGCAGGGGACTCCCCGGTGCTGATCCGGCGCAAAGTTTTCCCTGCGGCCTCCCTCACCCTTGACGATGCTGTGGACAACATGGAGCTCGTGGGCCACGATTTCTACCTGTTTGTGGATAAGGCCACCAACACGCCCTCGGTGGTCTACCGGCGCCGTGGCTGGACGTACGGGGTGATCACGCTGGACCACGAATGCGAACCGGGGGACACCGCCGTCGAAGAAAAAATCCTCGCCTACCGTTCCGATGACGAGGCTGCAAAAGTCTAGGGCGGTTCACACCCCTCAATGAAAGGACTGATGTGCCAGCGACGCTGAGCCTTATCCAGGCCCGGCGGATCGCCTTGGCAGCTCAGGGACTCGACAAAGGACGGCCCGCCGGCCCCGTGACCTCACGGACGGTGGGCCGTACCTTTGCCCGGATCCAGCTTGTCCAGATCGATTCCGTCAACGTGTTGTCCCGCAGTCACTTTCTGCCCTTCTTTTCAAGGCTCGGCAACTATGACCGCACCATTCTTCAGCGGATGGCCAGTTCGCCTCCCCGACGCATGATGGAGTACTGGGCGCACGAGGCCAGCTTCATCCGGCCCGAGCACTTCCAGGACCTCCGTTTGTGGCAGAAACGCACATGGGTGGGTGCGTCCGCCCTCGACCCGGACCTGCGCGACGCGGTGGCGGGAAAGATCCTCGACGCCCTGGCCGCAGGGCGGCCCATGACGGCGGCGGAACTGACGGTGAACATCGGGCACGTGGAGGACCGGCGGGACGACAACTGGGGATGGAACTGGAACGCCGTCAAACGCGTGCTTGAAGACCTGTTCGAGGCGGGCACCATTTCCGCGGCGTCCAGAACCGAACAGTTCGAGCGAAAGTACACGCTGACGGCTAGGGTGCTGCCGCGCCGGCTGGCCCTCGAAGCCACGCCGGACCCTGTTGAGGCCATGCATCGGCTCATCGACGCGGCCGCGCAAGCCCATGGCATCGGAACCGTGAAGTGCTTCGCGGACTACTTCCGTACACCGGTCAAGGCGGCCGCCGCCTCGGTGGACCATCTGGTCAGCATCGGGAGGCTCGAGCCGGTGGCTGTCGAAGGCTGGGACCGGAAGGTATTCCTCCATGCCGACGCTACAATGCCGCGGCGGACGGCAGGGCGGGCCTTGCTCAGTCCCTTTGACTCCCTGGTCTTCGAGCGGCGCCGGCTTGAGGAGCTCTTCGGGTTCCACTTCCGGATCGAGATTTACACGCCCGCGCACCTCCGACGCTTCGGGTACTACGTCCTGCCCTTTCTCCTGGGTGACACCATCGTGGCGCGGGTGGACCTTAAAGCGGACCGTGCGGCAGGAAATCTGCTGGTCAGGTCCGCCAACGGTGAGCCGGACGCACCGCCAGGGACCGCCGTCGAGCTCGCCGCCGAGCTGGAACTGGTGGCCGAATGGCTGGAGCTGGAAGACATTGTGGTCAGCCCGATCGGGGACCTGGCGGAGTCCCTCGGCGCCGCCCTGCGTCACCGCGCCGGTCCGCTCCGCTCTCAGGGAACACCGGCCGCGTGGCCGGTGTCTCTCCCGTAGACTAAAAACGCCAGAATTCGGCAGCATAAGACTGGGAGTATCTTCACGTGGCATCACTTATCGAAAAACTTCTCCGCACGGGTGACAAAAAAACCCTGCGGCAACTGCGGAACTATGCCGACTCCATCAATGCGCTCGAAGACTCGTTCAAAACCTTCACGGATGCTGAGCTCCGGGAGGAAACTGACCACCTCCGCGCCCGCCACCGGGACGGCGAGCAACTGGACGATCTCCTCCCCGAGGCATTCGCCGCCGTGCGCGAGGCCTCATCCCGCACCCTGGGCATGCGTCACTTTGACGTCCAGCTTATGGGTGGCGCCGCCCTCCACCTGGGCAATATCGCCGAAATGAAGACCGGCGAAGGCAAGACCCTCGTGGCCACCGCGCCGGCTTACCTTAATGCCCTCACCGGCAATGGCGTCCACGTCATCACGGTGAACGACTACCTTGCCGAATACCAGTCAGACCTCATGGGCCGGGTCTACCGATTCCTTGGCCTGACCAGCGGTTGCATCCTGTCCAACCAGGATCCCGCGGTGCGCCGGCAGCAGTACGCCGCGGACATCACGTACGGCACCAACAACGAATTCGGCTTTGACTACCTGCGAGACAACATGGCGTGGGACCAGTCAGAACTGGTCCAGCGCGGCCACAACTTCGCCATTGTTGATGAGGTCGACTCCATCCTCATCGATGAAGCCCGCACGCCGCTCATCATTTCCGGCCCTGCCCAGGGCGACACCAACCGGTGGTACAGCGAATTTGCCAAGGTGGTGCAGCGCCTGAAGGCCGGCGAGGACTACGAGGCGGACGAGAAGAAGCGCACCGTCGGCGTCCTGGAGAGCGGCATCGAAAAGGTGGAGGACTACCTGGGCATCCAGAACCTCTACGAATCCGCGAACACTCCGCTCATCGGGTTCCTGAACAACGCCATCAAGGCCAAGGAACTGTTCAAGCGGGACAAGGACTACGTCATCCTCGACGGCGAAGTGCTGATCGTTGACGAACACACTGGCCGCATCCTGGCCGGGCGCCGCTACAACGAGGGCATGCACCAGGCAATCGAGGCCAAGGAAGCCGTGGAGATCAAGGCCGAAAACCAGACCCTGGCCACCGTGACGCTCCAGAACTACTTCCGGATGTACTCCAAGCTGGCAGGCATGACCGGCACCGCCGAGACTGAGGCCGCCGAGTTCATGGGCACGTACAAGCTCGGCGTGGTGGCGATCCCCACCAACCGGGACATGCAGCGTCTCGACCAGTCGGACCTCGTGTTCAAGAACGAAAAGGTGAAGTTTGACGCCGTCGTGAAGGACATTGCCGAGCGTCACGAAGAGGGCCAACCGATCCTCGTGGGCACCACGAGTGTCGAAAAAAGCGAATACCTCTCCGGGCTGCTCGCCAAGGAGGGCATCAGGCACGAAGTCCTCAACGCCAAGAACCACGCCCGTGAAGCGGCCATCGTTGCGCAGGCCGGACGCAACGGTGCTGTCACGGTGGCCACCAACATGGCAGGCCGAGGCACTGACATCATGCTGGGCGGCAACGCCGAATTCACCGCGGTGGCCGACCTGGCCAAGCGCGGGCTGGACCCGGAAGAGAATTCCGAAGAGTACGAAGCCGCCTGGCCGGCTGCCCTGGAGGCGGCCAAGCAGTCCGTGAAGGACGAACACGAGGAAGTGCTGAACCTCGGCGGGCTGTATGTCCTGGGAACTGAGCGGCACGAATCCCGCCGCATCGACAACCAGCTCCGTGGCCGTTCCGGCCGCCAGGGCGACCCCGGCGAATCACGCTTCTACCTCTCCCTGACCGATGACCTGATGCGGCTCTTCAACTCCGGCGCGGCCGAACGGCTGATGAACAGTTCGGTCCCGGATGATGTGGCCTTGGAATCGAAACTCGTCTCGCGGGCCATCGCGTCTGCCCAGGGCCAGGTTGAAGGCCGCAACGCCGAGCAGCGCAAGAACGTCCTCAAGTACGACGACGTCCTGAACCGCCAGCGCGAAGCCATCTACGGTGACCGCCGCCGGATCCTCGAAGGTGACGACCTCCACGAGAAGGTCCAGTTCTTCGTGGAGGACACCATCACCGCCCTGATCGACTCCGCCACGGCCGAAGGCAATGGCGACGACTGGGATTACACCCAGCTGTGGACCAACCTCAAGACGCTCTACCCCGTCAGCGTCACAGCGGAAGAGATCATCGAGGAAGCCGGCGGCAAGTCCAAGCTCACTGTTGAATTCCTGAAGGAGGAGCTGCTCTCCGACGCACGTGTGGTCTACCAGACTCGGGAAGAGACCATCGGCGCAGAGAGCATGCGCGAGCTGGAACGCCGCGTGGTGCTCTCGGTCATCGGGCGCAAGTGGCAGGAACACCTGTACGAGATGGACTACCTCAAGGAAGGCATCGGCCTGCGCGCCATGGCACAGCGTGACCCGCTGGTGGAATACCAGCGCGAGGGCTTCGTAATGTTCCAGAGCATGATGGAGGCCATTCGCGAGGAAAGCGTCGGTTTCCTGTTCAACCTTGAAGTTGAGGTGACCCCAGCCCAGGATGTGGTGGTGCCCGACGCAGCAGGTGGCCACACCGAGCACGTTGAACCGCAGATCCACGCTGCCGGCCTGGAAGCGCCGGAGAAGCCGGCCCAGCTGCAGTACACGGCTCCCGGCGAAGACGGCGCATCCCAGACCCGGGTGGAGGGTCGTGTCTCTTCACGGTCCGGAAATCCCGCAAAGGCTGCAGCGCAGGACGCCACCAAGCGTCCGGCCAGGAAAAAGCGCCGCTGACAGCAGGGGCTGAGACTGATCAGCCGTAGGTCGGCACTGCAATAGATCGTCACTGGAATAGTTCGACACTGGAAGTGCCCGGAGCCTCAGCTCCGGGCACTTTTGCATTCGTGGGCAAGCGGCTCAGCCGACTATAAGCTCGGTCACGCGCCAGACCTGCTTGCTGCGCTCAAGCCGGACCGCTACAGCCCGTGCCCGGATGTCATCCACCACCACGGCGCTTGCCTCATAGATGCCCGGGGCGACCTCGCAGGCGCGGACTGAACGCACGATGGAGTTCTTGTGCAGCCGGGCCAGGGACGGCGAGGCAGAGCGCGACTGTTCGCGGCGGATCAAGGCCGCACGGTGCTGCAGCACGGCGAGGCAACGCGGATCCAGACGGCGGGCGAGCTGGTGGATCGGCCGGATGCCGGCGAGGACTTCCATGGCCGCCTGCACGGTATTGCGTGTGATCGCCAGGATTTCGGAGGCTTCGTCTGCCGCACGCAGCGGCACGACCGGCGCGGTAGTGGTGCGCGGAGGAACCTGGCGGACTGCTGCCGCGCCGCCCGGGTCGACCGTGGCGGAGCGGATTGGCGTAACTGCGTACATGTGATTCCCCTTAATCGTGAGCTGATGAATATCGGAACGTCGGTTAGGCCGTGGAAGGTGCTTTCAAAATCTGCCCGGGCAGTAGGACATGCGGGCTTTCGCCGATCCGGGATTTGTTGGCCTCGTACCAGCGGGGCCAGTGCAAGGCGACATCCACATCCGAAGCCGCCGGGCCCAAGTGGCGGGAGGCGATGTCCCAGAGTGTGTCGCCCGCCAGTACCGTCACCTCACTCAATGGCGCCGGTGGGCCCTGTTCCGCCCGGACGGGCTGGGCCGCCAGCAGGCCGGGGTCCGGGACCGGCGGGCTGGGACGCCAGTCTGGCCGGACCGCCGCCGCAGGAGTTTCGGTGGTCTGTCCTCCCGTGTCTGCGGGGTGTTTGCCCTCCGGTTCCGGGAACTGCCGGTGGCCGTTTGTGGGAGACCACTGGGCCTGGATGGCTGTGCCGTGGTCCGGTACGTCCTGGACCGCCACTTCCTGCGTGGGTACCCAGGCGGGTCCGGCTGGTGGGACGGCTGCGTGAGCCAGCGGTGCCGACAGCAGTTGCACCGACAGTGCGGCCACAGCGAGCCGGCGCATAAATGCCGGGCAGCACTTGCCGGCCCTGTCGGCGGCCCGCCGCCTGCCGCACCTGTCCAGGACGGCAGCCGCTGACGCCAAAACCATCGAGAAGATCCACCACGCCACGATGGCCAGCCCGGCGGCGACCGCCACGGCACCAAGTAGGTCATCGAGGTCCGGGCCTTGCCGGCGTGCTGTGGACAGTTGCCATCGACCCACCATGCCCCCGCCGGCAACGCAGAGGAAGAATCCCAACAGGAGGATGGACGCCGCCATGACGGCGTCTGCGCGGAGCCCACGTGCTGTAGCTGCCGTCATGATGTTCCTATCTCATGTTTGATGCAGTTTGATGCTGTTTGATAAATCTAGGTTCAGTTTGACGCAGCTGTACTGGATTTGTCCAGAGACTGGAGTGAAGTCGTTGGTGAATTGACCGCGAACAAACCCGCACCCTACGCTTGGCCCCATGCGTTGGGATGCTCTGTTCAGTGATATTGAGGCACAGTTCGCCGAGGGCGAGCGGCTGGCCGTCGATGCCGAGATCTCTGAGCGGGCAAGAGCGGAAACAGCCTCCGTCGCTCTGGCTGACCGCTTGCGGGGTTCCCTGAACAGCCACGTAGCCGTGTACCTGGCGTGTGGCCGCGCCTTCGAAGGAACCCTGAGCCATGCCGGCGCTGATGCGCTGGTCCTGAACGAGTTGCGTCACCAGGTCCTGGTCCCGTACGGCGCGGTGGCACGCTATGCGGGCCTTGGCCGCGGCTCAGTGGCCGAGACTTCGCAGGTGCGGCGCCGGATCGGATTGGCGCATGCGCTGCGGGGCCTGGCGCGGGACCGGGCCGAACTTGCAGTCACTCTGCGCCACGCGCCGGAAAGGGATAACGGGCTGGCCGGAGTCATCGACCGGGTGGGCAGTGACTTTTTGGACCTGGCGCTGGTCAGCCCCGGGGAGCCCCGGCGTGCATCACAGGTTCGGCAGGTAGCCACGATTCCGTTTGCGGCGCTGGGTGCCCTGCGGTCACGGAGTGCAGGGGAACTGTAGCCGCGGGCCGAAGTTTTTGTCCACCTAATGGCAATGCCGTTTACTTAGCTCGGGTGTGTTAATCTTTCGGCATGGCGCGTAGTGGATGGGTGACCCCGGAGGGTCCCGAGCGGTTGAGTGACCACGTTTCTCTTGGTGTGTTGACGCGGGTCTTCCCGGCTGATGTGGTCGACGCGGTGATCGGGCGTACTGGGGCGTTGGAGCAGCGGAATCGGTTGTTGCCGTCGCGGTTGATGGTCTATTACGTGATGGCTTTGGCGTTGTTTTCCAATGGTTCGTATGAGGAGGTCATGCGGTCGTTGCTGGCCGGGATGGAGTGGCTGGCGGGCCGGTTCCGTGAGTGGACGATGCCGACGAAAGCAGGCATTTACAAGGCGAGGAACCGGTTGGGGTCCGCGGTGATGGTGGAGTTGTTCGCCGAGGTCGCGAAGCCGTTCGCAGTCCCGGGCGGTCCCGGGTTCTACAGGCAATGGCGGCTGATGTCCGTGGACGGGACCACCCTGGATCTGGCCGACACCCCCGCGAACGAGCGGGCGTATGGCCGGCCGGGGACGAAAACGGAGTTCAAGAGCGCGTTTCCGCAGGCACGGGTGCTGGGCCTGGTGGAGTGCGGCACCCATGCGGTCACCTCCGCAGTGGTCTCGGGCTATCACACCTCCGAACACGATATGTATCCGGCCCTCCTCGCAGACCTGGCCAAGGACATGTTGGCCATGGCCGACCGCGGGTTCTTCTCCTACACCGCTTGGAAGGACAGTGCCGCGACGGGGGCGGCGTTGTTGTGGCGGATGAAAGCCAACAGCGTGCTGCCCGTTCTTGAGGAGTTCGAGGACGGGTCCTACCTGTCGGCCGTGTATCCGTCCACCAAAGACCGGCGCCAGGACAGCAACGGGATCCCGGTCCGGGTGATCGAGTACGAGGTCACCACCGGCGAGGAGATCAGCACGTTCCTGCTGATCACCACGATCCTGGACCCTGCCGCTGCTTCCTCCGAGGACCTGGCCGGCCTCTATGCCCGCCGCTGGGAAATTGAGTCCAGCTTCGACGAACTGAAAACCCACCAGCGTGGCCCCGACATCGTCCTGCGCTCCAAAACACCCGACGGGGTGCTGCAGGAAATCTACGGCTACCTGTGCGCGCACTACGCGATCCGGTCCCTCATCGGCGCCGTCGCCGCGGAATTCGACGAAGACCCCCTCCAGTTCTCGTTTACACGCACCCTCCGGGCCGCGCGGCGATCCCTCGCCGGGCGCCCGGCTTTTTCCCCCTCACAGGCTGGCTGAAGCCTTCACCATCTTCTGCCGGGAGATCCTCCACGAACTCCTGCCCCCACGCCGACAACGCACCGTTCCCCGCGCCGTCAAACGCAAAATGTCCAACTGGCACCTAATGGGACTTTGCCGCCCGTTTGAGGCGATTATCTGGACAAAAACTCAGTGGACAAGCGGTTGCGAGGGCTGACTCGCAAGCCAGAATCAGCCTTGCTTGGCTTTGGCTTCCTGGATCATGCGGCTGGCCTCGGCGTAACGCTCTTCGATGTATTGCTCCAGCATCTTTTCCTCGACGCGCCACTGCCCGCGCCCACCCACCTGGATGGCCTTCAGTTCTCCGCTGCGGACCAAGGCATAGGCCGCCGGCGAGTTGATTTGCAGCTGTTCAGCAACATCGGCGAGAGTCAGGAATCTGGGCATAGCTCCATTTTGCCATTGAAGGCGTCATCTGGTGCGGTTATCCACAGTTTGATGTTGTTTGGTCTTTTGACTTTTGTTCCGGGGCCCATGCCGTAACAATGAGGTGTCCGGACGCAGCCAGCCGCCTGGACCTGAGCTAGGGGGAGAAGAGCATGAGCCACGATGCTGTTACTACAGGTGCCAGGCTGAAACCGCCGTCGTGGAAGGATCCCCGGCTGCTGGTTGGCGTGCTGCTGGTCCTGGCATCGGTGGTGGGAGTGATCTCGCTGGTTGGCAGCGCTGATCAGACAACCGAGGTTTACGCCGCCCGGGACTCCATTGCGGTGGGTGAGAAGCTGACCGCGGACAATGTGGTCCGGGCCAAGGTCCGCCTGGGTGAGACCGAACAGCATTACGTCACCGTTGAAGCAGGGCTCCCTGACGGGTTGGTCGCAGTCCAAAGAATCGGCAAGAACCAATTGGTGCCCAAGGAAAGTCTGGCCACTGTGGATTCGTTGGACCGCAAGCCCGTGGCCGTGACCATTGAGGAAGCACTGCCGCCGCAGGCGGTTGCAGGGACCCGGGTGGACGTCTGGGTTGCCTTGCCGGATGCCCGCAACGGCTTCAGTGAGCCGAAGCTCCTGCTGCCCGGCGCGGAAATTGCACAGGTGACCGCCAGCTCCACGGCCTTGGGGTCCTCCCGCAATACGGTGCTGATGGTGCTGGTTGCCGACGGCCAGATGCCGGCCATCCTCGGCGCGCAGGCGAACCAGGCCAAGATTTCAGTGGTGTGGAACCCGGGCGGGGCCTCATGAGTATCCCCGTGGTCACCGTGGGTCAGGCCCGCGAGGACGTGGTGGGCGGGTTGGAGCGGCTCCACGGTCCGGTCACGGTGGTCCGGCGCTGCACCGAACTGACGGAACTGCTGGCGGCCTGCCAGAGCGGCCTGGCACGGGCCGCGGTTGTGGCCGACGGCTGCGAGGGCCTGACTGCTTCGCTCGTTGATCGGCTCGGTGCCGTGGGCGTGGCGATCATCGCCCTCACGGATGACGCCGACGAGGCTGCCAGGCTGCGCGGGATCGGTGTGGCCTCCGCACTGACCGGAGTAGAGTCCGCCGCCCTGGCCGGCAGGATTGCCGAGGCCGTTGCCCAGCTGACAGGCACCGCCAGGGATGCAACGTTCGGGAGCGGGCTGGGGGACACCAGCGCTGCGTTGCGTCAGCGTCCCGCAGACCAGGCGGACGTGCCGCAGGCCTCCGGGGCGGGCAAGATCATTGCCGTGTGGGGTCCCGCCGGTTCACCCGGCCGGACTTTCGTCGCGGCCAACATCGCAGGGGAACTGGCTGCGGATGGGAAGTCCGTGCTCCTCGTCGACGCCGACAGTTACGGGGCCAGCATCGCCGCAGTCCTGGGCCTGCTGGATGAATCTGCGGGGATCGCGCAGGCCTGCCGGCTTGCGGACCAGGGACTGCTCGACGCCGATGCGCTGCTGAAGGTGGCCACACCGGTCACCACCAAGCTTGGAACTTTCCGAGTCCTGACCGGGATCACCCGGGCGGACAGGTGGACCGAACTACGGGCAGCAGCCCTGTCGCTGGTGCTGGAACGCGCGAAGGAGGTTGCCGACGTCGTGGTTGTGGACACCGGCTTCTGCCTGGAGGCGGACGAGGAACTCAGCTTCGACACGATGGCTCCGCGCCGGAATGCCGCGACCCTGCGGAGCCTGGAACTGGCGGACGCCGTCTATGCCGTGGGGGCCGCCGATCCGGTGGGGGTTCCCCGGCTGGTCCGCGGACTCGCGGAGCTCGAGATGGCAGTCCCGCAGGTGTCGCCTGTTGTGGTGATGAACAAGGTCCGGGCGGCGGCGGTGGGGAGGTCCCCGGAACGCCAGCTGAAGGATGCGTGGGAACGGTATGGTCCGTCGTCGCAGATCGCGGTCTTCCTGCCGGCGGACAGCCCCGCAGCTGATGCGGCGCTGCTCGGCGGCTCTCTGCTGCTCGAAACGGCGCCGGATTCCAAGCTCAGGCAGGCGATCGCTGAATTGGTTTGTGCACCTGTCCAGCGATCTTCGCGATCCTCTGTATTTTCTTCCACACCGAGGCGTCGCCGAAAGGGTTAGGCTCGCCGTAGGAGCTGCGACGGTGCAGCATCAAACTTGTGATGGAGGCGTTTGTTGATGTCGTCTGGATCCAGCGTGGAGGATCAAGCCTTGGCCATTGGTGACCGGGAGGGATTCCTCGCGGACTACTACCAGCATCTGGCCGAAGAGGATGCCCGGACCTATTCCCCGGAGGCGCTGGCCAGCCGGGCGGAAACCCACCGGGGTGTGGCCGCGAACCGGCAGCCGGGCCAGGCACAGGTTTCCATCGTTAACGAGGCGGACAGCAGCGTCGTCTATGTCGTCACGGACGATATGCCTTTCCTTGTCGACTCGGTCAACGCCGAGCTTGTGCGCCAGAACGCCGCCATCGGGCTTGTGCTTCATCCGCTGTTCGTGGTGACCCGGAACCGGGAAACGGGGCAGCTGGTTAAAGTTGACCGCGTCCCCTCCCACATCGGTCTGTCCAGCGGTGATACGGCGGCGATGCCCATGCTGTCGCACCTCATCGCGCAGGGCGAAAACGCCTCCCACATGGAGTCGTGGATCGCCGTGGAAATCAACCGCGTCTCCGACGAGGCAAGGGCGTCGTTGCTGGACGGGCTGGACCGCATCCTGGGAGACGTGCGCGCCGCCGTCGAAGACTGGCCCAAGATGCGCAACAAGGCCCAACAGATTGCCGCGAGCCTCGACCAGGTGTCCCACCCGGCCCAGATTGCCGAACTGCGGCAGGCGCAGGATCTCCTGCGCTGGCTCGACGACGGCAACTTCACTTTCCTTGGATACCGTGAGTACGACCTCGTCACCGTCGACGGTGAAGATGTACTGGAACTGCGTGAAGACAGCGGTCTCGGATTGCTCCGGGCGAAGCCGGGCGCGCCGCATATGCAGCATCTCACCGACGCCGGCCGAAAAAAGGCCCGCGAAAAGCGGGCGCTGGTGATCACCAAGGCAAACTCACGGTCCACCGTCCACCGCCCCGCGTACCTTGACTACATCGGCGTGAAGAGTTTCGACGCGGCCGGCAACGTCAACGGCGAGCGCCGCTTTATCGGCCTGTTCGCAACCAGTGCCTACGCCGGATCCGTCCGGAACATCCCCGTCGTGCGCGAAAAGGTGGACGCCGTGCTGGGCAATGCCGGCTTCCCGCCGGACTCACACTCCGGCAAGGACCTTTTGGGGATCCTGGAGACCTACCCCCGCGACGAGCTGTTCCAGATCGAGACCGAGGACCTGGCGGCCACCGCAACCGGCATCCAGAGATTGCAGGAGCGGCGGCGGACCCGGCTGTTCCTCCGGCCGGACATCTACGGCCGTTTTATGTCCGCGGTGGTCTACCTTCCGCGTGACCGGTACACCACCAATGTCCGGCTCCGCATCGAGGAAGAATTACGGACCACGTTCAAGGCTGAGTCCATCGACTACGAAGCGCGGATGACCGAATCGGCCCTCGCCCGCCTGTTCTTCCGGATCCGCCTGCCCAAGGGCAGCGAGGTCAGCCACTTCAACGCCGATGAGCTTGAAGCGCGGCTGGTCCGGGCAGCCCGTTCGTGGAGTGAGGGCATCGCTGAAGTCCTGCGGGAACGCGGCGCCGATGAGCAGGCGAAGGAGCTTTCCGCGATCTGGTCGGAGGCTTTTCCGGCCGGCTACCGGGTGGATTACGAGGTCGAAGACGCGCTGGAGGACATCGCCCGGTTCGAGAAATACGGGGCTGAAGCCGAGCGCACGGCCGGTGCCAGGCAGGAACGGCCGGGCGTCCATGTGTACTTGCCCAAGGGCGCCGGTGAAGTCCTGGAGGAGGATGCCCGCGTCAAGCTGTACATGCTGGAGCCCAAGAGCCTGAGCCAGATCCTGCCGTTCTTCCACAATCTGGGACTTGAGGTGCTGGATGAGCGGCCCTTTGAGATCGAGACGGCTGACCAGCGGGACTTCTTCCTATATGACCTCGGGCTGAAATACCCTGCCGGCATAGATCCGCTGGCCACGGGACAGCTGCTGGCTGACTCGTTCGGTGCCGCCGTATCCGGCGCCGTTGAGTCGGACAGTTTTGACCGGCTGGTGCTGCGTGAGGGGATGCAGTGGCGCCAGATCACTGTCCTGCGGGCCTATGCCCGGTACATGCGGCAGATGGGAAATACCAACTCGGTGGGCTTCATGGCGGACACGCTGCTCGCCAATCCCGATGTCACCAAGGCCCTGACGGCTCTTTTCGCGGCCCGGTTCGATCCCGCCCTGAGCGGGACTGAGCGCCTTGCGGCCCAGGAGAAAGTCCGCGGCGAGCTGTCAGCTGCCATTGAAGAGGTGGCAACGCTCGACGCCGACCGTGTGCTGCGGACTTTGGCGAACCTGATCGAGGCGACCCTCCGCACCAACTACTTCCAGTACAAGACGCACCTGAGCTTCAAGCTCGATCCTGCCCGGATTGAGGGCCTGCCTTTCCCGCGGCCGATGTTCGAAATCTGGGTCTACTCCCCGCGGGTTGAGGGCGTCCACCTTCGCTTCGGCAAGGTGGCCCGCGGCGGCCTGCGCTGGTCTGACCGGCGCGAGGATTTCCGGACGGAGATCCTTGGCCTGGTGAAGGCGCAGACCGTCAAGAACGCGGTCATCGTTCCCACCGGGGCCAAGGGCGGCTTCTTCGCCAAGCGGCTGCCCGATCCTGCCGCGGACCGTGCCGCCTGGATGGCGGAGGGTGTTGAAAGCTACAAGACGTTCATCCGGGGCCTGCTGGACCTCACTGACAACCTCGTCACCGGAGCTGAGGGCGAAACTGTAGTGCCGCCGTCGGACGTTGTCAGGCACGACGACGACGATTCTTACCTTGTGGTGGCGGCGGACAAGGGGACGGCCACGTTCTCGGACATCGCCAACGGGCTGGCCGCAGAATACGGGTTCTGGCTCGGTGACGCGTTCGCCTCCGGAGGTTCGGTGGGTTACGACCACAAGGCCATGGGCATCACGGCCCGTGGCGCCTGGGAGTCGGTCAAACGTCACTTTAGCGAGCTCGACGTCGATACCCAGACCCAGCCGTTCAGCGTGGTGGGCGTGGGCGACATGTCAGGCGATGTGTTTGGCAACGGCATGCTCCTGTCCCGGCATATCCGGCTGCTGGCAGCGTTCGACCACCGGCACATCTTCCTTGACCCCGCACCGGAAACGGAATCGTCGTTCGTGGAACGCCGGAGGCTGTTCGAACTGCCGCGGTCCTCGTGGGACGACTACGACAAATCCCTCATCAGCGAAGGCGGCGGCGTGTACGCCCGCCAGGCCAAGTCCATTCCGGTCTCGCGGCAGGTCCGGGCGGCCCTGGGCCTGCCCGAGGCGACCACCGAGCTCAGCCCGCCGGAGCTTCTCCGCGCTATCCTGCTCGCCCCCGCCGACCTGCTCTATAACGGCGGGATCGGAACGTACGTCAAGGCCAGCACTGAGTCCAACGCCTCCGTGGGTGACAAGGCCAACGACAGCATTCGCGTGGACGGCAAGGACCTGCGGGTCAAGGTGGTTGGCGAAGGCGGAAACCTTGGCATGACGCAGCGCGGCCGCATCGAAGCCGCCCTGCAGGGGGTCATCCTGAACACCGACGCGATCGACAACTCGGCCGGCGTCGACTGCTCCGACCATGAAGTGAACATCAAGATCTTTGTGGACCGGATGGTGGCTGCGGACAAGCTGACCCCGGAGGAGCGGGCAGGCTTCCTCGCCTCCATGACGGACGAGGTAGGTCGGCTGGTCCTCGAGGACAACGTGGACCAGAACATCCTTCTCCTGAACGACCGGATGCGGGTGGCCGAGTGGAGCCCCAGCTATGAGCGACTCATGGACTGGCTGGAAAAATCGGCTGACCTGAAGCGCGACCTCGAAGCGCTGCCCAGCACCGAAACCCTGCGGGAGCGACTGGGCCAGGGCCAGGGTCTGACGTCACCGGAGCTCTCGGTGCTGGCGGCCTACGCGAAGATCGAACTGGCGTCGTCGCTGCGTGACAGCGACCTCGCCGACGATCCGTGGTTCCGGGGGACGCTGCGGGCGTACTTCCCGCAGCAGTTGCGCGAACGGTTCGACGCCGAGCTGGACACCCATCCGCTGCGGCGCGAGATTATTGCCACGGTGGTGGCCAACGACATGATCAACATGGGCGGCATCACGTTCGCCTTCCGGACTATGGAGGAAACCTCGGCCACGGAAGTGGCTGTGGCCAAGGCCTTCGTGGCGCTCCGCGAGATCTTCGACCTGAACACGATGGTGGGGGAGCTGAACAGCCTGCCGGCGTCGTTCCCCACAGAGCACTGGAGCACCGTCCACCTGGACATCCGCCGACTGCTGGACCGCGCTGTCCGGTGGCTGCTGGCCCAGGGAGGCACGTCGCGGCCAATTGTGGAGACTGTGGCCGAGTTCAAGCCGCTCCTGGACCCGATGCGGGCCCGGCTCCTGGACTACCTGCGTGGCGATGACCGTGACCGCGTTGCGGACTGGCTGGAGACCGCGCGCGCGTGGGACCTCCCGGACGGGCTTGCCTTCCGGTGGGCGGAGCTCTTCGAGAGCTTTGTCCTGCTGGACATCGCCAAGATCGTGCACGCCCGTAAGGAGCCGGTGGAGGAGATTGCGGCGGTTTACTACACAGTGTTCAACCGCTTCCACGCTGACTCGCTGCTGGAACGGATCAGCAGCCTGCCGCGCCAGGACAGGTGGCAGGCACTGGCCAGGGCCGCACTCCGGGATGACCTCTATTCCACCGTCTCGGACATGACGACGGCGGTACTCGAGTCGACGGCGTCCGGGGACTCCGCGGAGGACAGGCTGAAGGACTGGGAACGCCAGAATGCCGAGCAGCTGGGCAGGGCAAAGAGCATGTTTGACGAGGTCAACTCGCTTGAGGCCGACGATATGGCCTCACTGTCGGTAGCATTGAGGCTCTTGAGGTCAATCGTCCGACGCTAGGAATCCCTGCGTCGTAACTGGAGGTGCAGTGGCAATCTTTACGGACCCCATCAGGGAACACGCTGATTTCGGGCCGGGCGATGCCGAATGGCTGCACCTCCTGGTGGGCGACTGGCAGATGGTCGCTGACCTGGCGTTCGCCGACTTGGCGTTATGGTTCCCGCACCCGGATCACGGCTATGTGGCGCTGGCGCACGTCAGGCCGTCCACCACGCACACCGTGTTCCACGGCGACTTTGTGGGCGAGCCCATCCGGCAGGACCTGCAGCCGCTGGTGGACAAGGCCTGGAGCAGCCGTGCCATCGAGCGGTCCAGTGAGACCAACTGGAGCACTGACATGGCGTTGCGGGTGGAGGCTGTGCCGATGGTGCGCAACGGCCGGACCCTGGCTGTGGTGACCACCCACATGGACCTGTCCAGTTCCCGGATGCCGTCCCGCCTGGAGCTGACGTACCGGCAGTGCGCCTACGATCTCCTCCGGATGGGAACGCTGGGGCTGTGGCCTGACTTTGCCTCGCCCACCGGTTCGCGCCGCGGCGCGCCTCGTGTAGGGGACGGCCTGATCAGGCTCGATGCCGAAGGAATTGTGCAGTACGCAAGCCCCAACGGGGTATCTGCTTTCCGGCGGCTGGGCGACGGCGAGTCGCTGGAAGGCCGTTCCCTGGCCGAGGTGACCGCCGGCCTGCTGAAGGACCGGCGGCTGGTTGACGAGACGCTGCCGCTGGTGGTGACGGGGCGGATGCCGTGGCGTAGTGAGATTGAATCCCGTGGTGTGAGCCTGTCGCTGCGGGCCATCCCGCTGCGGGATGAGCAGCAGCGCTTTGGTGCGCTGGTGCTGTGCCGGGACGTGTCCGAACTGCGGCGCCGGGAGATGGAACTCGTTACCAAGGATGCGACCATCCGCGAGATCCATCACAGGGTGAAAAACAATCTGCAGACCGTTGCAGCCCTGCTGCGTATGCAGTCCCGCCGGATGGTCAGCGACGAGGCCAAGCAGGGCCTGGAGCAGGCGATGCGTCGCGTGGCCACCATCGCGCTGGTCCACGAGACTCTTTCGCAAGGATTGGCGCAGAGCGTCGACTTCGACGAGCTGATCGGCCGCCAGTTCAGGCTTTCCGCAGAGGTCGCCTCGCCATCGCAGCAGGTCAAGACCGAACGGTCCGGACTGTTTGGGGAACTGCCCAGCGACTTCGCCACCCCGCTGGCACTGGTCATCAATGAACTGGTGACCAACGCCGTCGAGCACGGGCTCGAAGGACGGACCGGCACCGTGTGGCTCATCGCGGACCGTTCCGAAGAGGAAGACGGCGAGGAACTGCTGACCGTCACCATTGCCGACGACGGTGTGGGACTGCCGGATACGCCGCACGTCGAGGGGCTGGGGCTTCAGATTGTCCGCACGCTGGTCACCAGTGAGCTGGGCGGCACCATCGCGTGGCACCCGCGCGACGGCGGCGGAACGGCTGTCCAGATCCGCCTCAGCCTGGCGGCCAGGTAGCCCGGGGACCTTGCACGTGACTTAACAGCCGATGGCCGCAACCCGGAAGGGTTGCGGCCATCGTTGTGTGAGGCTGTTGGTGCTACAGCCTTAAGGACCGGGCCTAGGAGGCGCGGCGGGCGCGTGCGGCGCGGCGCTTAAGGGCGCGGCGTTCGTCTTCGCTCATGCCGCCCCAGACGCCGGCGTCCTGGCCGGACTCGAGAGCCCACTGGAGGCACGTGTCAACGACGGGGCAGCGGCGGCAAACGCTTTTGGCTTCCTCAATCTGGAGGAGGGCAGGCCCTGTGTTTCCTACGGGGAAAAACAGTTCCGGGTCCTTGTCGAGGCACGCCGCGCGGTTACGCCAATCCATGCTGATCAGTTGCTCCAATTCTGGGAAAAGCTCTTGTGAAATAATTCACTAGTAGCTACAAAGGAAAAGGGCCCTGAGGGGCCCCCTTGGTCATCTCAGTCAAGCCTGTCATGTTAACGCTGTGTAAACAAGGGGTAATACTGCTTGAAATCCCCGGATAGCTGAGCGATACATCACACGGGCATTGCCGACCCCCGCCACTGTCCGACTATCTCCGGTAGGGTGCCAGTGTGTCAAGACCCCCCATGAACCCTGCAGATCCGTCGCCTTCCACGCGCCCGCGCGGCATTGTGGCGATAGCTCTTGTTGTTGCCGCCGAGGCCACCGCGCTGTTGGTTGCCGCCGCCTGGTATGGCTACGAGCTCCTGACCGGTGCGCCGGTCCTGTCTTTTTGGGGAGCCGTATTTACTCTGGTCCTCTTGCTCGCTTTCTCGGCCTGGCTCTATTCGGTGGGGCACTTCCTCTTCCGTGGGCGCCGGTGGACGAGGGCAGCGGCGCTGGTGGCCCAGTTGTTTGTCCTTACTGTCGGCGTCCCGACCCTTTCCGGCGGCGTTATCTGGGCGGGGATCGCCATGGTGGTGCCGGCACTTGCGGCCATAGTCCTCCTGTTCGACAAACGCGTCATCAGCTACGCATCCCGGACAGGCGATTCGCCTCCGGCATTCTAGGCGTGTTGCCGGCCATCTAGGCGGCCAATCCGTCCAGCGACTGATCCGGCGGTACCCAGCCCAGCTGGACGGCGGTGGCGCGGCCGTTCTGGATGAGAACGCTCCGTCCCGGTGGCGGGTTGGGTTCCGGCTCGAAGCGGACCCCAAAGAGGTCGCCGTCCATAAAGGTCCGGGGCGCGATCAGGATGCCGCAGCCCAGGTTTCGCGCCTGGAGCGCCAGTGGAACCCGCTGGGCGAGTATCGGACTGTACCCCGCGGTCATCACCACCGTGATTCCGAGCGTGTTGAGGTCGGCAAGGTCGCGGTTGACGTCCTGCGGCAACAGGTCCGCGTCGTCAACCAAAGCCACCGAGTTTCGTTCCAGACCGCCCGTGGTGGCTTGGCGCAGGATCCCGGACCAATAGGCACCCGGTTCGGTGTCCTGCTCCGGCATAAGCCACGGTCCTGCTTCAGGGTTGACCCTCGACAGGAGCCGGAGAAATGAGGACTTGCCCGACGACGGGCCGCCCAGCACGGCCAGCACTCCGCCCGCAGGCACCCGGACGGATACCGGTTCAAGTTCGTCGCCGCCCACGCCGAGGCGGAGGATGCGTTGCCCCTGCGTTCCCCTGGCTTTCGGCCCGGCCGGGATCTGAATGGCCAACCCGTCGTGGATCCGGGCTGCCGGTACCACGGCCGGCAGCGGCTCCACTCGGAATGGTCGACGCCGCAGGGAAGGCTCTGGCGCTTGGGCTACCCCCGGATCTGCGGCCTTAGCGCCGGCAGCCGTGTAGAACTGACAAACTGCCGTTCGTCCGCCCGACAGTGCGCCCGCTGCCACGCCCCTCCCCACCACGGACGCTGTTGAAGGCAGTTTCGGCCAGGCAATCCGGCTGTCGTCGCTGGATCCGGTCGGGAAATACACTCGGTTGGGAACGGCTGCGAAGAACCTGGAAGTGACCAGTTCCCGCTGTCCCGAGATGATCACCGTGATACCGGCCCGGTTTCCATCCCGGACAAGGTCATGGAGAACGTCCTCGGCCCACACCAACGGGCCGGCACGTAAGGCCGAGAGCCAGGATCCCCAGCCAGCGATCACGAGCACGAGCGGTATGTGGTCGTCAGCGGCGGGACGTCCCAGCCGGAGTGACTGCTCTCTTGCCAGACGTTCCAGGATGCGTACGGCGCGGCGAAGCTCGTGCAGTCCTGCCGTGGCGCCCACCCGGCAGTGGGAAGCCAACCCCACGAACGAACTGTCCGGGTCCAGCACATAAAAGTGGGATTCCCGGGCGTGGGATGCCAAAAGGAGGACTGCCAGCCGGATGGCCTCGGGCACTCCTGATTCCGGTCCGCCAATAAGGGCCAGGTGTCCGTGCCCGGCAGGCTCCCAAATCAAAGGTGCCGTTCGCTGTTCCGCGGGCAGGTCCATCAGGCCGAGCGCTACGGACCAGCTGGTGGCACCGGCGTCGGCCTTGGTCCTGTCACTGGCATTGTCGTCGTCAGCGTCGCCTACTACGGTCCCGGGGGTTGACGAGCCTGCAGGTTCGGGGAGGAGACAGGGGAGCGGTGCAGCAATCGGCTTCCGGATGGCCGGACGGTTCATGGTCTCCCACAACGCGGACATGAAAGCTATCAACGGGGCGGTTGCCTCGGCAGGCGTCGGTTCATGGCCGGCGGATCCGGAACCCCCCAGCACTGCAGGGGCATCGATGTACTCGGAGGCCAACCATACCGAGATTCCGGCGGGTTCGGATCGGATGGCTCCGGCTGGCAGGGATCCGGCCTGGAACTCCAGCGGAGCCTCCGTTCCGCGGGCCAGGTAAGCCCGGCCCGGAGTATCTACGCTGATCCCGGCCGCGGCTTTCGAATTGATGATGTCCACGGATTCCATCTCCGACTGGACGCGCAACGCGATGCTGGTGGTGACGTTGGCGCGGATGTCGGCCGTCAGCGCGCCCTGGGGCCGTTGTGTGGCCATGATCAGGTGGATGCCCAGGGAACGGCCGATGGCGGCGATCCTCATCAATTCCCGGAGCGATTCGGGAGCATCCTCCACCAGCATCCGGAATTCATCTATGACAATTACAAGATGGGGGAGCGGCGACGCGCGGCCCGCCGACGTTGCCCGGAATGACGTCAGGTCCGGTGCCTGACCTGCCGCAAGGCTCTGTTCCCGGAATTTGATCTCGGCGCGGAGGGACTGCAGGGCGCGTTCGAGCTCATGGCTGCTCAGGTCGGTGAGCATACCCACACAGTGCGGGAGCCCGGTCAGGGGTCCGAGTCCGGAGCCGCCCTTGAAATCCACAAAGAGGAAGTTGATGCGGTCCGGCGCGTAGCTGAGGGCGAGAGCAACAGTGAGGCTGCGCAGGAGTTCGGATTTTCCTGAGCCAGTGGTCCCGGCGACCAGCAGGTGGGGTCCGTCGTTTTGGAGATCGAGTGTCCGGACACCCTCAAGACCGCGCCCGATGGGAACGGCAAGCCCGGGCAAGCTGCTGTTTGCTGACCATCGCCTGGATGTTTCGGGCGTGGAGTGGGGGAGCAGCTCTGCGAGCCGGCAGGACGTGGGGATGGACCGTCCCGCACCGACTGGCTGGTTTGCCTCCCGCGCCAGTCGACGGCAAAACCTGTTGAAGACGTCAACGGGCGCCAGATCAGGAGCGAAGCGGATGCTGTCATCACCGTCATTGAACACAGACGAGCGTTCACCGAGTTTCACGTCGGCTGTAGTCAGCACGGTCGCGGCTTCGGGGGCATGGATGACCTGCCACCCGTATTCCAATGCCGTGGCGGTGATCTTGGCCGAGGACTCCGTGCCGTCCAAAAGCAGGAGCAGGCCGTGTCCATGGGCAGGCCCGAAGCCTCGCTTCAGCAGGGTCCCGAGAGTACTTGAGTTAATGGAAAGCGTGACACCGTCCAGATACCGTGCGGCCAAGGGGAGCTGCTCCGCCTTGCCATGGATGACCACCCGGGTATCCCGGCCCAGCGGATAACCGGCAAGCTGCATCAGGAGTGAGCGCACCAGCCCGTCGACGGCGGCGCGTGGCCCGCGGATGGTGGTGAGGGGTCTGGCCGGACTCAACGTTAGTGGCAGCATGCCGGCTGAAGGGACAGCGCGGCCCGGATCCGTTGGCTCGAACCGGAGGTTGGCCGGCTGGATTGCCTGGCCCAGCCGCAGCCAGATGCCCTCGTTGGTGCGCGGCCCGGCACGGTCCCTCCCTGTTGTATCCCCGATGGTCAGGTCCGAGAGCGGCGGCGCGGCCCGCCGTCGTCGTTCCTGGTCCTGGGTGACAGCGCCCCTGACCGCGGCAGCTAGTTCGCGGCGCTGCCGGCGGCCGCCGATCACCGGCACCAGGATGGAGATCGCCGAGACGGCCGTGAAAGCCAGGAACATCCACATTCCGGTCACGACGGCAAGCCCCACGCCAATGACCACCGGCAGCACAGCCGTCAGAAGCAGGGCCGCGCGGTTCGTGGGATCGTCGCGCCGGCTGATAACCAACGGCTCGTGGACATCCATCCCCGCGTCGGCCAGGCCGTCACCCGAACGCTCAAGGAACACCAACGACATTGTGGAGTTGCCGCAGCGGATGGTGGATCCGGTTGAAATCATGGCATTCCGCACGCGCTCGCCGTCCACTTCGGTGCCGTTGGCGCTGTCCAGATCAACAATCGTGATGGCTGTCTCGGTGACCACCAGGTGTGCGTGGGCCCGCGAAACGTCGGCGTCTGGGATGAGAATATCGGCATTTCTGCGGCCGATTGTGTACGTGCCGCGCCGCAGCGGCACAACTGTCCCCGCGCCGGCACCGCTGTGGACGGCCAATGCCAGTGACGCCGGAGGCTCGGAGGTGCGCTGCCGGGACCTGCGCGCCGTGAGGTCCGCCCCGTCGACGAGTGTGGCTCCGTTGATCAGTGGAGGCTGCCCGAGTGTGAGCTCAGCGACGTTCTGGCTGTCGACAGACACAATCCCGGTCCCGAAGCTTGCCGTCAGCGCGGCCTGCAGTTCGGCACCGGCAGCACCGTGCGGACCCTCGATGGTCAGCTCCACGGGTGGTTCCTGCAGAGCTGCGCCGGGGCTCCGAACGAGCGTGCAGTGCAGCGGCATGATGCAAGGTCCTAACGGTCAGCTTGTTTCAAAGCTAGCCATCAGGCAAGCGGATGTCGTGGGGCGAGGTGCCGTATGTGGATAAGGACTGAGCTGCCGGATTAGTAGGTCACGAGGGGGTCTCGGGTAGGCTGGTGCAGCAGACAATGCGCAACATTGCACTGCCCGCATTCGAACCAGGAGATTTTGTGACCGCTGACCTCGTCATCGTAGGGTCTGGCTTTTTCGGCCTGACAATCGCAGAACAGGCCGCCACTGAGCTCGGCTTGAAGGTGGTCGTCCTCGACCGCCGCCACCACATCGGTGGGAACGCGTACAGCGAAAAGGAAGAACAGACCGGGATCGAGGTGCACCGCTACGGCGCCCACCTGTTCCACACCTCCAACGAGCGTGTATGGGAGTACGTGAACCGGTTCACCACCTTCACGAACTACGTCCACAAGGTCTATGGCGTGCACAAGGGCGAGGTCTATTCCCTGCCCATCAACCTGGCCACTATCAACCAGTTCTTCCGCGCCAACCTGACACCTGGCCAGGCGCAGGCTCTGATCCAGGAACAAGCTGGCGAACTCGCCGGGACCGATCCGCAGAACCTGAACGACAAGGGCATCCAGCTCATCGGACGGCCGCTCTATGAGGCGTTCATCAAGCACTACACCGGCAAGCAGTGGCAGACCGATCCCAAGGACCTGCCCGCGGGCATTATCTCCCGCCTCCCGGTGCGCTACAACTACGACAACCGGTACTTCAACGACAAGTATGAGGGCCTGCCGACTAACGGCTACACGGCCTGGATCAAAAAGATGGCGGAACACCCGAACATCGAAGTTCGGCTCAACACCGACTTCTTCGACGAGTCGCACGAATACAGCAAGGACAAGGTCGTCGGCAACATCCCCGTGATCTACACGGGTCCGGTGGACCGTTACTTCGACTTCGCAGAGGGCGACCTCTCGTGGCGCACGATCGATTTCGAAAAGGAAGTGCTCGACGTCGGCGATTTCCAGGGAACGTCCGTGGTCAACTACAACGACGCCGAGGTGGCGTACACGCGCATTATCGAGCCTCGCCACTTCCACCCCGAGCGCGAGTACCAGACGGAAAAGACCGTCATCATGCGCGAATTCTCGCGTGCCGCCGAAAAGGGCGACGAGCCTTACTACCCGATCAACACTGCCGCGGACCGGGAACGGCTGCTCAAGTACCGTGACCTCGCTGCTGCGGAGAAGGACGTCCTCTTCGGCGGACGACTGGGCACGTACAAGTACCTCGACATGCACATGGCCATCGGGTCTGCGCTGTCAATGTTCGACAACAAGATCCGTCCGCACTTTGAAAGCGGCGCAGCGATCGAAAGCGGAGGCGTAGACGCGTGAGTGAAGCGCCGGGCTGGGCGACGCTCCAAAGGGTGATATTCCCCCCGGAGTCAGGCGTGGACACGATGTCGCTCTACGCCGACGCCGGCCCGGCAGCGGGCGTGCGCATCAGGGAGAGCGACGAGTTTGCCCGCAATCCCAAGCGAACCGAAGAAAAACTCCATCTCGTTGGCTCAAGCCCCCGCGAAGTGCACTTTGACGACGTGATCACCCGGCACTCGATCAGGGTGCGCGCGGGTGAGCAGTTGTCCTTGGGCACGTACTTCAATGCGTTTCCGGCGGGCTATTGGCGGCGCTGGACCGAGGTCCGTGAGGTGCGGCTCGTCGTGGAGACCCGTGGCCACGGGACCATCTCCGTCTACAAGTCAAATGCCCGTGGGACGATCCAGCGAGTGGACGGCGCACGGGTCGAGGGGAATTCCACCACCGAGTTCCTGCTCTCGCTGAAACCGTTCGGCGATGGCGGCTGGTATTGGTTTGACCTGGCCTCAAGTCAGGAGGATCTGGTGCTGGACCGTGCGCGCTGGGAGGGCCCGCAAACCGCGGGCCCGGCCCAAAGCGTGACAATTCAGGTTACGACGATGAACAAGCCGGACTTTTGCCTTGCAAATGCCCGGATCCTCGCGGATCATCCTGAAGCTCTGGACCTCGCGCGTGAAGTACTGATCGTCGACCAGGGAACGAACAAGGTCGCTGATCAACCGGGATTCGAAGAATTGGCCAGTCGGCTCGGCGAGAAGTTGCGCATCATTGAGCAGGCCAACCTGGGTGGCTCCGGCGGATTCGCACGCGGAATGTACGAAGCCGTCGAGAACGGCAGCGACTATGTCTTGTTGCTCGACGATGACGTTGTCCTCGAACCTGAGAGCATCGCACGCCTGATGTCATTTGCAGGCCATTGCAAGTCCCCGACTATAGTCGGCGGGCATATGTTCGACCTCTACAGCCGAAGCACGTTGTATTCGATGGGCGAGATCGTCGATTCCAACCGCATTTCGCCTGATCAGCCTCACCCAGAAATGGAAATGCGACACGATTTCAGTGTGTCAAACCTTCGCCAGACACCATGGATGCACCGTCGTTTCGATGTTGACTACAACGGGTGGTGGATGTGTCTAGTACCAACGTCGGTCATCAGGGAAATCGGGCTGCCGCTTCCGCTGTTCCTCAAGTGGGATGATTCGGAGTATGGCCTGCGCGCCAGGGCTGCAGGGATTCGCACGGTGTCCCTCCCAGGCGCCGCTTTGTGGCACATTTCGTGGATTGACAAGGACGACCTCGTCGGGTGGCAAGCCTATTTCCATAGCCGCAACCGGCTGATCGTAGCACTCTTGCACAGCCCGCACGCCAAGGGTGGCGGGGTTATCCGGGAGTCTCTCCAAGCTGACGTCAAGCACCTCGTCTCCATGCAGTACTTCACTGAAGAAAGCCGTCTCAAGGCGATGGCGGACTTATTCGAAGGGCCGGGGCATCTTCATCCGTCACTCGCCACCAAACTGCCGGAGATCATCCGCCTGCAGTCCGACTATTCGGACGCGCAGATGAGGGAAGACGTGGACGACTTTCCCTCTCCTTCACTGGGCGGAGGGACTCCGATGAAGGCCCAAGCAGGCATGCCTGCCAAGAAAGACATGGTGAAATGGGGCCTGACAACAGTGGCACGGCAGTTGATTAGCCGACCTAGCGAAGAAGCTCTCGCCCGACCGCAAAGCCATCTTGCTCATGTGGATAATCGCTGGTTCCGGCTGGCTCACTACGATTCTGTTGTGGTTTCCAATGCGGAGGGTACGGCGGCCTCCTGGTACAAGCGCGATCCCCGAAAAATGCGCACCATGCTCGCTCGGGCGGGTAGCCAACACGCGCAGTTGTTCAAGTCGTGGGAGTCATTGGCGGAGGCGTACCGAACAGCGCTGCCGGATCTCGTTTCCATGGAATCCTGGCGGAAGACTTTCGGCTTGGACCGCTGAGTTCGCGCGGAATTCCAGGAATGACAGCGGCGCCCTCACAGAGGTGAGGGCGCCGCTCTTTTTAGTTGTCGGACGTGATTCGGCCGCTGCGCATAGGGGACTGCCTGGCCGTAAGCAGACGGAAGAGACAAACGCCCGCAACCGAGAGAACCAGAAGGTAAGCGATCGTTAGGCCTTGCCAGGAGAACGGCGGTTGCCACTGTGGATCGAACATCTCGCTCCAGTTGACGTGGTCGCCTTGAACCCCGACGGTGTATCGGCGGAGACCCTCAAGCATGAGGTAAGTGTGTGCCAATGCACCGAGGACTAGGCTCCAGCGGATGATAGAGATGGACCATGGTGTCACCTTGAATGGTCGAAACCGCACGGCGATGCCTGAAGTCAGTATGAGGAGGACTATGAGTGCAAGGGCATAACGTCCCTGCCAGATCCATCCTAGTTTTTCGCTGGAACCGGCCTGAAGAGCAGGCGGGATGGCAATGACCGCAACGGCTAGCAGGGCTACGGGCCATCGGAGTCTGGCGGGGCGTGCAGTGAACGATAATAAGAGCATCGAGCCAAATCCAAGCACCCAAGCGTAGACCACAGCCATCGGGGGAGCGGTGTCGAGTGAGCCCAGCACGCCTACATACTCGCGCATATACCCGACTGTCCGGTCCAGCATAAGCAAGGCCGCCTCGTCCGCCGGAATCGGCGGTGTCACAGCGAAAAGACTGTCCAGACTCCTTGCGCTCAGGCTCCACCACAGCGCAAAGAGGCATGACAAGCCAACGATGAATGCTGAGAGTTGAAATGATTTTGTTCTGAGCACTGTACGTATTGCCGTCAGATTGTGGCCGAGGAGTATTGCGGCCAGAGCTACAGCAATCCACAAGAAGGAAAGCGGCCTTGTATTGGACAGAAGGACTCCTGATACTGTAAGAACCACCGCAGGAAACCTGTTGAGTTTAGTTTGGGTCCGCCTTTCGAGCATTAAGCAAAGTCCCATATAAAATGCGGCTGCCGTGCCGATTTCCAAGGCATTCGGATTCACTGACCCGGTGAGAAACAATACGGCCGGAGTGATCGAGATTGCCGCAGCGATCACCATGAATTGGTTTCGGCGCATAGATGCAGCTGCATAGAAAATCGCCGCGAGGAAAAACGACGTGAGCCAGGCACTGATCAATCGCATGGTGTAAAGCGCTGCTTCGCCAGTGAATCCGTGGCTGCCCAGTCCGACGATTGCATAGTAGACCGGGTTGTAGTTTCCGGCAGACGTCTGGGCTGGCACCAGACTTTGATTCGCTCCATCGATGGATGGAGAACAGGCGGGGGTCTTTTCCGGGTGCGTGGCAAAGCAGTTGTAGCTGCTGAGGTCGGCGAGGTACTTGGGAACTTGGACCGTCAGCGCCTCGCCCTGGGCTCCCGAACTGCCTCCGGCAAACTGACCTCGTGCGACTGCAGCCGCCTTGATTACGTGGGCTGCTTCATCCGGTGCTGACATGAGGGGGGAGGCAAGGGACCAGATGCTGCCGGCCGCCCCGAGTAATATCCATGCGATGAGAAGAACCACTGCTGGAGTGGGCGGTTTGCCGTGTGAGGAACGCGGTCGAAGGGTAGCCAGCGGCCCGCGTGATGTGGATATCTGCATGGTAGCTTTAACAATACGTGGAGGTCGGCCGAGGCAGGTTTGTATGCTCCGTTCTATCCGGGAGACACCACTCACATGCGCAGTCCAACCACACGAACCTCATCGCGAATCAGGTTTAAAGAGTGGTTGATCAAGCGTTCAACCAACGTGTTGCGAATTCTTGCCCAGAGCTCCGTTGTCAGGTTTCTCATTGTAGGCGGACTTTCCTTTGCCCTAGACATGGGTCTGCTGGTAATTCTCCACGAAGTTCTCCGTGTCGACCTCTGGATTGCAACCCCAATAGCGTTTGTGGTCAGCCTGGTTTTCAACTTTCTCCTGCAGCGCTTGTTCACGTTCCGTGCCACCAACCACGGCGGGGTGAGTGCCGCCCGATACCTGCTGCTCGTACTTTTCAACGTCGTAGTCAGTGATCTTATTGTCACGGGTTTTGACGCCCTCGCCTGGTCGTACATAGCGGGAAAAGTGACCGCTACGGTCCTGACAACCGTATGGAACTATTTCCTCTATCGCCATTGGATTTTCAAGAACAGCCCAAGCATGGAAAATATTCGAAGCTGACGGCCTCGACACCCTGTGCGGCGCCGCATGTGATGGTCAGATTCAATTGTTCTAATGCCGATCATTGGAACAATTCAGTACGGCGGGCGGTGCACGCCTGGATCCGCGGATGGGACGCGGCCCGCGCACGGCCCACTAAAAGACATCCGTACAGGTAGACGGTCCACGGAGGGCGCAAGGATGAGCCCGTCAGCAGACGTCTTCCGCTTGGCCGCTACGCGTGCTCGCCTGCAACGATGCGCATGCCAGGCTCTACAGAGCCCTATCCAGGGGTTAACTTCAATTCACCTGGCAGGTCAATACGTAACTTTCGCTCTGACATCGGCACCGGGGGGTCGGTATTCGAATGGGAGCCCGTCCGGGCGTCGGTGACGTCTGGTTGTGCGTCTTTCGTCCTGAATCGCTTGAAGAGGCTGTGACCGGGGTAGAGGTAGCGGAACAATATCTCAATGCCCGCGCCAGCCGCGACAAGGTAGAGCACGGTCAACGCGAGCCAGCCGAACGGTGGCTGCCAGTCCGGCGAAGAGAACAAGGTTTGCCAGTTTGCGGACTCGCTGATACCGACGACATAGCGCCGGAGCACATAGACGAAGGCCAAGGTGTGGCATGCGCCTATGAGCCAGAAGATGTTCCTGGCTATTTTGGCAGCTGTGTTACTGGCTCGGAAACGAAGTCGGCGCAGGCCAAGTCCGATCGAGATGAACAGGACTACCACTAGTGGGAGAGTGTATCGACCCTGCCAGATGAATCCCATGGAACGCCACAGCACCGTTTGAAGAAGTGCTGGCACGACATAGAGCATGGCCAGAGACACCCAATAGCCTGTCCACTTCCTGAGGGGCCGGACGCAGAAAGGAATAACGAGTGCCGCCACCATGAACGCGCTCCAGACCAGCATGACAAGTTCTGGTACGGGGGTGTCCAGCCATCCCATTACGCCAATGTACTGGGGGAAGAAATCGTACGTCCGGTCCAGCATGATCATGAACCCGCGGTACAGCGGTGCATCAGGATGCGGGCTGGCAATGCCGTCGGGAGCCACCCCCACGTTGGCTGGGCCACGGGAGGCAACATAGATCCAGCCGAGACCAAGAAGCGTCCCCGGCACGGTAAGAGCCACAGCGGTGAGGACGCGCTTGTCCCGGAACACTTGGAGCGTGCGCCGGAGTTTGAACGAGCAGACTCCGGCGACAAGAGCGCACAGGAGCCATACTAAGGAAATCTGCCGGGCGTTGGCCAAGACCACGGTGGCGGCCGCAACTGTAGCCAACGCGGGAATTACAAGCTTGGTATTTCGCCAGTTGTCCAGAACCACCACGAAGCCGGAGAATGCAGCCATGGTGGCCGCAATCTCCATTGAATTCGGGTTGATGCCGCCACCAAGGAACAGGACCATGGGCGTCATGGCGAGCGCAGCCAACAGCACGGCAAACTGGGGCCGTCGCAGCTCTGTCAGGGCCGTGAATCCCGCAGCAAAGAAAACGGCGCAGAACAGGGCGCTGATCAGCCTCATTGCGTAGATGGCTGGCGCGCCGGACATAATCAGGGTGGGAAGCCCCACCAGCCAGTAGTACATGGGGTTGTAGGACGCGGCCGAGGTAACGCCGATGTTCGTGTAGGTGTCGTCTGCATAGACCAGCGGAGCGCAATCTGCCGCCTGCCCGCGATTGAATTTGTAGCACCCCTGACCGTGGAGGTTGGCGATATAGTCTGGAACCTTGACGTGGACACCGTGGCCGAAGGAAGTTCCTTCCTCAACCAGAACCTGGCCACGCACAACTGCGGCAGCCTTGATAGTGTGCGCCGGCTCATCAGGGAAGCCCATCAGAGGCGTCGCAGCGGACCACAAGCCTAAGAGCACGGCGAACAATCCGGTCAGAACGGCGAACGTCCGCAATGGTCTTGGAATTGATCGGCCCTTTGTGGGCCGGCTGCTGATGCTCATCGCGCGTCTCCGATTGTGCGTACGAGCGCCAGGCCCTCACTGATGGCTTTCTTGCTCGGTGACATAACAAAGGAATAAGAATTGGCGTCCTTTTGAGCCTTCTCGCCGAGAAGTGCCTCGCCAAAAGACCGGGTGAGGCGGTTAAGGGGTTCCTCGACGTACTGCTGGCAGACATTGACGTAGATCACGGTCGCCAATCCATAGCCCGCGCCGTCGTCCAGGGCTTGGACAACAGAGCGCGGCGTCGTCGTTACCTCGCCTGCGGCGACTGCATCCACCACTGACGCTGCGTCCATTTTCCGTGCCTGCCCGTCAAACACCAGTTGAGTGGCGACGAAGCGGTTACCGATGATGCCTCCATCAAGTATCGCCAGGCCGCCGTCAGTGTCGTCCAGCTTGTTTGCGAGGTCTCGTGGCTGCGAACCGGTGAGTCCCTTCACATCCTTTGGCCAGCGGTCCGGCTGGAGAGGATTCCAAGACACTCCGGGTGAGTTAGCCAGATAGGTGTTGACAGCGCGAGTTGTTTCCGAGGGGCCCTCTTCGGCCATTACTTTGATCTCGACGTCTGGCAGGGACTGTTCAGCATTCAATGCAGCGATCTTCGGATCATTCCAGCGTTTTACGTCTCCCCGCAGAATCGCTGCCAGCGTTGGAGCATCCAGCACAAGGTCGTTGATTCCGTCGACTTTGATGGCGACTCCGACCGGCAGGACACCGGCTGCGATGGAAAAGGCACCCGCCGAAGTGCAAAGTCCGGAAATCGCTGCTTTTTCGGCGTCGGTCAGGGAGCTTCCGCTCGCCGTAAAATGGGCCTGGCCATCACTGAAGGCCTTCAATCCAGCGCCGGCACCATCGGGGGAGTAGCTGACAGATGCGCCTTTGACCTGGCTGCTCCACGAGACACTCCAGGCGCTGACGGCACCTTGCGCAGATTGGCCACCGATGCCGGTGAGGGCGCCTTGAACCATGCCTTCAGGAGAATGCGAGCACGCTGACAGGGAGAGCATCCCTGTCAAGGTGGCCGCAACGCAGAGCCTGACACTTCGCCTAGAAACAGAAATCACCACTCCAGCCTAGTGGCACAGTGCCGCAACGGCTGACACGTGGCACGCAGCGGTGGCGCGTCCGACTCCAGTTATCCGCACGAGGTAATACGGTAAAGCTTGGCATCGGGTCCTTCCGAATCCAACAATTCGAAGCCGGCGGCATTGCCAATGTCGGTAACACCGGGGAAATCATTGGATCCGGCCAGATCAAGCATGTAAGCACTACCGAAGTCCAAAACGAACTCCACCTTCGTGTGACGAAGGGCATCGCACACTTCAGGATCTGCGGGCTCAAACTTCAGCCGTTCGTCGATGAGCTCACGAATTGGGTCGATGCCTGCGAAAAGGTGTGGCGTCAACACTCGACGCCCGGCATAGGCGTAAGCAAGCGAACTCCCGTTCCACGGGTTGTCAGCAATGACGGAGTCAGGCGGAACATGATCAGCAACACGCGCGAGCAGAGCGCGCTCGTCCGGGGTCAGCATTTCCGATTGCGCGTCGAACCGATAAACGGTCGAGGCCCCGGAAACATAGTGCGATGTAGGGCCCACGAAAGTGGCGAGAACCGTCACCACCAGGACGACTGATGCCGCTGCCACGAATGGACCTCGTCCACGGACTATGGCAAGGCGTTGTTCAAGTGCGGAAGTGGTCCGGGTGGCTGCCCAGGACCTGCGCCAGAGATCCCAAAGGTGGAGCCCGCCCAACACCGCAATTGGGGTGGTGAACAAGGGCAGCAGGGCCGCCAACCGATAAGTGTCTTGGTACCACGTGCCGACGATGGCGTCCCGAATGAAGCCCGTGGGGGCCGCTGCGGCGACTATGTACAGTGCAGCAACTGCACCATAGCAAGCGGCAAGCAAAAGGTGTTTGCGGTAGCGGACCACAACATATAGGCCGCTGACGGAAAGAACAGACACGACGACGGCGGGAATCGCCAGCTGCATCGGGCTTACGGTCAGGATTTCCCCTATGGCCGCGCCGGGCTTCACTGTTGGTCCCCAATTGTCGTAGGGTGCCGGCCGAAGTTTCAGCCAGGAAACGGCTGCCAGGCCGAGCACGAAGACCGTGGTCAGCGCGAATAGGCCCTGGCGGAGTTTCGGCGTCCGCCAAGGGGCCAGGCGCCGTGCCCGTTTCCACCACAGGAAGAGCAGTACGGGGGTGGAGATGGCAAGAAGGGTATTGATGGAACTCGTGTGGGCAAATGCAAGTCCTCCTATGGCGAGGGCGAGTGAGGCGGCTCCGGCGCCCCGGCTGCCACTGTGGCTCCGGCCCACACCGCATAGAGCCAACACTGCCGTCATTGCGGCAGGCAACATGCTGACCGCCAACGCGTATGGAAACAGTGGGCCCCAGACAATCATCTGGTAGGGGAACGCCACTTGGGCGCTGGCGACGATTGACGCAAGGATTAGTGCTGCCGGGCGCCGGGAAATGACAGACCCGACGAGAAACAGGCACGACGCGGGCCAAATGACTGCAGCGGTAACCAGATTCAGGGCATTCTGTGCAGTCGGGATGTCAATGCTTGTTAACTGCACAAGAAGGGCTGCGATGGAATGCCAGGCCGCGGGGTATACAGCATCCAGACCAGAAACTCCCTGGAGCGACGCCAGCGTCAACGACGAAGCGTTCCCGGTATCAAGGATGAAACGGACCGCGTTGAGGTGGAACACGTTGTCGAATACCTGGGCCGGGTTGACCGGGGAACCAACCAACTGCGTGAACCGCCACGTAACACAGGCCATTGCGATGATCACGGCAAGGTACGGCAGCAACCCCCGCCATGAAACCTTTGCCACCGGCCACTCGACTCCGCGAGTCAGGAGAAGGGCTAATCCCGCCAGCACTGCGCAAATGGCGAGGTACGGAACGATGTTCCAAGGCACGCCCAGGACGTCCGCAATCGTTCCGGCGAGGCCGGCGGCTGCCGTCGAGTGAAGCGGCGCCATGCCAATCAGAGGACCCAGCCTGAATTTCAGGCACGCGGCTATGGCCGCACCGGGCACATACATCAACAGCACAGCCAGTAGGACAACCGGCAGGAAGCCGAGCCACATCATGAAGCCGCCTGCTTCGACGCGGTGTTTGTGTCGGGGTCCTTGAGTAGGCGCAGGACGACCCGCATCTGGATAGCGGTGACAACGATTTCACCAAGGGCGAGTCCGAGGGCGCCGCCTGGGCCGCCCATCAAGTCGGCCAGAACGATCATGGCAGGCACGCCCACGACGGCACCGGCAATAGTGCTGGTCAGTACCGTCCGCATGCATTTTGCAGGGACCAGCCAGTGCGCACCAGTCGAACTGGTTACACAGACCAAGAGAAATGACAGCCCGAACCAGAAGCAGGTCCAGAAATCTGCGGCCAGCGCCTCACTGAAAAGCAGCGCCGTTGCCCAAGGACCGGCAACAGCGAGCAACAGCCAGCCCACCAGTCCAAGTCCGGACAGGGCAACCAGCGAGTATTTCCGGCGGCGGGCATGGTCGCCTGCAAAGTCACTGACCCAGCCCTGCAGACTGTTTCCAAGCGCTGCCGTGGCCAGCAGCCCGATTCGGTATAGCTTTTCTGCCGAGACAAACGCTGCCAACCCGCCGGATGCAGCCATGAACTGGACGATGATGATAGGCGTTGAAGCATAGGATCCAGCCGCCAGGGTGATGCCTGCGCCGGCACGAAGAGCCCAAATCTCGCGGATAATTCGGCCGAAGGAAAGGTCCTGGAAATCGCCTTTGTGTGCATGATGCGCATTGAAGAGCAACGTCCCGGCAAGACCCAACACCAACAAAGTCGCTGGGTAAATGATTGTCTGTCCGGTGGTCAAGAGAATGGGGATTACACCCAAAGTTGCGACCATTCGGGGTATGACGTCGTACTTGGCGATCCTGCCGGGGTGGCCGGTCGCGATGCAGTACCAGGCGGGCGTTAAGCCGGAAGCCGCCTGAGCGCAGGCCATGAGGAAGGCCAGCCAGAAGTTGGCAGGATCCCCGGCGAGGCCCAAGGCAACAAACATGAGGGGGATAGTACCGAGGAACATCAGTGAACGTGTTGCAAAACTCACGGCGTAATGACGGCGCCGGACAGTCTCATCCGCAGAGGATGCGACGGCTGCTGGCCCGGTGAGGGACCAGCCAAGACCGACGACGATGGCCCCGATGGCCCCGATGGCCTGGCCGAGCGCAAGTGCAGTCCATACCGGCGCCCCGCCGACCCTTGCAACTATCGGAAGCAGGATGAAGGATGCCAGCGAAGATAGGAGCGGTAATCCCGCAAACGCGGCAATCCTCTTGATCATGCTGGGAAAACTCCGGGGTGGGCGCGCTGCACACTACATGTAGTCATATGCGTCCTTGCCGAGTCGGTTATCGATGAAAATGTCGGTCACTTCCTTCCGGAAGCGCTCCCGTTCGGCCTTTATCGCAGAACGGTAGGCATCCTGCTTGCGGATCTCCTCCGAGAGGTTGTCCATCAGCCGGGGAAGTGCGGCGGCAGTAGCCGACACTTCGTTGTCGTCCGGCATGATTTTGTGCTCCCACGGAATCGGGACGTCAGCGAAATATGCTCCCGAGCCGCGTCGCGCGACAACTGCTAAAGCTCCGGACAGTGCGGCTTCGCGGGGCATTCTGTCTTTCCCGGGGTGATGCCCGAGATCCAGGTAGACACCGCATGTTTGCAGGGTGCTGACGACTTCTGAGCGCGTCATGCCCTGAATCGGCAACCATTCAATTCCAGGATCGCAAACCTTCCTGACGGCGTCGATGATGTGGGCGCCCTTAGCCGGGTTATAGGTCACCAGCCGCGGGTTGCGTTTTGCTTCATTTGCTGGTCCGAATTCATCCTGGGGAGTGAAATCAGAAAGCAGTGAAGGGACGGTGTTCAGCCGGCTGGCAATAAATGACCACGCATATGAGGACTGCACTAGATGCACGATGTCACGCCGCTGCCGCATTTGAAAGGGGGTGTCCCCGTGCTTCAGCATGCGCAGGAACGGCACCCATGTTTCGCGGATCTTAGTCGGCAGGCCACCGGTGGTCCGCTGCCAGAGGCGTTCGCCCATGAAAGTCAGCGCATTGTCTATGCTCAGCCACCAAATCATTTTCTTGGCGTGTTTGTACGCGAACACGTCTTCGATGAACGTCTCGGGCACCACTACGATGTTGCCCGCCGCGTCTTCGATCGTGTCGGCTTCCGGCGCGTCATAGATGGAGTACTGGGCGACGCGGGGTGTAGCTGCGGTGGTGTAGTGGGGCACGAGATAGGCGTCCTGCCCCAACTCCCGGAGTGTTGACACCAGCTGATGCAGTGCTTCGGGGCCTCCGGTGCGCAAACCGCGGTGGTAGAGGACAAATATCTTGCGTGCGTTGCTCACGGTATTCTCTCGATCTTCGATAGCTGATCTGGCGCGCTTTTAGCGCAAACGGGCGGCAAGGGCGTCATCGATCTTACCCATGCGGCCCGTCCAGGCATCTTTGGCTCCCGCCATGGCCGCGATGAGGTGCTTTCGCCTGTTGGGACCGTATACGAAGCGGACGATATGGCTTTGGACCTCCATGTACAAACGACGAAGCACCCATGCCGGCTGTTTTCCGGCGAACCTGCGGGCCATGACCAAGGAATTCCGGGTGATGTAGTAAACACGGAACGGAGGGTGGTAATAAACGTTCAGCTTCTTCTGCCCTACCCGGACCCGCCAGCCAAAGATCTTCATGGGCCTGGCATTACCCAGGCTGTGCTCGAGGTCGCAGCCGCGGCCGGAGAGCGAACGGAAGCCGTGGTCGCGAAGCCGGGCGTTGAATTCAGTGTCTACGCAATCGATAAAGAAGTCTTCATCGAAGTAGCCCACGGCATCGAAGACTTCAGAACGGATCATGCTGCCGCTCGTCATGGGGTCGAAGACTTCCGGCTCACGCGTGCCTCCCAGCGTAGGAAGCGGTGCGTGATTGTGGGACTCGGCGCAGACCATGCCCAGAGTGTCAGGGTGATCAGAAGCATGGGCGGTCGCCAAGGCGGCGGTGATGTAATCCCCGGAGAATCGGGAATCCTGGTCCATCGTGACGATCCACTCGGGATTCCAGCGTTTGCGTGCTTCCTGGATCCCGGTGTTGAGGGCCTTCGCGATACCGGAGTTTGTGTTCAGGCGGATGACGACTGCCCCCAGTTGCTCGAAAGCGGACATCGTGTCGGTGACGTCACGAGGGGAGCCGTCGTCGACGATGACAACCCTGCTCACAAAGCGGAATAGCCACTTGATATTCTCGACGTTTTCCGCACCGGGATTGAACGCGGAGACAACAGCGCAGACCTCCGAGTTTTGCCGGACCTTGTCCGACGATTCGCTGCCCGTCATGATGCCCTTGCTGCCAGGCGTGCGCGCCGGACCGCTTCGAGGACATTTCGAACAAAAGCCACACGCGCGCGGACGATTTTCGACGCCGAGCGGATTCCCCGCGGCGTGAGATTCTCACCGTGCAGGCGGTGACGAATGGTGTCTGCTTCGAGGTAGGTGATGGAACGGTTAACGTTGCCGACCATGGCGATCCACTGGTCATGTGACTCCGCCATGTGCTGCGGGAAAGGCAGGATCTGGCTGAGAATCTTGTTGCGGACAGCCATTGCGCACCCCCAATGCAGGCGGTATCCGACGACGATTCCGATGAGGTTACGCACGGAATGTTCGGAGTGCTCAGCCCGGAGGCGGATTTCGTGGAATGTTCCAAGTGGGCCGTCGAAGTGCTCGCAGTTGCTCGCGACCATGTCTTTGCCATCCATGGCGGAGATCATGGCCTCAACCCGGCCTGGGATCCAAACGTCGTCCTGATCGGAGAGGAACACGAACTCCCCGCGGGCTTCGCCCAGCGCCCTTTCGAAAGTGCGGACATACCCCGCGTTGACGGCCGCCTGGATGATTCGGATGCGGTCATCCTGGATGCCACGCACGATGTCCGCGGTGCGGTCGGTCGATTTGTCGTCCACCACAATCAGTTCGTCGTTGGTATCCAACTCCGAGATGATGGACTTGATCTGTTCTTCGATGTGGGTGGCGCCGTTGTAGGCGGCCAGGCATACGCTCACACGTGGAGTCACGCCGGGGGTGGGGTCCATCAGGATTGCTTTCTGTTTAGGCCCCCGTTATGCGCCGGCGGGGCGGGGCCGGTCCTTCAGCAGTCTAGCAAGGCAGACGAATCGAACTGGACGCGGGGCGGTCAACTATAATCGAGGGGACTCAGCCGCCGAGTGCTTCGGGCGGAAACTACGGAAGGAACCTCAAGTCCATGACCGTTGACGTAATGTTGCCATACTACGGCGATGTCGATCAGATGAAACTCGCCGCGCGCAGCGTGATGAATCAGGAGAACCAGGACTGGCGCCTCGTCGTCATTGATGACGGGTATCCGGACCCGGAACCCGAGCGCTGGTTCTCGACCATCACTGACTCGCGCGTGACGTACTTGAAGAATGAGCAGAACCTTGGCGCGAATGGCAACTACCGCAAGGCGCTGACCATGGTCGAGGCCGATTATGTCGTGATCATGGGCGCCGACGATATCATGCTGCCGAACTATCTCGATATTGTGGTGGGTGCATTCTCGGCTTATCCGAACGCCGATGTCGTACAGCCCGGGGTACAGGTCATTGACGAGAAGGGCATCGCCTGCAATCCTCTCGTGGACGCAGTCAAGAAGCTGTACGCCCCGAAGACAAGCGAACGTATGGAGCTCAAGGGGGAGACCATGGCCACGAGCCTTGTCCGTGCCGACTGGGCATACTTCCCGTCGCTTGCTTGGCGTTCGGAAACAGTGACCCGCATTGGTTTCACTGAAGGCTTGGATGTTGTACAGGATTTGGCTCTGCTGCTGGACATCGCCGCAGAAGGCGGCTCAATGATCATTGATCCGACCCTGTCGTTCCTTTACCGTCGCCACTCGGCCTCAGATTCGTCCGTCCGTGCGATGGACGGTCGACGTTTTGACGAGGAACGCAATTTCTTTGAACTGCAAGCCAAGCGCTTCAAGGACTTGGGCTGGAACAAGGCCTCCCTGGCGGCCGCGTTCCATACAACGTCACGGCTGAACGCTGGCTCTCTCGTGCTCAAGGCCATTGCCCGTGGAAGGTTTGATTCCCTGCCCCGACTCGCTAAGCACATCGTCAGCTGACCATCGAACAATGAATGAGGCGGCCATCCCAATTGGGTATGGCCGCCTCATTCTTTAGTGCACGTTTTGGAACTTCACTTTGTGGCCGCTCCGTTGGTGCCCTCGGAGGAAGTTGAAGCATCAAGCTGCCGCCGGAGCTCCGTCATGTCCTGTCTTAAGATTGCGACCTCTTCGGCGAGTATGCGGACCTCGTCCTCGGCCTGGGACTGCTCCTGGGAGAGGTGGAGACAAACGCCGACCAAAAGAACCAACGTCATGATGAAGAGAAGATTCGCGGGAACCTGGATCCCCACTAGCCTGCTGGCGAGCTCCAGCAGCCCTGGGAAGGCGGACAGCAAAAGAGTCCCGAGTCCGATGATGATCCACAGAACTGCGTATTTTTCACGCAGCTTTTGCCGCCGAAGCATCTCAAAAACGAAAAAGAGGATCGCCACGACGACGATGGATCCCATGAGTAGCGACATATCAGGTTCCTAGTTGGACGATGGTTCGGATTTTTTGCGTGTCAAGGCGAAGATCAACGCCAGTCCGGAGCGACCGAGGTAGATCGCAGCCTTCAGTGGATCGTGGCTCGGGGCACCCCCCTGCCTTTCACGCATGGAAACGCCAACTTGATGGACAGTGCATCCCGAGCGGATCGCGACGACCAGGGAGTCAATGGTGTCGCCGAGGTACTCGGCCGGGTAGTGGTCAACGTATTGACGGATCGCCTTAGTGTTCCCGGCACGAAATCCCGACGTGACATCGGTCAAACGAGTTCCGGCAATTCGTGAAATAGTCCATGCCAGCACGTTCATGGCCCATTTTCGGGGACCCTTGACAACGTACTCACCTTTGTCAGCGAAACGGGCACCGATTGCGATATCAGCGTGGGCCAAACCATCTAGGACCGCTTGTATGTCTCGGGGATCGTGTTGACCGTCAGCATCAACCTGGATGACACGCTCGTAGCCATGCTTTTTGGCGTACTTGAACCCTGTCCGCATTGCGCCGCCCACTCCCATGTTGAAAGGAAGTTGAATGACGGTGGCCCCGGCTTCGCGGGCCACCATTGCCGTGCTGTCCCGGGAGCCATCATCAACGACGAGGATGTCGCAGGGCGGCCCGAAGGTGAAAACCTCCTGGACGGTGTTACCAATGGCTTCGGATTCGTTCCAGGCGGGCATGATCACTAGAGTGTCATGTCTGCGGGCTTGCACAACCACTGCTAGATTCCATCCTTCAAGTATGCGGCCAGGCGGTCGCGGGACGTGTCAGGCGCGAAACCGCTCGCCTTGATTTTGTCCAGACCCAGGCCGCTGTTACGGGGACGCGGTGAAGCGGACTTGCCGGCGAAATACACTTCTGTGGATACTCCGGTCACTGACTCCCGCGACGCTCCGGAGAGTTCGTACACGTCAGCTGCTATGTCGGCCCAGGACTGCTCGGGACCGTCATTTGTGAGATTGTAGACGCCGTATGGCGCCCCGGATCCCAACAGATGCTGGATGCCGGCGGCAATGTCCGTGGTGAAGCTCAGCCGGCCGAACTGATCGTCGACCACTGACGGGCTGATCCCGCGGGAAGCCAGCGAAGCCATAGTGCGAACAAAATTGTTGCCATCCCCGATGACCCAGCTCGTGCGCACAATGTAATGCCTGGGCACGACGCTGACAACAGCGTCTCCTGCGGCCTTGGTCTGGCCATAAACGCCCAGCGGTGTGGGTGGCTCGTCCTCGCCGTGGGTCTTTTCCGTTCCGTCGAAGACATAGTCCGACGACACCTGGACGAGGGTAAGGTCGTGGTCGACGGCAATTCGTGCCAGTCGCGTCACTGCTGTCACGTTGACACTCCACGCGGCCGCACGGCCCTCAGGGGTCTCAGCGTTGTCGACTGCAGTGAACGCGGCGGCGTTGATGACCGTCGAATAGTCCTTCCAGTTGACCGTGGCGAGGGAGTCTTCAGCCGTCAGATCGATTTCTGCGCGGCTGGCGAACTCGACTGAGGTATCGCCGTCGTACAGGTCCCGGAGGGCCTTGCCGAGCTGGCCGTTAGCACCCAACACAAGAGTCTTCTTGGACGGCATGGGCGTGACATCGTGCAGGCGGGGGTGGGCCTTGTCCTTGTCGGAAAGTTCTGCCTGCCCCAGGGGGATGGGCCATTGGATGCCTGCCGTTTCGTCGGCAAGGTTCAGGAAGGTGTACTGGCCCTGCGTATCGGCGGACCAGTGGTCGTTGACGAGGTATGTGTACGCGGTGTTGTCCTCGAGCGTCTGAAAGGCATTGCCGACCCCGCGGGGAATGAAAATGGCCTGGCTCGGATCGAGCTCGGCGGTGAAGCTGGCACCGAACGAGGGGCCTTCGCGCAGGTCCACCCAGGCTCCGAAAATCCTGCCCGTCGCGACCGAGATGAACTTGTCCCAAGGCTCGGCGTGGATTCCCCGGGTGGTGCCGGCCTTCTCATTGAATGAGACGTTGTTCTGCACCGGGCGGAAGTCCGGCAGCCCCAAGGCCACCATTTTCTCGCGCTGCCAGTTTTCCTTGAACCAGCCCCGGTTGTCACCGTGGACCGGCAGGTCATAGAGGACGACGCCGGGAATCGGCGTTTCGAAGGCGTTTAGTTTTTTGGCGAACTCGATCGACATCGACTACTGGCCCTGTTCCTTGTATTTGGCTTCGGTCTGGGCCTTCTGCGGCCGCCACCAGTCCTCGTTGTCCCGGTACCAGGCGATCGTGTCCTCGATGCCCGCGTCGAAGTTGGAGAACTGCGGTTCCCAGCCGAGTTCGCCGCGGAGCTTGCTCGAATCGATGGCGTAGCGCAGGTCATGGCCCGCGCGGTCCACGACGTGGTCGTAGGCGTCCGGGGCCTGGCCCATGTGCTTGAGGATCAGTTCCACAACGTCTTTGTTGTTCTTTTCCCCATCGGCGCCGATCAGGTACGTTTCGCCGATCCGGCCCTTGGCGATGATGGCCAGCACGGCCGAGGAGTGGTCGTTCGCGTGGATCCAGTCACGGACGTTCTCGCCCTTGCCGTAGAGCTTAGGGCGGATCCCGTCTATCGCGTTGGTGATCTGGCGCGGGATGAATTTCTCCACGTGCTGGTACGGGCCGTAGTTGTTCGAGCAGTTACTGATCGTGGCCTGCAGCCCGAAGGACCGCACCCATGCCCGGACCAGCAGGTCCGAGCCTGCCTTCGTGGAGGAATACGGGCTGGACGGGTTGTACGGGGTCTGTTCGGTAAACCGCTCCGGATCATCAAGTTCCAGGTCGCCGTAGACCTCGTCGGTGGAGATGTGGTGGAAACGCTTGTTGTGCTTCCGGGAAGCCTCGATCAGCGTGTAGGTGCCGATGATGTTGGTGTCCAGGAACGGCCGCGGGTCATGCAGCGAATTGTCGTTGTGCGACTCGGCAGCGTAGTGGACCACCACATCGCAGGCCGCAACGAGACCGTTCACCACGGCGGCGTCAACAATGTCACCCTCAACGAACCTTAAGCGGTCCTCCGGGAGTCCCTTCAGAGACTCGATGTTCCCTGCATACGTTAGTTTGTCCAGCACTGTGACGTGATCGTCAGTGTTTTCAAGAACGTAGTGGACAAAATTCGAACCAATGAACCCGGCACCACCGGTAACAAGAAGTCGCTGCATAGTTCCCAAGACTACCGGATTTGCCGCGGCCATTAGCGAAGGGAAAGATGGGGGGCATGCGCGGAATAATACTTGCCGGCGGTACCGGCTCTCGGCTTCACCCCATCACCCTGGGCGTCAGCAAGCAACTCGTTCCTGTCTATGACAAGCCCATGATCTACTACCCACTTTCGACGTTGATCCTTGCAGGCATTAGGGACATCCTCATCATCACCACTCCTCACGACGCCGAACAGTTCGAGCGTCTTCTGGGCGATGGCTCCCGTTTTGGCGTCTCCATCAGCTACAAGCAGCAGCCTGCACCGGATGGCCTTGCCCAGGCTTTCGTGCTGGGCAAGGAGCACATCGGCGATGACACCGTTGCCCTGGTGCTGGGTGACAACATCTTTTACGGGCACGGCATGGGCACGCAGCTGCGCCGCTTTGAGAACATCGACGGCGGGGCCGTATTCGGATATTGGGTCGCGGACCCGAAGGCTTACGGTGTGGTCGAGTTCGACGGTAACGGCAAAGCAATTTCACTCGAGGAAAAGCCGGCAGAGCCCAAAAGCCACTACGCAGTGCCGGGCCTCTACTTCTATGACAACGATGTTGTAGAGATCGCAGAGAACTTGAAGCCTTCTCCCCGGGGCGAGCTTGAGATCACCGACGTGAACCGCACTTATCTTGAGCGCGGCAAGTTGCAGGTCGAAATTCTGCCCCGAGGCACCGCCTGGCTGGATACAGGGACCTTCAATGACCTCAACGACGCATCGAACTTCGTCCGGACAACGGAGAACCGTCAGGGCCTGAAGATCGGCGCTCCTGAAGAAATCGCCTGGCGTCTGGGGTTCCTGGACGACGACGACCTGCGTCAACGCGCCGAGCCGTTGGTCAAGAGCGGGTACGGGCAGTATCTCCTGAACCTCCTCGAACACGGCCGTTAGGCCGGACTCGTTAAAGCCGGAAGGCGGGACCCGTAACGGGTCCCGCCTTCCGGCTTTTTGCGTCTATGGCATGATCTTGGCCCCGCCAAGGACGGTCCATTCGATCCTGCCACTTTGGAAAGTCTGGGTGCAGCTTTGCCCAGCGGTGGTGCACGTCTGCGGCGCCGTGGGGTAGCCGAGGGCGCCGTTCTCGAATCCTTGCCCTGCCCAGGCTTGCTGGATTGGACCCGGAACCATCGGATGCGCGCCGCTGGCAGCGGACCACATGATGGTTCCTTTTTCGAAGTTCTGGAAGCAGCCGCCGTTGCGGAGCCCGCAGACAGATCCGCTGGTCGGGTAGCCCAATGAACCCGATTCAAAACCTGTCTGGGCCCAGCGCGCCTGGATCGGCGCCGATGTAACTGGTTGCGCACCGGTCTGCGGCGACCACATCACAGTGCCCTTTTCGAAGTTCTGGAAGCAGCCGCCGTCGCGCAGTCCGCAAATCTGGGCGCTGGCCGGATAGCCTAGCGAGCCGTTTTCGAAACCTGACTTGACCCAGGCATCCCTGATGGGGCCAAAGTGCAAGGCGTGCGCGCCGGTAGCCTGAGACCACATGACGCTACCGCCGAGATAGTTCTGGAAGCAGCCGCTGTTCCGCAGCCCGCACAGGACGGTCGACGCCGGGTAGCCAAGGCGGCCATTCTCGAAGCCCTCCCGCTGCCAAAGGTCTCGGATCGGCCCGTTGAGGCTTGGATGTGCACCGGTCGACGGGGAATACATCAGGGCGCCTTTGGCGAACATCTGGAAACATCCGTCGTTTGCTAGCCCACAGTATTTGGGGGAGGTGGGGTAGCCAAGGGAGCCAGTAACGGAACCGTAGGCGTTCCATCCATCACGCATTGCCCCGGCGGTGACCGTTTGGATAGACGTGGCGGCGGAGTAGGTCACGGTGCCGTGCTCGAATGATTGCAGGCATCCGCTGTCGGGAAGGTTGCACACCGCGAAGGACGTGGGATAACCCAGAGAACCGTTCTCGAATCCGGTTTTCTGCCAGTAGTCCAGCATCCGGCCGGTGACGGGAAACGCGCCTGTTGCCGGTGAGAACAGTAGGGTTCCGCCTTGGAACAGTTGGAAACAGCCGCCGCCGCGGATGCCGCAAACCTCAGTGCCGATCGGGAAGCCGATGGGAACAGACTGCAAACGGGCGGACTTCCAGGAGTCTGCCATGCCCATAAAGATGGGCCAGGCTCCTGAGGCGCCGGTCCACGCCACCACTCCACCCAAGAAGCTCTGCGTGCAACTCGTGGCGTCGCAGGTGGCGTCCGCAGAGGGGTAGCCCAGGAGGCCGTTTTCAAATCCGGCGCGCGACCAGGCGTCAAGGATAGGACCGGATTTCACAAGCTGAGCCCCTGTAGAGCTGCTGGAGAGGACCGAACCTGCCTGGAACAGTTGGAAACAGCCGGAGAGGCGCAGCCCACAGGTGGTGTTGCTGGTCGGATACCCGAGAGGTCCGTTCTCGTAGCCGTTTTTGGCCCAGTAGTCGCGTATCGCTCCGGGCTGAATCAGGGCCGCGCCGGAGGTGGACGAGGAAAGAATGCTCCCGCCTTGGAAATTCTGGAAGCAGCCATTGTCCTTCAGGCCACAGACCACATCGCTTGTTGGATAACCAGCCGGGCCGCCTTCGGCCCCGGTGGCCCGCCAGGCTGCCGCGACAGGACCGGCTATCACCGCGAAAGCACCGGAGGACCCTGACCACATCACGGTTCCGCCCTGGAAGCCCTGGTAGCAGCCACCATTCGCGAGGCCGCAGACGATACTAGTGGTGGTGTTGCCCAAGGCGGGATGACTGGATCTGTACGCACCGATCTGCTGAGTGGCCGCAGGCGGAATGCCGCTAGAGGCGAAGGCTTTCAGTCCCGAGTAGTCTCCATTCCAGACATTCGAGTCACCCGCCAAGGGCCCGGTGCTGCTGTACTGCCAGATACTGTAAGTGCTCCAGCTTGCGAAAGGAACCGGTCCCGCGTTGTTCGTAGGCGAACTCGGGTAGGCCGCGACCCACAGCGGGTAGTCACCAAAACCTGAGGGATTGCCGAGGCACTGATTCCACCAGCTGGTGTTGGTGTAGATAACGGGAACCCGTCCGGTCAAAGACTGCATTGTGTTGCCGAAGTCGCGGACCCAGGAGCCCAGCTGTGCAGGCGACATGCTGTAGCAGGTGTTGCCGAAGTAAAAACCGTTGATGGTACGGCCTTCGTAGGGGTTGAACTCGAAGTCTAGGACAGGCGGCATGGTGTACCCGTCGGCGGTCCAGCCACCACCGTTTTGTACGAAGTAGCGTGCCTGGTCTGCTCCGGAGGACCAGTTGGGGATTGCGAAGTGGTAAGCCCCCCGAACCATGCCGACATTGCGCGAACCCTGATACTGCGAACTATAGGACGGGTTCGTATAGTAGTTGCCCTCGCTGGCCTTGACGTACGCGAATCGGGCGCCCATGTTCCACTGGTACTGCCAATCCACGCTGGGCTGGTGGCCGCTTACGTCCAATCCTTGGATACCAAACGTCGGCATCCAGGTGCCTTCGGTTCCGAGGGCCTCAGTGCTGAGCCTTTTAAAGCTGGTGCTTGAAGATGTCGCGGCCACCCTGGCGGACCGTTGGCCCATTTCCGCACCGCCGACGCCAACAGCCTCAGCCATGGACTCGTTGATGCTGGCAGATGCCGGATCAGGAGAGGGTGGGGCCGTCGGAGTCGGTGCGACTGATGGCACAGGTGCAGCCGGCGCAGGTGTTGGAGTCGTAGCTGATTCCGGGACCTGCGTCGATACCGCCGATGAGGTCGGAGCCGGCGCTGATTTTGAACCAGGCGCCGGAGTCGGCGTCGGTTCAACGGCGAACGCGACCCCCGCCAGTCCGGGGCCCGCCACGAGAGCGGCAGCCAAAACTGCTGTCCCGAAGACTTGCAGGAGGGGACGATGATTGTTGGGCTGGTTCCGCTTCATTTTGGCTCCGGAGACAATGAGGCGCGAACTTAAGCGCGTCACTAGTGGGTTGCAGTTCGGGAGACGCTGAACTGGTTATATCGAGACTTAACGCGCCTACCCTAACACCGCAGTGTCTGCAGTAACCAGAGTTTCCGTTGTTGCCAATGTGAAAGATGCGTCACTGTTATCCACAGCCCGCGCCATATGACTTGGCGGCGTGGCGTACCGTCCCTAGGCTGTACCCAGTTGAACTGCCTCCGCCGGGGGCGGCAGTTGTATTGGGGAACAATATGGACGCCGTGCGAATCGTTGAAGACGAAGTCCGCGAGCTGATCCGCCGTCAGGGTCTGGATCCGTTGCGGCAGGCGGGCGAGGTCCGCCGCCTGGTCGAGGCGGCCGTCAGCGACTACGACGAGCGGGCACTCATGGGACCACTCCCTCCCATCGGTCCGTTGGAGGCCGCGCGCAGATTCGTCTTTGATGCAGTGGCCGGATTCGGCGTCCTTCAGCCGCTGCTGGACGATCCGACCATCGAGGAAGTCTGGATCAACGCGCCCAACGAAATCTACGTCGCCAGGAACGGCGAGTCGGAACTGACCTCACTCAGCCTCACGGACCAGCAGGTTCGCGATCTCGTGGAACGCATGTTGAAGAGTTCCGGCCGCCGCCTGGACATGTCATCGCCCTTCGTGGACGCAGCCTTGCCTGATGGTTCGAGACTCCACGTAGTTATTCCAGATGTCACCCGCAGGCACTGGGCCGTGAATATTCGCAAGTTCGTGGTGAAGGCCAGCCGCCTGGAGCACCTGGTCGAGCTTGGAACACTGACACCTCAGTCCGCCCGATTCCTCGGTGCAGCGGTGTCCAGCGGACTGAACATCCTCGTGTCGGGCTCAACCCAGGCGGGCAAGACCACCATGCTCAACTGCTTGGCCGCGAGCATCGGCAGCCGTGAGCGCGTCATTACGGTCGAGGAAATCTTTGAACTCCAGTTCCCGCTCCGGGACGTCGTCGGACTCCAATGCAGGCAGCCCAACCTCGAAGGCGAAGGCGAGATCCCACTGCGCAGGCTTGTAAAGGAAGCCCTCCGGATGCGCCCGGACAGACTAGTGGTGGGAGAGGTACGGGAAGCGGAAAGCCTGGACATGCTGATCGCCTTAAATAGTGGACTTCCGGGGATGTGCACCGTCCATGCAAACTCAGCTCACGACGCTGTGACCAAGATCTGTACCCTTCCGCTACTCGCCGGTGAAAATATCTCGTCTGCCTTCGTCGTCCCCACGGTGGCGTCCTGCATCGACCTCGTGGTCCACTGCAGCCGGCACGCCAACGGCCGCCGCCAGGTAACCGAGATCCTTTCCCTCGGCCGGAGGGTGGAAAACGGCATCATTGAGTCCTCCATGGTTTTCGCCATGGAGGATGGCCAGCTGCAGCCGCGGGCCAACTCCATGCCCGCGGCGGAGAAGTTTTCCCGGGCAGGGTACGACGTCGCGGCGCTGCTGGAGCCGCGCTGATGGCGCCTCTGGTTGGGGTGCTTGCGGGCGCCGGGCTCTTCCTGATCTGGTGGTCGTTCTGGGAAAAGCCTGCAGCGCTGAAGCGCCGCCCGCGGGCCAGCCGCATCGAAGACCTGCTGGCCTCCGCCGGAATCGAAAAGGTCACCGGGACGGGCCTCGTCGCGTCGTGCCTGGGACTGGGCATATTTGTGGCTCTCATCCTCTTTGTTGTCAGCCGGTCATGGCCGATATCCGTCTGCTTCGGAATCTTCGGCGCGTGGCTGCCCGTCGGCATTGTCCGGTGGCGGGCGAACAGGAGAACCGCCGTCCTACGCCAGCTCTGGCCGGACGTGGTGGACCACCTGCGTTCAGCCATCCGCGCCGGGCTCTCACTGCCGGAAGCCCTGATCCAGCTGGGGGAGAAGGGCCCTGAGGAGCTTCGGCATGTATTCCGGGACTTCGGGGCCGACTACCGTGCTGGCGGGCAATTCGATGCATCTCTTAATAAACTCAAGGACCGGCTGGCGGACCCGGTGGCGGACCGGATCGTCGAGGCACTCAGGCTGACCCGTGAAGTGGGCGGTTCGGACCTGGGGAAGCTGTTGGGCACCCTTGCGGAATTTCTCCGGGAAAATGCGCGGACACGCAGCGAGCTCGAGGCCCGGCAGTCCTGGACTGTCAACGCCGCCAGGCTCGCCGTTGCCGCTCCCTGGATCGTTATGCTCCTCCTGGCCACCAGGCCTGAAGCCGTGAACGCTTACAACACGCCCATGGGAGCCGGCGTCCTCCTCGGCGGGCTCGTGGTGTCGCTGGTCTGCTACTCCATCATGCTCCGCATCGGCGCCCTTCCGCAGGACGAACGGGTGCTGCGATGAACGGGATCTCGGCGGCTGCGATTGTGTGCGGCATCGTCCTCGGGACGGGCCTTTGGCTGATCTTCGTCCGGTTGCCCTTTATGCGGCCGCTCACATTCGTCGAGCGCATCGATCCGCAGCTGAAATCGCAAAACCTTGAATCGCGGTTGCTGCGGGCCAGCGGACAGAACGCCACGCCATTCGGACCGTTGGAACGGATCGTGCGTCCCCTGCTCCACGACGGACTCGCAGCCTTGGGGAAGCTGAACCTCGGGTCAAAGGCTCTGACCCGCAGGCTCGCCCAAGCCGGCATCAACAAATCACCCATAGATTTCCGGGCCGAACAGCTCCTCTGGGCCGCCGCGGGATTCGCCGCCGCCGTGGCCGCGGTGGTGCTGGGCGCGGTAGCCGGCCGGTTCAGTCCATTCCTCGCGGTTGTGGCCGTCCTCGGAAGCGCGCTCGGCGGCTTTCTCTTCCGTGACTTCTGGTTGGGCGTCCAGATCAGCAGGCGGGAATCCCGGATGATGGCGGAGTTTCCCAGCCTTGCCGAGCTGATGGCCCTGGCTGTCGGTGCCGGTGAAAGTGCCACTGGTGCACTGGACCGCGTCTGTCGCAGTGCCAGTGGGGAGCTGGCCAAGGAGTTTTCCAAGATTCTTGCTGAGACCAGAGCGGGGAAACCGCTGGTGGAAGCGCTCCAGGAGTTTTCCTCGCGGACAGATCTGGGGCCGCTCGTCAGATTTGTCGACGGAATCATTGTCGCGGTCGAGCGGGGCACACCCTTGGCAGATGTGCTGAGGGCTCAGGCCCAGGACGTCCGGGACACCGCAAAACGGGACCTCATGGAGTCGGCGGGCAAGAAAGAAATTGCCATGATGGTTCCTTTGGTCTTTGGTGTCCTGCCCTTAACAGTGGTTTTCGCAGTGTTCCCCGGCATCGCGGCCATCAGCCTTGGACTTTAGCCATGAGCATCGCCAAGCCGTCACATCCACTAACCGCCACATGACTTCCACCGCGTCATTTACACAACGAATGGGACCGAAATGAAAAACATGGGAATCTCGGGCAGCCTGCTGCTCCTCGCTTTGCTGGCCGGCCTGTGGGCACGGACCAGTGAAACTGTCTCAGGCCGGAGGTACGCAGCGACAGATCCCGGCATGCCGGCCCAAGACCACCCGGAACGTGGCGACGTCCCCGGTTGGGTGATGATCACCTTAATGTCCGCAGTCTTGGTGGCGGCATTGCTGGCTCTCGCCGGCCCAGCCCTCGAAACGATGTTTAACCAGGCCATGGACAAGGTCGGAAAGTAAGTCATGCTGGGCGCCAGCCAGTGCATGCCCAGCCGGGAACCGTGCCGGTCCCGGATCGGCGCTGAGCCGGGCTGGCGCCGCGATGAATGCGGTTCTGCCGTCGTGGACTTCGTCCTCGTGGGCGGCCTGCTCACCATGTTTTTTCTGGCGATAATCCAGCTGACCCTGGTCCTGCACGTCCGCAACACACTGATCGACGCGGCAGCCTCAGGGGCACGTTATGGAACCCTCGCAGACCGGGGAGCGTCAGATGCCCAGGAACGGGCGGCGACGCTCATCGAGACTTCCCTGAACGCTGAGTTCGCGCAGGACATCACAACTGCCGAAGTGATGTTCCAGGGCCTGCGGACCATCGAAGTGACCATCAAGGCTCCCATGCCCGTCATCGGGCTGATCGGCCCCCGGGGCCTCCTGGAGGTGAAAGGCCATGCGGCAATCCAGCCCTAACAACTGGCGTTCCCGCCTACGCAAGCGATTCAGCGAGGCGCTCCGCAACGAGCACAGGGAAGAGGGGAGTGCAGTGGTCGAATTCACCTTCCTCGCGCTGCTCCTGATGGTCCCATTGGTCTACTTCATCATCACCGTGGGCCAGATCCAGGGTGGGTCCTTCGCCGTGGTCGGCGCCGCCGACCAGGCCGCGAAGGTGTTCGTCGCCCAACCGGATGCAGAGTCAGCCCAGGCTGCCGCCGAACAAGCAGCCCTCATCGCCCTCGCGGACTTCGGCCACGATGCCGGGCAGGCACGCGTATCGACCCGCTGCGACCCTGCCCACTGCCAGGCCGCCGGCACGGCCATCACCGTCACGGTCAACCTCACTGTGCCGCTGCCCTTCGTGCCATTCAACGAGGACTTCAGGCTCAAGGCCAGCGAAGTTGAAGCCTCGTCCACCCAACTGGTGGGCAGGTTCCGGTGACCCAAAGGTGACGCACAAAGCGATCCCCGAAGCCACGCCCGGCGATCCAGGTGAGGGCGGCCAGATGATCGTCATGATCATCGGCTACGTCGCGCTGGCCCTCCTGGTGGTCACAGTGGTCATCGGCATCTCCAGCGTCTACCTCGAACACAAGCGGCTGTTGTCCCTGGCCGACGGCGCCTCGCTGGCCGCCGCCGACAGCTACACCTTGGGCGAGGTCGGGGGAGAGGGCGGGAGCCCCTCAGCCGTACTGGGCCCTAGACGCGTCCGCAGCGTTGCGGCCGACTTTATCGCCCGGAGCCCGTCGTCGGCCCGGTTCGACGGGTTAGCCGTTTCAGCGGCGACCGGCAGCCCTGACGGGTCCACCGCCGTCGTGGTTCTCACCGCTGTTGTCCACCCGCCGATGGTGAACTTCCTGGTGCCTGATGGCATCAGAATTGAAGCGGCCTCCACGGCCCGTTCCCGGCTCACGCGCTGACCGGAAGCGGAGAAGCCAGGAGAAGTCCGGCGCTCCAGCCGGATAGCGTAGGCTTAAACAACCATGGCCAATATTGATTTTTCCGCAGAAATCCGCGCTCTTCGCGCCACCTACACCTCCATCGAGCGAGTCAGCGATGTTGAGGCTCTGAAGGAAGACATCGCCGAACTGAGCGAACGCGCCGGCGAGCCGGACCTGTGGGACGATCCCGCCGCGGCGCAGAAGATCACCTCCCGCCTGTCGCACCGCCAGTCCGAGCTGGAGCGGCTGAACCGGCTGGTATCGCGGATCGATGACCTCGAAGTGCTGGTGGAGCTTGGCCAGGACGAGGATGACGCCGATTCCATGGGCGAAGCTGCAACCGAGCTGGAGTCCATCAAGAAATCCCTGAAGGAACTCGAAGTAGTGACGCTGCTTTCGGGAGAGTACGACGAACGTGAAGCCGTGGTGTCCATCAGGGCCGGGGCCGGCGGCGTTGACGCCGCAGACTTCGCCGAAATGCTCATGCGTATGTACCTTCGCTGGGCCGAACGCCACGGGTACCCCACCACCGTCATGGACACCTCCTACGCCGAGGAGGCGGGACTGAAGTCCGCAACGTTCGAAGTGAAGGCACCGTATGCGTTCGGCACGCTCAGCGTCGAAGCCGGAACCCACCGCCTGGTGCGGATCAGCCCGTTCGACAACCAGGGCCGCCGCCAGACATCCTTCGCCGCCGTCGAGGTCATTCCGCTCATCGAGTCAACAGACTCTATCGACATCCCGGACAACGAGATCCGTGTGGACGTGTTCAGGTCCTCCGGTCCGGGCGGGCAGTCCGTTAACACCACAGACTCCGCCGTCCGCCTCACGCACATCCCCACCGGCACAGTGGTGTCCATGCAGAACGAAAAGTCGCAGCTGCAGAACCGGGCAGCAGCCCTGCGCGTTCTGCAGTCGCGGCTGCTGCTCCTGAAGAAGGAACAGGAGGACGCCGAGAAGAAGGCGTTCGCCGGCGATGTCAAGGCATCTTGGGGCGACCAGATGCGCTCCTACGTCCTGAACCCGTACCAGATGGTCAAGGACCTCAGGACCGAACACGAGGTGGGCAACACCTCCGCAGTGTTCGACGGCGAAATTGACGACTTCATCGACGCCGGGATCCGCTGGCGCACCGACAACCGCAACGCCGCGAAGTAGCACCAGCCGGGCCTACCCGGTAGGCCCGATCGCGCGACACACCCCCGAAGCCCCCGAAAAACGGCCAAAAGGCTGCGTATAGTCGAGGAGCCGGAGCTCTACTTCCCCCAAACGAATGCCCGTGCGCCGGCTGCAGATCTGGGCTGTGTCAGCCGTGCCCTGCAGGGTAATTAGGGCCATGATCCGATTCGAAAATGTCACCAAGGTCTACGACCAGACGGCCCGGCCTGCGCTGGACGATGTCAGCCTTGAGATTGACCGTGGTGAATTTGCCTTCCTCGTCGGCGCTTCCGGCTCCGGAAAGTCCACCTTCCTTCGGCTCGTGCTGAAGGAAGACCGGGCCTCCTCGGGCGCCGTGTACGTCGCCGGGCAAAACGTCGCCAAGATCTCCAGCTGGCGCGTGCCCAGGCTCCGCCGCGGCATCGGCGTGGTCTTCCAGGACTTCCGGCTCCTTCCGCAGAAGAGCGTGTTCGCCAACGTAGCCTTCGCGATGCAGGTCATCGGCAAGAGCCGCAGCGTCATCCGCGACACCGTCCCCGAAGTCCTGAAGACCGTGGGCCTGGAAGGCAAGGAAAACCGCCTTCCGCATGAGCTTTCCGGCGGCGAGCAGCAGCGTGTGGCCATCGCCCGTGCGGTAGTCAACCGCCCCGGCATCCTCCTCGCCGATGAACCCACCGGCAACCTGGACCCCACCACCTCCATGGGCATCATGGGCGTGCTGGACAAGATCAACCAGAACGGCACCACGGTGGTCATGGCCACGCACGACGACGACATCGTCAACGAGATGCGCAAGCGCGTTGTAGAGCTCAGGAATGGCATCGTCATCCGCGACGAGGCCAAAGCTTTGTATACCTCCATGATCCCCGTGGTGGGCCAGTCCCGCCGGCTCAGGGACGCCAGCGGCCGGGACGAATCCCAGCCGCCCGCATCCGGGGAACGCAATCCGGGCGCAGGGGAGGAGCAGCGATGAGGCTCGCCTTTATCCTCGGTGAGATCGGCAGCGGACTGCGGCGCAACATCACCATGGTGGTCTCGGTCATCCTGGTCACCTTCGTCTCGCTGACGTTCGTGGGTGCCGCAGGCATGCTGCAGCTCCAGATCAACCAGATGAAGGGCTACTGGTACGACAAAGTCCAGGTTGCCATCTTCCTCTGCAGTGACGGTTCGACGGCGGCCGGTTGCGCAACGGGCCCGGTCACCCCGGAGCAGCAGGACAACCTGCAGACCCTGCTCGAATCACCCGCCGTGGCCCAGTACGTCAACGATTTCCAGTACGAGTCCAAGGAAGAGGCCTACAAGCACTTCAAGGACCAGTTCTCGAATTCTCCGATCGTTGATTCAGTCACGCCGGACCAGCTCCCTTCATCGTTCCGGATCAACATGAAGGATCCGGAAAAGTACCAGATCATCAGCGAGACGTTCTCCTCGCAGCCGGGGGTGGAAACTGTCATTGACCAGCGCCAGCTGCTGGAGCGGCTGTTCTCGGCCATGAACGCCGCATCCCTCGTGGCCGTCAGCATCGCCGGCGTGATGATTGTCTGCGCCATCCTCCTGATCGCCACCACCATCCGGCTCTCGGCCTTCAGCCGCCGCCGCGAAACCGGGATCATGCGCCTGGTGGGCGCTTCCAAGATCGTCATCCAGCTGCCGTTCATCCTTGAAGGCGTGATCGCGGCGGTGATCGGCGCCGCCCTGGCATCCGGCACGCTGTGGGCAGTGGCGCACTTCTTCCTGGGCGAATTCCTGTCCAAGCAGTATCCGGACACGGCGTTTATCTCGCCGGGCCAGACGCTCATTCTTGCGCCGGCCTTGCTGATCCTTGGCGGATCTTTGGCAGGAATTTCGTCTCTCTTGACCTTACGCAGATATTTGAAGGTTTAGGCTGTGCAAACCGAACAAGGAATCCTGATGAGCGAATTGCACCGAACTGCGCCCCGGCACCGGGCCGAACGCCGGCGACCTGCGGGCCGCCGCGCCGGCCTGATCAGCGGCGTCCTGGCATTGCTCCTCGCCGCCAGCATGGGCGCGTCAGCGCCGGTGGCGTACGCCGATGAGCTCGATGACAAGCGGGCCGCCCTTGAAGCTGAGGCGGCCAGGGTTCAGCAGTCCCTGGAATTCGTGGACTCACGCATCGCGAAGGCCGCCGGCGATCTGGTGATCTACCAGGGCCAGCTTCCCGGTGCACAGCAGGCCCTCCTGGAGGCCCAGGGGCGAGTGGCCAGTGCGGTCAAGGAAGTCGAAGCGCTGACGGCGCGCGTTGACCTTGCGCAGCAGAATAGAGCCAAGATCACGCAGCAGCTTGAGGCTGACAAGCAGAAAATCGCCGACACCAAGAAGCTGATCGGCCAGATCGCCACCCAGGCCTACAAATCCGGCGGCGTCCCGTCGAACCTGACCCTGTTCTTCGGGGCCAACAACGGCGGCAGCCTGACCGACACCATGGACCTCGCTGACCAAGCCATGCGCAGCCAGAACGCCGCCATGGACAAGCTGTCCCAGCAAAGTGCCACCAACGTCAACTCCCAGGCCAGGCTCGAAGCCGTTGAAGCCGAGATCAGGGATCTCAAAGCCAAGGCAGACGCCGCCCTCGAAAAGGAAAAGGCTGCGCGCGACGAGGCCGCTGCCAAGAAGGCCCAGGTTGACCAGCTGATCGCCGACACAACAAGACTTGACGCTGAACTCCAGGCAGCGAAACCTGGCATCCAGTCCCAAATGGCGGCGGTTGCAGCAAGCCAGAACGCGGTCGCCAACGAGATCGCCGAACGTGACCGCAGACTCCGGGAGGCCTGGGAAGCAGAGCAGCGCCGCCTCGCTGAGGCTGCCGCTGCCGCCGCCCGGGCGCAGGGCCAGGCCGTTCAGCCGTACGCTCCGGTGACCGGATCGCCGTCGGCCTTTGGCTTGCGGCATCCCTTCTCGGGCGACGTGCCCATCACCTCCGGCTTCGGCTGGCGCTCAACCCCGCCGGGAACCATCGACTTCTACGGCACCGGCGGTTACCTCCACACCGGCATCGACTTCGGCGCCGCCTGCGGCACGCCGGTGTACGCAGCGGCAGCCGGCGAGGTCTTCTCCTCAGGCTGGAACTCTGCCGACGGCGGCGGCTGGCGGGTGAAGCTCTCCCACGGTGTGGTCCAGGGCAACTCCCTGACCACGATTGTCTACCACAACGCCAGCGTCGTGGTCTCCAACGGCCAGCAGGTATCCCAGGGGCAGCTCATCGCCTACTCGGGCAGCACCGGCAACTCAACGGGCTGCCACGCACACTTTGAAACCTGGCTCAACGGGGCCGCAGTTGACCCGATGCGCCTGCTGTAACGCCAGTCCGCGCCTGCCGTACACTGGTATGACTCCGCGCCGGAAAGGCCGGAGCCAACCAGGATCCACGAACTGAGGAGTTCCACCGTGCCCAAAGAAAGTGGCCGTAAAGTTGTGGCCACCAACCGTAAGGCCCGGCATGACTACCTCGTGCTGGATACCTACGAGGCAGGCATCGCCCTGATGGGGACCGAGGTCAAGTCCCTGCGCGAAGGCCATGCCTCCATGGTGGACGGCTTCTGCACGTTCTATAACGATGAGCTGTGGATGGAGGGCATCCATATTCCCGAGTACAACCAGGGGAGCTGGACCAACCATTCCGCACGCCGCCGTCGGAAGCTGCTGCTGCACCGTGAGGAGCTCAACAAGATCTCCGTGAAGATCCGCGAGTCCGGCTTCACGGTGGTTCCGCTGCAGCTGTACTTCCTCGACGGCCGGGCCAAGGTGGAAATCGCGATCGCCCGCGGTAAGCGTGAGTACGACAAGCGACAGACCCTGCGTGAGCAACAGGACAACCGCGAAGCCCTTCGCGAGGTCCGGGAACGCAACCGCCGGTAGGAATGATTTCCGCCGGACATGCGTTAGGATAAGTAGTCCGGTAGGGATTTGTGCCTGCACAGCCCGGCCGGTTTGAAAACAAAATACGGGGATGATCGGTTTCGACGATGTTAGTCGCGACAGGTGAAGCGGGCCGAGGATGCAGAATTATCTCGTAAACGCTGTCTGCAAACCAATAAGTGCCAAATCAAACCGCACTGACTTCGCTCTCGCTGCCTAAGCAGTAAGACAGTCCGTCAGCCCGAGGTTGCTATTGCCCCGGAACCTGGCGTCATTTAGATAGCCACTGCTGCTTGCCTCCGTCATCGGGGCAAACGGGACTCTTAGATGACTGGGCCCGGATCAGCCACCTGTTTGCAGGAGGGCTGGGGCCGAGAAAATCCGACGCAAACTGCGCCCGGAGAAGACCTGTTAACACGACATCGGACGGGGGTTCAATTCCCCCCATCTCCACATTTTGAATGTCGCAAGACATTGCCAGAAGACCCGGACGCCGCGTCCGGGTCTTCTGGCATTTAAGCGCCGTGTCAGCCGCCCTGTTCACCCACGGCGTAGCTATTCCGGGACTACCCAGTGCCACCGCGTGGTTGTTGCCAATAAGGTCCGGCGCAGCACAAGGTCTGGAAGTCGGAGTCAGCAACGCCAGCCAGGAGGTGCGCCATGGATGCGGCGCGGGAACCCAACTCTGCAGCGGCCGACGACGGTCCGCTGGACTCGTATTCGGAGACCGTCATGCGCGTGGCTGAGACGGTCACCCCGCACGTTGCGGCCATTGAAATGACCGGCAACCGACGCAACGGCCCTTTCCGCAGGGGTGCAGGCTCGGCGGTGCTGTTCACGGAAGACGGCTACCTCCTCACCAATTCACACGTCGTAGCCGGCACACACCAAGGGCATGCCGCCTTTGCGGACGGCAGCAGGACCGATCTTGAACTGGTGGGGGCGGATCCTTTGTCCGACCTCGCGGTGGTCCACGGCAGGGCACCGAAAGTGGCCCCGGCGCAGTTCGGCGATGCCGAGACGTTGCGGGTGGGCCAGCTGGTCGTTGCGGTGGGAAATCCGCTGGGCTTGGCCGGATCAGTCACAGCGGGCGTGGTCAGCGGCCTGGGCCGCGCCATTCCGGTGTGGTCCAGCGGCAACCGGCGCGTGATCGAGGACGTCATCCAGACCGACGCAGCACTCAGTGCCGGCAGTTCCGGCGGAGCCCTGGCCGATACGCACGGCCGCATCGTGGGAATCAACACCGCAGTGGCCGGAGCGGGGCTGGGCCTGGCTGTGCCCATCAACACCACTACGCGGCGCATCATCTCTGCGCTGCTGAAGGATGGCCGTGTCAGGCTGGCTTATCTCGGCGTGGTCAGCACGCCGTTCCGGCTCAATGCCAGCGCGGTGATCAGGACGGGACAACGGGACGGGCTGCGCGTGGTGGAGGTTCTGGCCGGTTCGCCTGCAGATCGCGGGGGCCTGCGGGCGGGTGACGTCATCCTGACAGCCGGAAGCCGCCCCGTCAGCAACGCCGAGAGCCTGCAGAAGCTGCTGTTCGCCGATGCGATCGGCCAGCCGCTGCCGATTCGAGTGCTGAGGGACGGCCAGGAAGTGGACATTGTGGCAGTGCCCGAAGAGATGGCCGGAACGGGTAAACCGCTACCGGCGCTTCTTCAGGTGCGCTACAGGGTCCTGCGGGCCTTCAATCGGGCTCTTGGCCTTCTTCTCCGCGCGTTTTTCCTTGATGGTTTTGACCGGCTTTTTGTGCAGCTGCTGGTGTGGTGACTTGTCCGGCATGGCGTGCTCCTTACAACGGGGGACGGGCTGCGTCCCACTTCGTAAAATACGCCTGTTCAGCCCCGAATGTAATGCCCCGAATCAGTCCGGAACTGCAACGTCCGCGATGCCCACAAAACGGGTCCCGACGCCGTCGAACTCGCTCCTGATGAGGCCCGGCCTTAGCGGCGGCACCTCATCCGGGGCATGGTGCTCGCACACCACATACGTGAATTCCGGCCACCATTTTTTGGGCCGGGCCGCTTCCTCGTAGCCGCAGACGGCGCATTCCAGGTGCACCCAGACCGGACGCTTGCCGGTCCGGTTGGCCCGCGACTGGATCAGCCATGCCGGCGGGTTGTCCAGGATTTCGCCCAGCTCCGCCTCGGACAGTCGTTTCGGGATGCCGTGGCGCTGGGCCATTTCCATCGGTACATCAAGGGCAATTGCCGCGTCGCGTCTGCTAATCATCAGAGTCAACGATACGGGACCGGGACAAACCCGAAAGAGTCTCCTACGACGCCAGAGCGATGCCCACAGCCGCCGCGGCAAATCCGGCGGCCAGGTTGGCGCCGACGTTCAGGGCGGCGGCACCGAACCGCGACTCACTCAGGAGCCGCACCGTGGCGGTGGTCCACGAACTGAACGTGGTGAGCCCGCCCGCCAGGCCGGTGGCGACAGCGGTCTGCCACTCGGGTGCAAGGCCGAGCCGTCCGGTCATGCCGATGGACAGCCCGATAATCAGGCACCCCGTGACGTTGACTGTCAGCGTGGCCCACGGCCAGTGCCGCGGCCTACCGCTCGGGCTGACGGCCGTGCGGAGCCCCTCGCGGTGGGCGAACCAGCTGTCGACGGCGAAGCGCAGCAGGGCGCCCGCCATGCCGAACACTCCCACCAGGACCGCGCCCATCACGGCGCTGTCCCCGCCCGGTCACCCTGCAGCCGGTCGGTGAGCAGCCGGCCGGTCCGCCAGCCACCGGCCGCGGCGCCCAGGCCCAGCAGCAGGGACAGACCCAGGTACGCAATCCACACGGGATGTTCGCCGGCCCTGGCCAGGTGGCCAATCGAGAAGACTACGGCAGAGAACGTGGTGAACGAGCCCAGGAGCCCGGGCCCCAGGCCGGCGCGGAGCCAGAACGCTGTGTGCGGCCGGGCTATCCAGACCGTGGTGAGGGTAGCCAGCACAAAACTTCCGGCGACGTTGATGCTCAGGGTGGCCCATGGCATTGTCCCTGAGGATTCCGGAAAGGCGAGTCCCAGGCCGTACCGGAGTTCCGTTCCGGCCAGGCCACCCACCGCCACGGCCAGCCAGGCCCGCCAGTGCGGCACGAGGGCGTTCGTCATTCAGCTGTCGCTGAGCGTGCAGCCGGTATGGGGGTGGTCGCTGTGGACCCAGAGCGCCGCGGTGACTTCATCCGCGAGATCGTAGTCCCGCTTCCTGCCGGTGTTGCTGATCCGCACCACCAGCGCGCCGCCGAACGGTTTACGGCCCACCACCTCCACTTCGTCGTCGAGGTCAATTTCCTCGGCGGAAAGATACCGCAGCAGATCCGGGTTCTCGTCGCTGATGCGGGTGATCCGGCCGGTGTGCCCGGGATCGAGTTCGCCGAGCAGGTGGGCCTCGGGCAGGAGCACCGTGCCGTCCGCGGCGGGGATCGGGTCACCGTGCGGGTCGCGTTGCGGGTTGCCGAGTTTTTCCGCCATGCGCTCAATAAATGTGTCGGACACCGCATGTTCCAGCAGTTCGGCTTCGTCGTGGACTTCGTCCCAGCGGTAACCGAGCTCCTGCACGAGGTAGGTCTCAATAAGCCGGTGCCGGCGCACCATGGACAACGCCAACCGGACCCCGGAGTCCGTGAGGGTGATGGCGCTGTACGGCTTGTGGTCCACCAGGCCCTGGTCCTTGAGCTTGCGGACCATTTCCGAGACCGAGGAATTGGCCACCCCCAGGCGCTGCGCGAGCTGGGAGGACGTGATGGGTTTGTCCTGCCACTCCGTGAAGCCGTAGATGACCTTGACGTAGTCCTCGATCGAGGAGGAGGGCGCGCTGGTCTTCACACCTCCAAGCCTACCCGGTGGTCAGCGCCCGTCACGCCTTCGTGGCCCGCCACGTCAGCGCCAGGTACGGTAGGCTGATGTCCTCTTCGACGGCGTGCCCCAGATGCTCGTGCAGGTACCAGTCCAGGTTGGCGAGGACCTTGCCGCGGGTGGCTTCGCCGGCGCGCAGATAATAGCTGCGAGACTTCGTCAGTTCCATGATGTCCGCCGTGCTGAGGCTGTCCTCCCACCGCGTCACATGGCTCTCGAGGCCTTCAAACTCCGGGCCCACCACCGGGCGGAACCCGGGCTTGTAGACGTCGCCCGCGTGCATGATGCGGGACAAACGGTGGACCCACGCAACGGACGTATCCAGCTGGTTCCAGATCAGCCCCAGCGTTCCGCCGGGCCGCAGGATCCGGGCCAGTTCGGTGCTCGCGGGCAAAGGATCGCACCAGTGCCAGGCCTGCGCCACGCTCACGACGTCGAACGAGGAGTCAGGGAGTCCCGTCGCCTCTGCCGTCCCCTGGGTCGCGTCCGCCGCCGGGTAGTGGGCCCGCAGCTGTTCGAGCATGTCCGGCGACGGGTCCACGGCGGAAACCGCCAGGCCGCGTTCCAGCAGAAGGGCGGTGAACTTGCCGGTGCCGGCGCCCACGTCCACGGCGTCCGTGGCCCCGGCAGGGATCAGCCAGTCCGCCGATTCGGCAGGGTAACCAGGGCGTACACGCTGGTAATGTTCGCCGCCGTCCTGGAAACTCCGTCCGAGTTCCAGGCGGCGTCCGTGCTCAAGTCTGGGGCCACCCCGTGCCACGTGCGGCCTCCTTCAACTGTGCCCATCGGTATCCTTCGAATTTACCGCATGGGCCGCAGCCGGGTGGGCAGCGGTCAGGTCAGGAACCAGGGGAGGAAAGCGTCAGTCAGTCGTCAAGGCACGGAGCCGCGCCGGCGGTGCCCGGCGTGTTGGGAGCCCAGTGAGGGTACGTGCGGGTGTCGTTGGCCGGAACCCAGCGGCCCGCGTCCACCACGTAGTCCCAGCCCAGGCCGGTCCGGCGGAGTTGCTCCAGGCCGGCAAGGAGCCGCTGGGCATCCTCCAGCCGTGAGCCCACGCCGAAGCTGGCCCGCAGGGAACCGGAGGGAAGGCCGAGGCGCTTGAGCAGCGGGTGCGCGCAGAAGCGGCCGTCCCGGAGGCCAACGCCATGCTCGGCCGACAGGTACGCGGCCACAAGCCCGGCGTCGTACCCTGCCACGGAGAAGTTCACCACGCCGATGGTGCCCGTTTCAGCATCCGTGTCCGAGAAGATTTGGTGCACGGTGACGCCGTCGATCTTCGCGAGACCGTCCACCAGGAATGACCTGATGGCCGCTTCGTGGGCGTGCCAGCGGTCGTGGTCCAGGGACGCGATGACCTGGGTGGCGCGGGCCAGCGTGGCCGCGCCGAGGACGTTGGGGGAGCCGCCCTCGTGCCGGGCCGGACCGGTGGCCCAGCTGACGCCGTCGAGCTTTGCCTCGCGGACGGCGCCGCCGCCGGCCAGGTGGGGAGTTCCGGCGTCGAGCCAGTCGGTGCGGCCCACCAGGACCCCGGAGCCGAAGGGCGCGTAGAGCTTGTGACCGGAGAAGGCGAGGTAGTCGACGTCGTCGGTGCTGATATTGATGCGCCGATGCGGCGCCAACTGCGCGGCGTCCACCACGATCCGCGCGCCGTACTCATGGGCGAGGGCGGCCAGAGCCCTGATCGGGAGGATCTCGCCCGTGACGTTGGAGGCGCCCGTGACCGCGAGGAGGCTGACGTTGCCCTGCTCAAGTTCGGCGCGGAGGACCTCGAGGGTCCCCACGATGGTGTCCGCGGCGACGACGCTGCGGTGCGGGACTCCCTGCCACGGCAGGAGGTTGGCGTGGTGTTCGATGTCCAGGTAGAGGACATCGCCATTGGACCGCCCGTCCGTCGCCGGCAGGCAACCCGCCAGCAGGTTCAGCGAGTCGGTGGTGTTCCGGGTGAAGATGACGGAGTCGTCCGGGCGCCCGCCCACAAAGTCGCGCACGATGTCCCGGGCGTTCTCATAGACGGACGTGCTGATCTGCGATGCGTAGCCGGCGCCGCGATGGACGCTGGCGTAGAACGGCAGGATCTCGTTGAGGTAGGCCGACACCACGGAGAGGGCGGGAGCGGATGCGCCGTAGTCCAGGTTTGCGTACCGGATGTGGCCGCCCTGGATCAGCGGTGCCTGGATTTCCGCGCCGGTGACGGCAGAGAGGGGGCGGCCGGCAATGGCGGCGGCATCCTTGAACAGCGCAGCGGCCTTGGCGGGGGCGGCGTTTCTGGGAGAAACAGTGTTGGGGGAGACGGTGGCAGTTGTCACGGAGACCTCACTCTAAAAGGACTCCCGGTACCGGGAATCCGCGCTTGCCGTGTCCATTCCGGACCGGCCTGGTCGTCACCCGGGGCACCCCACCGCGAATGGAGGGTTGCCGGCCAGCAAACCGGGGTTTAGCGCTGGCACTCGTGACCTGTTAAGAGCGTAGAACATCTGCCGCTGCAGAAAGGAAGCCGGCCCAATGTTAAGGACTTTGTTACGCGCGTTTGAGGAACCGCACATTTGTCGAAGATACGACGGCGGACGCCCCCTTGAGGAGGCGTCCGCCGTCGATAATTCGAAGAAAGTGCCTAGAGGAGATCGTCCAGATCCGGGTTCAGACGCTTGAGCACCTCTGAGTGCAGGATGGAGTTCGTGGCCAGGGCGTTGCCGCCGAACGGCCCGTCCTGTCCCTCCAAGGAGGTGAAGCGGCCGCCGGCTTCCACCACGATGGGCACCAGGGCAGCCATATCGTACAGGTTCAGTTCGGGCTCGCAGGCGATGTCCACGGAACCTTCGGCCACCATGCAGTAGGACCAGAAATCGCCGTAGGCGCGCGTGCGCCACACGTCCTCGGTCAGGCCCAGGAACTCATCCAGGTTGCCGCGTTCCTTCCAGCCGCCCAGGCTGGAGTAGGACAGGGAGGCATCCGAAAGTTTGGAGACGTCCGAGACGCGGAGCCGCGTTGCGGCGGCAAGGGACTTGCCCATGTACGCGCCGGAACCCTTGGCGGCCCACCAGCGTTTGCCCAGCGCGGGCGCGCTGACCACTCCCACCACGGGTTCGCCTTCGTCCACGAGGGCGATCAGGGTGGCCCAAACCGGGACGCCGCGGACAAAGTTCTTGGTGCCGTCGATGGGATCAATGATCCAGCGGCGGGAGCCATGGCCCGAACTGCCGAATTCCTCGCCCAGCACGGCGTCGCGCGGACGCGAGCGGGACAGCTGGCCGCGGATGGCTTCCTCCGCGGACTTGTCCGCGTCCGTTACCGGCGTCAGGTCCGGCTTGGTCTCGATGCGGAGGTCCAGTGCCTTGAAGCGGCTCATGGTCTGGTCATCCACGGAATCTGCCAGCACATGGGCAAGGCGCAAGTCATCGTTGTAGCTCGAAGCGGGTTGGATCATGGTTCCAAACTACCGTCTCCGGGCCGCAGTGTTGGGGACATCGGCGTCCCGTCTAGCCGATGCTGCCCAGTTCCTTGGTTTCCTGGCCTACCAGGCGGGGATCCGTGCCCAACAGCCGCCGCAGGGACGCGAGCCGGGCCGGGCCGGTGGGGCCCGCGTGGCCGGCGGACACCCAGGCATCCACCCCGCAATTGACGGCCGCGGTGTTGTGCTTGCAGCCACGCTCGCAAGCATCCGTACCCGGCTCCAGGTCCGGGAAGGACCGCAAGATCCGGTCCGGGTCAACATGGGCCAGGCCGAACGAACGGATGCCAGGGGTGTCGATGATCCAGCTTCCGGCCGGAGCTCCGGTCAACTTCAGGGCAAGGGCCGACGACGACGTGTGGCGGCCGCGGCCGGTCACCGCGTTCACGCCACCGGTGGCCCGTTCGGCCCCCGTGAGCGCATTGACCATGGTGGACTTGCCCACGCCGGAATGACCCAGCATCACCGAGACCTTGCCCTCGAGGTACGCGCGGAGCTGCGAAACTGCATCACTGTCCAGGCGGGCCGAGAGGCCGTCGTCGGAGCGGGCATCAATACCTGAGGCCTCGGAGTCCGACGTGCGGCTGATAATCACCGGGAAGTCCAGGTGCTCGTAGTTGGACAGCAGTTCCGCCGGATCCTTGACGTCCGCCTTGGTGACGAGCAGCAGCGGCTCAATGCCGGCGTCGTAAGCGGCCACCAGGGCGCGGTCGATGAAGCCCGTGCGCGGCTCCGGGTTTGCGGCGGCCACCACCACCACCAGCTGATCGGCGTTGGCCACCACCGCGCGCTCGATCGGATCGGTGTCATCGGCGCTGCGGCGCAACAGGGTCCTGCGGTCCTGGATCCGGACCAGGCGGGCCAGGGTGTCCGGCTCCCCGGAGACATCTCCAACGAGGGAGACGAAGTCGCCGGCCACCACGGGGGAGCGGCGGAGTTCGCGGGCCCTCGCTGCGATGATGATCCGCTCGTCGCCCGAGTCCTCACCGACGACGGCGGTGTACCGGCCGCGGTCCACGGTGATGATGCGGCCCGTGACGGCGTCGTCGTGGCTGGGACGGTCCTTCGTGCGCGGCCGGGAGCCCTTTTTGCTGGGCCGGATCCGGACGTCGGACTCGTCCCAGGAATCAGTGCTGCGTGCCACCGCTGGAGCCTTCCGTGGCGTCGTCGGCGGCAGCGCCCTGGGCCAGCATATCGGCCCACATCTGCGGGAATTCCGGCATCGTCTTCGCCGTGGTGGCGATGTCCTGGACTTCAATACCCTGCACCGCCAGGCCAAGGATGGCGCCGGCGGTGGCCATCCGGTGGTCCGCGTAGCTGTGGACGACGCCGCCGTGCAACTTTGCCGGGCGGATCACCAGGCCGTCGCTGGTTTCTTCCGCGTCGCCGCCGAGCCGGTTGATTTCGGTGACCAGCGCGGCCAGCCGGTCAGTCTCATGGCCGCGCAGGTGCGCGATGCCGGTCAGCCGTGAAGGTCCGCCGGCCAGGGCGCAAAGGGCCGCCACCGTGGGGGCGAGTTCGCTGGTTTCGTCAAAATCCGCACCCTTGATCTCTGGCCCACCGGTGACGGTCAGGACGCCGTCAGCCAGGCTGACGTCCGCGCCCATGTCCGCCAGGATGCTGCGCCAGAGGTCTCCCACCTGGGTGGTGCCGGCGGGCCAGTCCGGGATCCGGACGGTGCCGCCGGAGGCCAGCGCGGCGGCCAGGAACGGACCGGCGTTGGAGAGGTCCTGCTCAATGCGCTGGTCAAAGGCACGGATGGGGCCCGGTGCCACTACCCAGTGGTTGGGCACGGAATCGTCCACTGATACACCGACGCCGCGGAGCACGGCAACGGTCATGTTGATGTGGTCCAGGCTGGGCACTGGTTTGCCCACGTGTTCAAGGTGGAGTCCGTCGGTAAACCTGGCGCCGACCAGCAGGAGGGCCGAGACGAACTGTGACGACGCACTGGCATCGATCACCAGATGGCCGCCCCGGACTTCCCCGGTGCCTTCCACGGTGAAGGGCAGCGACGAGGGGGTCCCGCCGTCGTCCGCGGTCAGGGCCACCCCGAGAGCTTTCAGGGCCTCGATAATGGTGCCCATGGGGCGCTTCCGGGCGTGGGGGTCGCCGTCGAACACGCTCACGCCGTTGCGCAACGCCGCAAGCGGCGGAACAAAACGCATCACTGTTCCGGCGAGGCCGCAGTCAATGTGCGTCCTTGACGACGGCGCCTCCTGGCTCAGGGGCATGACCTCAAGGTCCGGCCCGAACGCGCCGTCGCCGGGCACCTCCGTGATGGTGGCTCCCAACTGGCGGAGGGCGTCGATCATCAACGCAGAGTCCCGGGAATGCAGGGGGGCGCGGAGGCGGGACGGCCCGTCAGCCAGCGCGGCCAGGACCAGGAACCGGTTGGTCAGGGATTTTGAACCCGGCACTGTGACGGTGGCGTTGATGGGCCTGCTGGCGAAGGGGGCCGGCCAGTGCGGAACGGTGCCGGTGGAGCTGTGCGAGTCGGTGGCTGCGGGCGGGGTGGAACCGGTCATCCGTCCTTACGCCCCCGTTGCGTGTTCGACGGCGCGGCGCACGGCCTTGTCCGCCTTGTGAAGCTTCTGGCCGGTGGTCTTGCGGGCGCCGGCGGCAGTCTTCCGGGCGTCCGCGGCGAGGTGCTCGGCACGCCAGGCCAGGCCCGGCTTGCCGGCGGTGTCCACCGAGGCCAGCAGGGCGCCGCCGCTGAGCGAAATGTTCTTGAGCAGCTGGTTCCGGCGTGCCTCTCGGCCTTCCTTGGTGCTGATGTCCGCGCTGCGCCATTCCACAAAGGTGTTCAGGAGCGAGATGACGGTCAGCAGTGTTGCCGAGAGGCGGCTGAACTTGCCCAGTCCGAACAGCACGCCGGCACCCACCTGCGTTCCGCCGATCACCCGTGCCAGCATCTTTTCGTCGGCCTGGAAGGGCAGCGACGCGGCCGCCTTCTGCAGGAGCGGCGAGAGCTGGGTGGCGGTGTCATCGGCGTTCTTCAGCTTGTCCAGTCCGGCGACGACGAAACTGGAAGCCAGCATGGGGCGGGCGAGAGTACGGACAAAGGACATGGGTTTCCTCCTGGCTGGACGAACCGCACCGAATGCGGCGGAGTCCGTTCTAGTCTTGCACTTTTGGGGAATATTTTCCTGCCGCCAGCGGTTATGGATTGCGGGTCCGAACACCGGACGAATTGACTCATCATGGATTGCCCGGCAGGTATTTGCCTGGAACACCATGGCCTGACACAGACTGGAGTTGCCCTTGAGGTTACTGAAGGACGGGACGGAGCCCGCCGGACCCGTAGCACTGCAGACTCTGGAATCCGATCCACCGGAGTACGGATCGCGGCGCGCCAAGGCCGTCACAGTAGACTTGAACGCAATGAGCACCCTGGATCCGGCCCTCGAGGCCATGTACGAGGCCTCCGAACGCGAAGCCAAAACAAGCAACGACGCCAATGCCAGCGGCGATGCGCCGGCAGGGAGTGACTCGCGGCCTGCAGACGCGCAGCCTGAAACGGATGTCCCTTTGCCCGCTGAGCCTGCGCCCGCCGAGCAACCCGTGGATGTGGCCACCGAATCAGCGGAAGAACGCCGGGTCCGCTTTGAGCGTGATGCCATGCAGTACGTGGACCAGCTCTACTCGGCCGCCATGCGGATGGCCAGGAACCCCGCGGATGCGGAAGACCTGGTCCAGGAGGCCTACACCAAGGCTTTCTCAGCGTTCCACCAGTACAAGCCCGGCACCAACCTCAAGGCATGGCTGTACCGGATCCTGACCAACACGTACATCAACCTCTACCGCAAGCGGCAGCGCGAACCGCTGCAGTCGAACTCGGACACCATCGAGGACTGGCAGCTGGCCAGGGCGGAGTCGCACACGTCCCGCGGCCTGCGCTCGGCCGAGGCTGAGGCGCTGGACCACCTGCCGGACTCGGACGTCAAACGGGCGCTCCAGGCCATCCCCGAGGAGTTCCGGCTGGCCGTGTACTTCGCCGATGTCGAAGGCTTCGCGTACAAGGAAATCTCGGACATCATGAACACGCCCATCGGGACAGTGATGTCCCGGCTTCACCGCGGCCGGAAAATGTTGCGGGACATGCTGGCGGACTATGCCGCCGAACGAGGATTCAAAGGCGCCGTCGAATCACAGGACACGGCCGCGACCACAAAACAGGAGAACAGGAAATGAGCGACTGCCAGGGATTGGGCGACTGCGATGACGCCCGGATGCAACGCATCTACGAATACCTCGACGGGGCATTGACCCGCGAGGACATCACGGAAATCAAGACCCACCTTGATGAGTGCCCTGAGTGCACGGAGCAGTACGACCTGGAGTGTGTGATCCGCACCATGGTGAAGCGCTCGTGCACCGAGGCCGCTCCGGAGAACCTGAAGAACGCCATCCTGGACCGGATCCACGCGATCCGCCCGGTGGACGCCTGACCCAAGCGGTAGCCGTCTGAAGGGACACCTGACTGCGTGGACGCCTGGATGCGTCGATGCCCGTCAGCAGTACTGCAGGCAGGCATAGAACAGCGCAAAGACGAAGGACCCCGGAAGCCGTGTGGCTTCCGGGGTCCTTCGCTTAAACCGTTTTCCAAGCTTTAGCTTAGGCGTTGGGGCGCTTCCCGTGGTTCGCGCCGCCACGCTTACGGTCACGACGTTTACGTGCACGCTTGCTCATAGCTGGCCTCCTTAAATGTTGGTACTCAAAAGAGCTGCCCTCAAGTCTCCCACACCATGGGACACGCCGCGAAACCGAAACGGCTGTGACCGGGGGCAACACCGACCGGCGGCTCAGTCCGGCGGCTTGCACAGCCGCGCAGCTCAGCCCGGCGGTTCCGCCGGACGGCTCAGCCGGGAAGTGAGTTGCGGATGGAGATGCGTGCCTGGTCCAGGACGGTCCTGACAGTTTCCAGCGTGACGGCGCTGAGCGGTTGCCGGGTGGCCTGCAGCCGCAGTTCCACGCGCAGGTCGTCCCGGAACGCCTGTAGCAGCATCTCCGCTTCCTTCAGTTCCCGGAACCCTTCCGAAGACTGGCGGCCGGCTTTCCTGAAATCGGCGGCCCGCGCCGTGGAACGGGCCGCCTCTGCGGTGGCTGCCAGGTCTGCCCGCAACCCGCGCATGTTGGCGCGGATATCCGCCCGCAGGTTGTCCGCCAGGCGGCGGACGGAAGCGGAAATGTCGTTCTCGACTCCGGCGAGTTCCTCCCGGCGCTTGTTGAGTTCGGCAAGCCCCGCCGCGGTGATGCGGTAGTTCGTGCGGCGGCCTTCTGATTCAGTGGCGACGAGCCCTTCTTCCTCCAGCTTCCCCAGCCGCGGATAGATGGTTCCCGCGCTGGGGGAGTAGGTGCCGCCGAACCGTTCGCTGAGGGCTTTGATCAGTTCATAGCCGTGTTTGGGCCCCGACTCCAGCAGTGCGAGCAAGTACAGCCGGAGCGCACCATGGGCGAACACCGGAGGCATCAGTGCCCCGCTTCCGGGCTACTTGCATCGTCATTGCGGGCCGGCTGGCCATGGAAGATGGACGTTTTGCCGGACACCGAGTTGGTCCGGACCAGCATCAGCTTCCCGTCCGGTCCGGCAATGGTTTCCACCTTGCCGCCGGGCTGCGAGTATTGCTGGTCATCAATCACCACAACGCCGCTGGCAGACTTCGCCACGATGTCCACCCCGACGTCGTGGGGCAGCCTGATGGTGAGGTCGCCGGAGACTGAATTGGCACCGAAGTCGTGGGTAAAGCCGAGCAGGTCAAAACTCATGTCGCCGCTGACCGTATGAGCCCGGATGTTGCTGAACCGGCCGGATGCGGTGACCTCGCCGGAGACGCTCTTGGCGGTTAGGACGCCGTCGTGATTTCGCGCGATGACCTCGCCGCTGACGGTGTTGACGTGAAGTTCCCCGGATGTGCCGTCTGCCATCACAGAACCGGAGACGGTATTGAGCCGCGTGCGCCCGCTGATTCCGGACACAAGGCCATCGCCGCTGACCGTGCCGGCCTCCACCTCGACGCCGGCCGGCAGGGCAATACTGATAACCGCTGAGTTGTTGCTGTTGTGGTTGACCGTGCCCATCAGGTTCTTGAACCAGCCCTGCGGGCCGTGCAGCTGATGGCGGACCTCAAGCCGGCCGTCCGTCAGTGTCACCGACACGGGATCGCCCTGGACGTCGTTGATCTCTACGCGGGCAACGGCGTCGGCATGGATGACGACATCGAACCTGCCGCGGACCATGCCCAGCTTTAGCGACCTGACGTGGTCAACGTCGATGGTTTGCGGACCTGTGACGGTCCAGCTGTCCTCTGTCATGAAATCCTCCAAAACCGCGATATATCGTGACTGATACCCCAAGATACAACGGGCCGGCGGAGCAGGTCAAGATATATCGCGACTGGAAGGTGGGGAAACCTACTCGGGGGCGTCCATGCCCAGCCACTGGAACCAGCCACGGTGGAGCACCAGCCAGGCCATCAGGCCATAGCCCGCCTGCCCGGGAGTGCCGGTGTTGGCCGCAAGGTCCTGGCGCCACTGTTCGTGGTTCAGCAGCGGGGAGAACGTGTCCACATAGAGGTGCTTGCGCCTGGTGGTGACGTCAGCGAAAGCTGTGTTCAGATCGGAGAGCCGGCGGTTCTGTACCGGGTCCAGCGTGGGCGGCGGGCCCACCACAAACACCTCGATCCGGTTCTGCGTGGCGGTATCCAGGATGTTGGCCAGGTTCAGGCGGCTCCGGGCGGTGGAAAGGCCGAACTCGATGTCCCGGCCCGAGAGGCCGATCACCAGGCGGTTCTCGTGCTGGTCGCCGAACCGCCGCCCTGCCTCCTCCTGCCAGCGGGCAGCCAGCCCTTCCGTTCCTTCCTGGGGACAGGGGAGGGCATACGCTTCCATGACCATGCCGTCCTGCGGAGTGCGGGCCAACACGCGGCCCAGCCAGCCGAGGGCCCTGGGATCGCCCAACCCGGCCAGCAGTTCATCTCCAACAGCTGCGATCCGCAGCTTCCTGTCTTCCACAAGTCCCTCTTTACGTCCGTGCCGATTCAGGCCAATCGGCGTGGCTATGATCCATCTTCATTAAACAGAACTGCCCGGCCGGAGTCTGGTATTTCGACGTCCGGCCGGGCAGCCACTGGGACTACTTCCGTGCAAATGCCTGCTTCAGGAGTGAATCCTGCTCGGCTGCGTGCCGCTTCATGGAGCCGGCCGCCGTGGAGGCCGATGCGGGACGCGACACCAGACGGACGCGCCGATCCAGCGACTCCGGGAGGTTCAGGCCCATAAACGGCCACGGTCCCTGGTTTGCGGGCTCGTCCTGTGCCCAGACAACCTCCGCGTTCGGGTACTTGGCCAGTTCCGCTGCGATTTCTTCGTGCGGCAGCGGGTAGAGCTGCTCCACGCGGACAATCGCGGTGGTCTTGTCATCGGTCTTCTGCCGGGTGGACAGGAGATCGTAGTACAGGCGGCCGGAGACCAGCAGTACGCGTTCGACGGCGTCTGCCACCAGCTGCTCGTGGTCGCCGATGACGGGGCGGAAGGCGCCCGTGGTGAAGTCCTCGACGGACGACGCGGCTGCCTTGAGGCGCAGCAGCTGCTTCGGCGTGAAGATGATCAGCGGCTTGCGCGGCCTGCTGTAGGCCTGGCGGCGCAGCAGGTGGAAGTGTGATGCCGCGGTGGTGGGGTTGGCCACGATCATGTTCTCTTCGGCGCACATCAGCAGGAAGCGTTCGATGCGTGCCGAGGAGTGGTCCGGGCCCTGGCCTTCGTAGCCGTGCGGCAGCATCAGGACCAGGGAGGAGCGCTGGCCCCACTTCTGTTCGGCCGAGGAGATGAACTCATCGATGATGGTCTGCGCGCCGTTGACGAAGTCGCCGAACTGCGCTTCCCACAGCACCAGGGCATCCGGGCGTTCCACCGAGTAGCCGTATTCGAAGCCCATGGCCGCGTATTCGGACAGCAGGGAGTCGTAGATCCACAGCTTGGCCTGGTTGTCCGAGAGGTGGCCCAGGGGCAGCCACTCGTTGCCGTTGGCGCGGTCGTGGAACACTGCGTGGCGCTGCACAAACGTGCCGCGGCGCGAGTCCTGGCCGGCAAGCCGGACGGGAACGCCTTCCATGATCAGCGAGCCGAAGGCCGCGATCTCGCCAAAGCCCCAGTCAATGCCGCCTTCGCGGGACATCTGCTCGCGCTTTTCGAGGAGCTGCTTGAGCTTGGCGTGGACGGTGAAGCCCTCGGGGATCTGGACGTGGGCCCTGCCGATGTGCGCCAGGGTCTCCGGCGAAATGGCAGTGGACGCCGGGGCGTTGGTGCCGGAGTCAGCCTGTTGGGCGATGGGACGCTCAATGTCGGCGACGGCGGCGGAGTCCGCGGTGATGATCGGGATGGGCGAGGTCTGGGCAGCGTGCGTTTCGGCGAAGACCCGTTCCAGCCGTTCCTGGTAGTCGCGGAGCAGCTGCTCCGCTTCTTCCTCGGTGATGTCGCCACGGCCGATGAGCGCCTCGGTGTACAGCTTGCGGACGGAGCGCTTGGCTTCGATCAGGTTGTACATCATGGGCTGGGTCATCGAGGGGTCGTCACCCTCGTTGTGGCCACGGCGGCGGTAGCACACCATGTCGATCACAACGTCCTTGTGGAACCGCTGGCGGAACTTGTAGGCGAGCTGGGCGATGCGCACCACAGCCTCGGGATCGTCACCGTTCACGTGGAACACCGGCGCCTGGATCATCTTGGCGACGTCCGTGGAGTAGGTGGACGAGCGCGACGACGACGGCGCCGTGGTGAAGCCGACCTGGTTGTTGACCACCACGTGGATGGTGCCGCCGGTCCGGTAACCGCGGAGCTGGGACAGGTTCAGCGTCTCAGCAACCACGCCCTGGCCTGCGAACGCAGCATCTCCGTGGACCATGAGGGGCAGGACCGGGAAGGCCTCGCCCTGGTCCAGGCGGTCCTGCTTGGCGCGGACGATGCCTTCGAGCACCGAGTCGACAGCCTCGAGGTGGGACGGGTTGGCGGCGAGGTAGACCTTGGTCTCGTTGCCGTTTTCCGAGGTGAACGTGCCTTCGGTACCGAGGTGGTACTTCACGTCGCCGGAGCCCTGCACTGAGCGGGGATCCTGGGTGCCTTCGAATTCGCGGAACACCTGGGCGTAGGTCTTGCCGGCGATGTTGGTGAGGACGTTCAGGCGGCCGCGGTGGGCCATGCCGATTGCAACTTCGTCCAGTCCGTCGTCGGCGGCATCGGAAATGATGGCGTCCAGCAGCGGAATCAGGGATTCGCCGCCTTCCAGGGAGAAGCGCTTCTGGCCGACGAACTTGGTCTGCAGGAAGGTTTCAAACGCTTCGGCCGCGTTGAGCCGGGACACGATGCGCAGCTGCTCTTCGCGGCTCGGCTTCGAGTATGCGTGCTCCAGCTGGTCCTGGAACCACTTGCGTTCTTCCGGCTCCTGGATGTGCATGTACTCGATGCCCGTGGTGCGGCAGTAGGCGTCGCGGAGTACGCCGAGGATGTCGCGGAACTTGAGCATGGGTGCGCCGCCGAAACCGCCGGTGGGCCACTGACGGTCCAGGTCCCACAGCGTCAGCCCGTAGGTGAGGACGTCAAGGTCCGGGTGCTTGCGCTGGACATACTCCAGGGGATCAGTGTCCGCCATCAGGTGGCCGCGCACACGGTAGGAGTGGATCAGCTGCTGGATCCGGGCAACCTTGTTGATCTCGTCAGCGGGGTCCACCTGCAGGTCGGGGCTCCAGCGGATGGGCTCGTAAGGGATGCGCAGTGACTCGAAGATGTCGTCGTAGAAGTTCTGGGCACCGAGCAGCAGCTGGTGCACAAGCTTCAGGAACTCGCCGCTGCCGGCTCCCTGGATGACGCGGTGGTCATAGGTGGATGTCAGCGTGAGGACCTTGCTGATGGCATTCTGCGCGATGATCTTTTCGCTGGCGCCCTGGAACTCGGCCGGGTAGTCCAGCGCGCCGACGCCGATGATGGCGGCCTGTCCCTTGGACAGACGCGGCACGGAGTGAACGGTGCCGATGCCGCCGGGGTTGGTCAGGGACACCGTGGTGCCGGAGTGGTCATCAGCGGTCAGCTTGCCGCTGCGGGCACGCTTGATCAGGTCTTCATAGGTGTGCCAGAACTCGGAGAAGTTGAGGGTCTCCGCTTTCTTGATGTTGGGCACTATGAGCAGGCGGGTGCCGTCCGGCTTGGGCATGTCAATGGCGATGCCGAAGTTGACGTGGGCCGGCTGGACAGCACTGGGCTTGCCGTCGATTTCGTCGTAGTAGACGTTCATCGACGGGAACTGGGCGAGTGCGCGGATCACGGCGTAGCCGATGAGGTGCGTGAAGGAAACCTTGCCGCCGCGTGCTCTGGCCAGGTTGGAGTTGATGACCACGCGGTTGTCGATCAGCAGCTTTGCCGGAATAGCCCGGACGCTGGTGGCCGTGGGGACCTCAAGGCTGGTGACCATGTTGGTGGCGATGGCCTTGGCCGGGCCGCGAAGAACGGAGACCACGTCCTCTTCCGGAGCCGTGGGTGCCTTGACGTTTTTGGGAAGCTGGGCGGGGATCGGCTGGGCCGTGCTTCCGGGCTCGGTCTTCTTCGCGCCATCGCGGGCGACCGTAGCGGGAGCTTTCTTTGCCGCCGCGGGGGCGGCGGCCGGCGCTGCGGGCTGTGCGGCCGGCGACGTTGCCGGTGCAGCAGTTGCAGAAGCCGGAGGCGCCGGTGGTACAGCCGGGATTTCGCGGGTTGCTGGGTGGGCCACGGCTACCGCCGTGCTTCCGTTGGAAGAAGAACCGCTGCCTGAATCGAAGGACTCGAACAGGGGCCACCATTTGGTATCCACCGTGTTCTTGTCTTTCTGATACTGCTCGTACAGTTCGTCAACGAGCCACTCGTTTCCGCCAAATTCCTCTGGTAGACGGTGGCTAGGCTGCTCTGGCACTTGAAATACGCCTCTTCCATGAGTTTGATTTCTCTCTGGCCGCCACGGTGCCGCAGCACAACATTCGAACCAGTCTCTGCGTCCTGAACCCGGACCGTTGCCAGTCTAATGAGCATTCTGTGTTAACTGCCAATAACGGTGACCCAAATCATGGCAATGACGCGGAGATCACGGATTGTGGCGTCCGGAAGCCGTCCCGGCGCGGGTGCGCCGGGACCTCCGTGCGGCCATCCGAATGGCGCAATCTGCTCCTGTAGACTGAAATTCTTATGGACAGTAAATCTAGGTGCCGGCCTGGGGGCTGTCAGCGGAGCATGACGTACAGCACCGCGCAGTCCACCCGCAGAGCCGGCAAACCCCGAACACGCGCCCATCATTCTCCGTCAGCCCACCCCGGCGGAGCCCCTATGGAAACAGCATCGGCTTCGGCCGATCATCCTCCGCCGGTCCGTTTCCCCCGGCTTCACACAATTTCTCCCGGCTTTCGGGCGGGATGCTGAATGGAGTGGTTGCTCCTCGCGGCAGGCCTCCTGCTGATCGCCGGCACCGGCTTTTTCGTCGCCGTCGAATTTTCCCTGATTGCCCTTGACCAGGCCACGGTCCAACGTGCCATCGATAACGGTGACACCGGTGCCGTCCCGCTGCTCAGGTGCCTGAAATCCCTCTCAACCCAGCTTTCCAGCTGTCAGCTCGGCATCACCCTCACCACCCTTCTGACCGGTTACGTGATGGAACCGTCGGTAGGACGCCTCCTCGAGGGCCCGTTGGCCGCCGTCGGAATTCCCGAAGTCGCGGCGGCATCCGTTTCCCTGGTCATCGCCATGGTGCTGGCCACGCTGTTGTCCATGCTGTTTGGCGAACTCGTGCCCAAGAACATGGCAATTGCGCTGTCCTTCCAAGTGGGCAAGGCGCTGGCGCGGCCGCAGCTGGTCTTTACGGCCATCTTCAAGCCCGCCATCGTGGTGCTCAACGGCTTTTCCAACAAGGTACTGAACGTCTTTGGCCTGGAGGCCAAGGAGGAGATTTCCGGTGCCCGGACGCCGGCCGAGCTCGCCTCCCTGGTGCGGCGCTCCGCCGCCATGGGAACGCTCGACGCCGGGACGGCCAACTTTGTGGCCCGCACCCTGAACTTCTCGGCCCGGACGGCCGCCGATGTGATGACGCCCCGGATCCGGATGGAAACCATCGACGCCGACCAGCCTGTCTCGGACATCCTGGACGCCGCCCGGCGCACCGGGTACTCCCGCTTCCCCGTCATCGGGGAGTCCTCCGACGACATCAAGGGCCTGGTCCACGTCAAGAAGGCCGTTGCCGTGCCGTGGGACAGGCGGGCCAACCTGGAGGCCGGAGCCATCATGACCGATGTCCTCCGCGTGCCGGAGACCATCCACCTCGATGCCCTCCTGGCCGAGCTGCGCGAGGGAAACCTCCAGCTCGCGATTGTCCTGGATGAATACGGCGGAACCGCAGGCATCGCCACCCTTGAGGACCTGGTGGAGGAAATCGTCGGTGAAGTGTCCGACGAGCACGACAAGGTACGCCCGGGACTGCTCCAGAGCGCCTCCGGGGACTGGTACTTCCCCGGGTTGCTGCGCCCCGACGAGCTTTCCGAACAGATCCCGGGGCTGACCGTTCCGGACGAAGCCGCCTACGAAACCGTGGGCGGGTACGTCATGAGTGAACTGGGCCGGATCGCCGCAGTGGGGGACACCGTCGACGTAGGCGGAGGCACGCTGAGCGTGACCAGGATGGACGGCCGAAGGATCGAGCGGATCTCCTTCCATCCGGCGGCGCCTGAAGCGGAGCCTGCTCCGGACGACAGGAGTGAACGATGAGTGACTGGGCCGGAATTGCCTGGCTGGTTGTCCTCCTGCTGGGTAACGCGTTTTTTGTCGGCGCCGAGTTCGCCGTGATGTCGGCCAGGCGCAGCCAGATCGAACCCCTCGCCGAGGCCGGTTCCAAGCGGGCACAGACCACGTTGCGCGCCATGGAAAACGTCTCCTTGATGCTGGCCTGTGCGCAGTTGGGCATCACCGTGTGCTCGCTGCTGATCCTGCAGGTGGCCGAACCGGCCATCCACCACCTGATGGCGGCTCCCCTGGAAGCTGTCGGGCTGCCGGTGGAAGTTGCCGACGTCGCGGCGTTCGCCATTGCCCTGATGGTGGTGACCTTCCTCCACGTGACGTTCGGCGAGATGGTGCCGAAGAACATCTCGGTATCGGTGGCGGACAAGGCTGCCTTGCTGCTGGCGCCGCCGCTGATGTTTGTTGCGAAGCTGGTCAACCCGGCCATCGTCGCGCTGAACTGGTCCGCCAACCACATCCTCAAGCTCCTGCGGATTGAGCCCAAGGATGAGGTGAATTCGTCCTTCACGCTCGAAGAAGTCCAGTCGATCGTGCAGGAATCCACCCGTCACGGGCTGGTGGATGATGACGCGGGCCTGATCACCGGCGCCCTGGAATTCTCCGAATACACGGCTTCGAACATCATGGTTCCACTGGACGACCTGGTCATGCTGAAGGCGGCCACCACGCCGGTGGAGTTTGAAAAAGCCGTCAGCAGGACCGGGTTCTCACGGTTCCCCATGCTGGACGATGACGGCATGCTGTCCGGCTACCTCCACGTGAAGGATGTGCTGTCCATTCCCGAGTCGGACTACCAGCACCCCATCGCCGAGAGCAGGATCCGCTCGCTGGCCAACCTCGCGCTGGATGACGAAGTTGAAACGGCCATGTCCGTCATGCAGCGCACGGGCTCACACCTGGCCCGCGTGATCGGCGCGGACGGGCAGACCCGCGGCGTCCTCTTCCTGGAAGACGTGATCGAGCAGCTGGTGGGAGAGATCCGGGACGCCACACAGGCCACCGGCATCAGGAGGCTGGGCGAACCGAACGGTGACTGAGCGCGCCCGGGTCCGCAAGGGACCGGCCCGGCTATCCTAAATAGGAATCATTCACATTTAGGGGTAAGCTTTTTGGAGACGCAAAAGTCCATCCCTGTACTGAACTGAGGTTTCCGTGCGCCACCCCGCCGCCATCCGAACGTCCCTCGCAGCCCTCGCCGGGGTGAGCCTGCTGCTCACCGCCTGCGGCTCCGGAGGCGGTGCACCGTCGGCGACGTCCGGCGCCGGCTCATCCGCCGGCGTCGTCGACGTTGTGGCCTCCACCAACGTGTACGGGGACATCGCCGCGATCATCGGCGGGGACAAGGTCAACGTCACCTCCATCATCACCAAGACCAGCCAGGACCCGCATTCGTACGAGGCCACCGCGCAGGACCGGCTGCTGGTGTCCAAAGCGGAACTGGTGATCGAGAACGGCGGCGGCTACGACGCCTTCCTCCACAAGATGGCCGACGACAGCAACATCGTCACCGCCGTGGAAGTAGCGGGCCTGGCGCCGGAGGAAGCCCACGCCGAAACGTCGCCGTCGGTTAGCGAATCAGCCGACGAACACGCGCACGAGCCCGGTGCATTCAACGAACACGCCTGGTACAGCCTGGATGCCATGGGTAAGCTGGCTGATTCTCTGGCGGCCAAACTGGGCGAACTCGAACCGGGCTCTGCGGCCCTGTTCACATCCAATGCCGCAACCTTCAAAGCCGGGGTGGACGGCCTGGCCGGCAAACTCGCCGCACTGAAGGCCAACGGAACAGGCGCAGCCGTGGCCGTGACCGAACCTGTCCCGCTGTACCTGCTCGAGGCAGCCGGGCTGGAGAACAAGACTCCGGCCGACTACACCGCCGCGATCGAGGAAGGCTCGGACGTTCCGCCCGCGGCGCTGAAGGCAGCCACGGACCTGGCGGGATCCAAGGACATCAGGTTCCTGGCCTACAACGCGCAGACAGAGGGACCCCAGACACAGGCGCTGAAAAAGGCAGCCGAAGCAGCCGGCGTTCCCGTCATTGACTTCAGCGAAACCCTGCCCGAAGGCAAGACGTACCTGCAGTGGATGACGGACAATGTTGACAACGTCAGCAAAGTTTTGGAGAAAAATAGTTGAAACCGGTGGTCAGCCTCCGCGGGGCGTCCCTGCAGTTCGGCAAACGCTTGCTCTGGGAGGATCTTGACCTGGACATCAGGCCCGGTGAGTTTTTCGCCGTCCTGGGCCCCAACGGCAGCGGAAAGACCAGTTTCCTCAAGGTTCTCCTGGGCCTGCAGGAACTGCAGTCCGGCCGGGCCACGCTTGGCGACCGTCCCGTGGAGCGGGGCAGCAACCTGATCGGCTATATTCCGCAGCAGAAATCCTTTGCTCCGGACACCCCCATGCGTGCCCGGGACCTGGTGGGGCTCGGCGTGGACGGCCACCGCTGGGGGCTGCGGCTGGGCAAGTCCCGGGCAAACCGCAGGATCGATGAGCTTCTGGAACTGGTGGGCGCCAGTGACTACGCCAAAGTCCCGGTGGGCCAGCTCTCCGGCGGTGAGCAGCAGCGCCTCCGGGTGGCCCAGGCGCTGGCCACGGACCCCAAGGTCCTCCTCTGTGACGAGCCGTTGCTGTCCCTGGACCTGCACCACCAGCAGGCCGTCAGCGCGCTGATCAACAAGCAGTGCCACGCCCAGAACAGCGCGGTGGTTTTTGTCACCCATGAAATCAACCCCATCATCGACTACGTTGACCGGGTGCTGTACCTGGCCGGCGGGCGGTTCCGCGTGGGGACCCCGGAAGAGGTCATGACCACCGAGGTCCTGTCCGAGCTCTATGGCAGCCACGTGGAAGTCATCCACGCGAACGGGCGCCTCGTCGTCGTCGGCCTGCCCGACGCGACCACGCACCACCACTCCGATGTCCACGCAACGGCGGGGGAGGTGGCCTGATGGATGCGGACAGCATCATCGGAGCGATCTTCAGCTTCGAGAACTACGGCGAGCTGCTGGTGCTGGTCCAGAACTCCATCTGGGCCGGGGCCGTGTTGGGCCTGCTGGGCGGGCTGGTGGGCACCTTCGTGATGAAACGGGACCTGGCCTTCGCCGTCCACGGCATCTCAGAACTCTCTTTCGCCGGGGCCGCGTTTGCGCTCCTGATCGGCGCGGACATCGTGCTTGGCTCGCTGATCGGCTCGGTGGCGGCGGCGCTGCTCCTGGGCCTGATGGGGGTCCGGGCCCGGGACAAAAACTCCATCATCGGGGTGATCATGCCCTTCGGGCTGGGGCTCGGCATTCTGTTCCTGTCCCTCTACGAAGGCCGTGCCGCCAACAAATTCGGCCTGCTCACGGGGCAGATCGTGTCCGTGGACACCGTCCAGCTCCAGGTCCTCGCCGGCGCCGCCGTGCTGGTCATTGCAGCCCTGGCAGCCATCTGGCGCCCGCTGAACTTTGCCAGCGTTGATCCCGAACTGGCAGAAGCCCGCGGGGTGCCCGTCCGGACGCTCGCGCTGATCTTTATGGTCCTGCTGGGAGTCAGCGTAGCGCTGTCCATCCAGGTGGTGGGGGCGCTCCTGGTGCTCGCATTGCTGATCACCCCGGCAGCCGCGGCGCTCCGCGTGACGTCCGCGCCCGTGGCCGTGGTGGCGCTCAGCGTTGTTTTCGCCGTCACGGCCACGGTGGGCGGAATCCTGCTGGCCCTGGGCGGGCGGATCCCCATCAGCCCCTATGTCACCACGCTGTCATTCCTGATCTACGTGGTGTGCCGCCTCGTGGGCAGTGTCCGGGCCAAGAAAGGCATCAACGGCCGGCTGCTGCACGCCCGCTGACACGGTCGAACGGGATGCGTGAGGCCGCGGCCGCGCAGGCCGTCAGAGTTTGCCGGTGGCACTGAGGGCTGTGCAGTCCGGGCACAGGCCGAAGATCTCCACGGTGTGCGCCACCTCTGTGTAGCCGTGTTCGGTGGCGATCCGGGCGGCCCAGGTTTCCACCGCCGGGGCCTCGACTTCCACGGCCTTCCCGCAGTTGCGGCACAGCAGATGGTGATGGTGCCCGGTCACGGCACAGCGCCGGTAAACGGCTTCGCCCTCGCCGTTGCGCAGCACGTCCACGAGGCCGTCGTCGGCGAGCGACTGCAGGATCCGGTACGCCGTTGCCAGGGAAACTGAGACGCTCTTGTTCTGCAGGATGCGGTACAGCTCCTGCGTGCTGACGAAGTCATCCAGCTCGTCCAGGGCAGCGCTGACTGCCACACGCTGCTTGGTGACGCGCTGCTCCTTGCCGGGCACACTGACGGTGCCTGCGCCGGATGCAGCGTTCGACGGCGTGGCGTCAGCTTTGGTGCCGAACGGCATGAAGGTACTCGCTTCCCTGAAGGACGGTGGCAATCATCAAGATTACCAGCCGGGAGCGCCCCGCCAGACGAGCCTTGGACAGGCTTGGGGCCGGACCCTAGGCTGGCGCTATGAAGCTGACAAAATACACCCACTCGTGCGTCCGGCTTGAGCAGGACGGCCGCGTGCTGGTGCTGGATCCGGGAACATTCTCCGAGACCGCCGAAGCCCTGGACGGGGCGCAGGCCGTGCTCATCACCCACGAGCACGCCGACCACGTGGACGTGCCGGTCATGGTCAACGCACTGCGCGGCTCGGACGTCCTGGCGGTCTTCGCGCCGGCCGGTGTGGCCGCCCATCTGCGGGAGGAGGCGCCGCAGGCTGCAGCGCGGATCCACACGGTTGAACCCGGCTCCAGTTTTGACGCGGCCGGCTTCAACGTCCGCAGCTTCGGCGGACAGCACGCACTGATCCACCCGCAGGTTCCCATCGTCGCCAACATCGGCTACCTAGTGGACGGCAACGTGTACCACCCGGGGGACTCCTTCATCATCCCCGACGGCCTCAGCGTGCAGACGCTGCTGGTTCCGCTCCACGCACCGTGGAGCAAGGTCAGCGAGGTGGTGGACTTTGTTATCGCCGTCCGGGCCCCGCGTGCGTTCCAGATCCACGATGGGCTGCTCAACGAAACGGGCCTGAAGGTCGCAGAATCCCATGTTGCCCGGTTGGGCCGGAAATACGGCACAGAGTACACCCGCCTTGCCCCGCGGGAATCGGTGGAGGTCTGATCAGCTACACGTTCCAGACGCCTGTCTTGAAAAACCGGCGGATGACTTCCGCCTGCGGCTCGGGGTCCAGCCCCTGGCTGGCGAGCCACGCAGGGTTGTAATAGTTCCCCGCATAGCGGTCGCCGCCGTCGCACATCAGCGACACAATGCTGCCGCGCTGCCCCTCCGCGACCATTTCAGCCACCAGTTGCCAGACACCCCACAGGTTAGTGCCGGTGGACGGTCCGGCGTGCAGGTCGGCGACCGTGCGCAGGTGCCGCATGGCTGCGATGGAGGCGGCATCGGGAACCTGGATCATGTGGTCGATGACGGCGGGCACAAAGCTCGGTTCCATCCGCGGCCGGCCGATGCCTTCGATCCGGGACGGCAGGCCGGTGCTGGCTCCACCAGCACCGTTCACCCAGCCGGGGTAAAACGCTGAATTCTCCGGGTCCACCACCGCAAGGCGGGTGTCGTGGCCGCGGTAGCGCAGGTAGCGGCCGATGGTCGCGCTGGTGCCGCCGGTCCCCGCACCCACCACGATCCAGCGGGGGACGGGGTGTTCCTCCAGCGCCAGCTGCCCGAAGATGGACTCCGCGATGTTGTTGTTGCCACGCCAGTCCGTGGCCCGCTCCGCGTAGGTGAACTGGTCCATGTAGTGGCCGTTGGACGTGGCAGCGACGTCCGCCGCCGCGGCGTAAACCTCTGAGGCATGGTCAACCAACAGGCACGAGCCGCCAAACTGCTCGATCAGCGCGATCTTCTCCGGGCTCGTCGTGCGGGTCATGACCGCTACGAACGGCAACCCCAGGAGCTGCGCGAAATATGCCTCCGAGACCGCGGTGCTGCCGCTGGAAGCCTCCACGATTGTGGTACCTTCGCGGATCCAGCCGTTGACCAGGCCAAAGAGGAACAGCGAGCGGGCCAGCCGGTGCTTGAGGCTCCCCGAACGGTGCGTGGACTCGTCCTTGAGGTACAGCTGGACACCCCAGTGCTCCGGGAGCGGTACCGAGTAGAGATGGGTATCGGCGGACCGGTTGTTTTCTGCATTGACTTTTCTGATGGCCTCGTCAGCCCAGGCCCGGTCCGTGCTCGCGTTCTTCACCGGATCAGCTTACCGGCGGCGCTCCCCGCCAGCCGTTCTGCCGCAGCTAGAGTTGGGTCAGCGACTGCACACCTCACAAGCATAATTGCAAGGAGAACGATGGGTCCACTGATGGCTGTCCCGGCTTTGGCGGCGCGTTTCGACGCCGGCCAGCGAACCGTGGTGCTGGACGTCCGCTGGGCGCTGGGGGACCCGCACGGCCGGGAACACTACCTTGGGGGCCACCTCCCCGGGGCAGTTTTTGTGGACCTCGCCACCGAGTTGGCGACGCCGGCCACCCCGGCCCGCGGCAGGCACCCGCTGCCCACCGACGCGGAATTCCAGGAAACTGCCAGGCGCTGGGGGATCAACAACGGCGACGTTGTGGTGGCCTATGACAACAGCGGCAACATGGCTGCCGCCCGGCTCTGGTGGATGCTCCGCAACGCCGGGTTCCAGGACGTGTACCTGCTCGACGGCGGCCTGGCCGCCTGGCAGGACGCCGGACTGCCGCTGGACACCGGACCCGTGGACGCCGCCGTCGGGCATGTTTCCTTTGACGTTTCCCCTGCCGGAGGCAGGATGCCCAGCATCGACGCGGCCGGAGCGGCGGACTGGCCGGCAACCGGCGTCCTCCTGGATGCCAGGGCCGGCGAAAGATACCGGGGCGAATTTGAACCCGTTGATCCGCGCGCGGGCCACATTCCGGGCGCCCGGAGCGCGCCAACAACGGAGAACGTGGACGGGGCCGGGCATTTCCTGCCGGCGGACCTGCTGCGGCATAAGTTCGAGGACCTCGGCGTCCGCGACGACGTCGCGGTGGCCGTGTACTGCGGCTCGGGCGTGACCGCCGCCCATGAGGTGGCCGCCCTCGAAATCGCAGGATTCCGGGCCGCCCTCTATCCGGGTTCCTTCTCGGAATGGTCCAACAATCCCGCGCTGCCGGTGGCGACGGGCAGCCGGCCGAATGGCCATGCGGCGGCCCGCGGGGGTAGCGTCGAAGGATGACCCCAGGACGCCCCGTACCGCCGCCCCTTGCCCGCCCCGTATTGCCGAACGATGATGCTGTTGCCGATCCTGCTGCTCATCCTGCTACGGACCTGGACGCCGATCCGGGCACCGGCCTGCTGGCAGCCGCCTATGGCGCGGTTTCCCCTGACAGCGGCCTGGCACCCCTGACGATTGCCCGGCGTGTTCCGAAAGCGGACGACGTCGAGATTGCCATCGAATTCTGCGGCCTGTGCCACTCGGACGTGCACACCACGCGTGGTGAATGGGGCAGCCAGAAGTATCCGCTGGTCCCCGGCCACGAAATCGTCGGAACTGTCAGCCGCGTCGGTTCGGCCGTGACTGACTTCACCCCGGGCGACCGCGTGGGCGTCGGGTGCATGGTTGATTCCTGCCGCGAATGCGAAAGCTGCCTGGACGGCCTGGAACAGTACTGCGAAAACGGCCTGACCGGGACCTACGGCGCCAAGGATTCGCGTAACGGCGATGCCGTCACCCAGGGCGGCTACTCGTCCGCCGTAGTGGTGGACCGGCGCTACGTGGTCCGTGTGCCCGGCAACCTGGACCCGGCCGCCGTCGCCCCCTTGCTCTGCGCAGGTGTCACCACGTTCTCTCCCTTGCGGCACTTTGACGTGGAGGAAGGCGACGTGGTGGGCGTGGTGGGGCTCGGCGGGCTCGGACACATGGCCGTGAAGCTCGCCAAGGCCATGGGGGCGGTGGTGAAAGTCTTCACCACGTCCGAAGGCAAGGTGCCGGCCGCACTGGAACTCGGGGCCGACGAAGTGATCCTGTCCCGGGACCAGGACGCCATGGCCGCCGCGGACCGCACCATCGACCTCATCATCGATACCGTGGCCGCTCCGCACGACCTGAATCCGTTCTTCCGCACCCTGCGCGTGGACGGTGCGCTGTTCCAGCTGGGCCTGCCCTCCGACGCCATGCCGCCGGTGAACCCCGGGGCCCTGATCCGGCGGCGGATAGCCTACGCTGGCTCGCTGATCGGCGGCATCGCCGAAACGCAGGAGATGCTTGACTTCTGCGCCGAGCATGGAGTGGTGGCGGACATCGAACTGGTGCGCGCAGACCAGCTGAATGAGGCCTACGACCGCATGGTGGCAGGCGACGTGAAATACCGGTTTGTGCTGGACACCAGCACCCTGCAGGCTGCGGCCGAGAAGGCAGACGCATGAGCACCCTGTTCACCAAAATCATCAATGGCGAGATCCCCGGACGCTTTGTCTGGCGGGAGGCGGACGTTGCGGCCTTCCTGACCATGGGTCCCCTGGCAGACGGGCACACCCTGGTGGTCCCCACCGAGGAGGTGGACCGCTGGACTGATGCGTCCCCGGAAACCCTCGCGAAGGTGATGGAAGTGGCAAGGCGGATCGGTGCGGTGCAGCTGGACGTCTTCCCCGCCGAGCGGGCGGGGCTGATTGTGGCCGGGTACGAGATCAACCACCTGCACGTCCACGTGTGGCCGTCCAGGACCATGGCTGATTTCGATTTCGCCTCAGCAGACCAGAACCCGGACCCTGCAGTGCTGGACGCGAACGCCGAGAAGCTGCGTGCCGGGCTCCGGGCCGCAGGCTACGCGGAGTTCGTTCCGGCAAGCTGAGCCTGACGCTCGCGCCGGTTTGGCCCTTCCAGGTCCTTGCCCGCACCGGCCGTGGGCCGGCAGGCCTAGGCCGGCGCGAGCGCCTTGTTAAGGACAGCCCTGATCCGCTTTTCGGAGACGGAATAGGCCGTTCCGAGTTCGACGGCGAAGAGGCTCACCCGCAGCTCTTCGATCATCCAGCGGACCTGCGTCAGTTCGGCACCCACCCGACGCCCTGGCAGCAGGGCCGACACGGCGTCGTCGTAATCGTCTTCCAGCCGCTGGACCGCGGCCATGCTCAGGCCATCCCGCTGGACGTTGCCGGGGAGCTTTTCGAGGCGTTTCTCGATGGCGGCAAGGTAGCGGGGGAGCTGGCTCAGCTGCTTGTAGCCTGTGCGGGCCACGAATCCCGGGAACACGAGCTGCTCGAGCTGGCTCCTGACATCGTTCAGGGCGCTGATCAGTGCCAGGCTGGTGGTGCCCTTCAGCATTTTCTCAATCCGCCGGGTGCTGGCCAGGACACGCTCCACCACGGCCGTCACACTAAAGACGGTATCGATGAGTTCCGCCCGGACCTGCTCGTAGAGGGCGTCGAAGGACGCCCGCTCCCACGGGAGTTCCGCCGGGGTCAGTTTGTCCACGGCAGCCAGGGCGCAATCGGCAATGAGGGCTGACACCGAACCGTGCGGATTCTGGCTGAACGTCAGTTTTTCGGTGTTGTTGAGATGCTCCAGGACGTAACGGTCCGGCGCCGGTACCCTGAGGGCGAGGAGCCGGATCACACCGCCGCGCATGGCCTCGAGCTGCTCCGACGAGGTCTGGAAGACGCGCAGCGCCACGGATGTTCCTTCATCCACCAACGCCGGATAGCCGGTGACAGTGTGGCCCTTGACTGTGTTGCTGACCTGCCGCTGGACCGTGCCGAAGGCCCACTCGGTGAGGCCGGTCTGTTCCTGGAAGCCTGTGCCGCTGCCGGCTGCATTTCCGCCAGTAGATGACGCGGGTACTGTTCCGCCGGCCTTTCCGGGTGTCTTCGAATTTCCCCGAGACTGCAGCGCGGTGGTTCCCGGTGTCGCCCCCAGGGATTCAGCAATGGCGCGGCGTGTTGCCGGGGCCAGCCGCTCCTGCAGGGCCGCGAGGTCCTTCCCGTCATCCAGCACCTTGCCCTGGGTATCGACAACCTTGAAGCTCACCCGCAGGTGGGACGGCACAGCATCCCAGTTCCAGGAACCGGGCGGGATGACGTGGCCGCGGATCCGGCGCAGGGCCAGTTCCAGTGAAGCTTCCAGCTCATCGTGGGCCGGATCAAAGTCTGATTCCAGGGCGGCAACGGCCTGCCGGGCCACATCCGGAGCGGGAACGAAGTTCTTACGGACCTGCTTGGGCAGGGACTTGATCAGGGCAGCCACGAGCTCGGCACGCTGGCCGGGGATCAGCCAGCGGAAGGCGGCATCATCGAGCTGGTTCAGGAAGAGCACCGGGACTTCGGCCGTGACGCCGTCGGACGGGTTGGGCGGTGACCCGGGCGCCACAGGGTGGAACTCGTAGCTGAGTGGCAGCTCGAAGCCCTTGTGCAACAGCGTCTTCGGATAAGCGGCCTCGTCCAGGTCATCGGCGTCGTTGTTGAGCAGCAATGACTTGTCGTAGTCGAGGAGGTCCGGATTCTGCTGCCGGGCCTCCTTCCACCATTTGTCGAAGTGTCGTTCGGATACAACGTCGGGGCCGATCCTGGCGTCGTAGAACTCAAACAGCGTTTCGTCGTCCACCAGCAGATCGCGGCGGCGCATCCTGGCCTCGAGCTCTTCGACTTCCAGAAGCAGGGCGCGGTTGCGGTGGAAGAACTTGTGGTGCGTTTTCCAATCGCCTTCCACCAGGGCGTGCCGGATGAATAGCTCGCGGGCCAGCACAGGATCCACTCGGCTGTAGTTGACTCGGCGTTGCGGGATGATGGGCACGCCGTACAGGGTGACCTTCTCGTACGCCATGACCGCGCCCATTTTGGTGGACCAGTGCGGCTCGCTGTAGCTGCGCTTAACGAGGTCCGGCGCCACCTGTTCTGCCCAGACGGGATCGAACTTGGCTGCGACCCTGGCCCAGAGGCGGCTGGTCTCCACGAGTTCGGCAGCCATCACAAACGTGGGGGACTTCTTGAAGAGCGACGAACCGGGGAAGATTGCGAACCGGCTGCCGCGGGCACCGGCGTATTCGCGCTTGCGCTCGTCCAGGATGCCGATGTGGCTGAGGAGGCCCGACAGCAGGCTCATGTGGATGCCCTCGTGGTTGCCCACAGGATCGGCAAGGCGCTTGTTGTCCAGGCTGATCCCGAGCGGGCGGGCCATCTGGCGGAGCTGGGCGAAGAGATCCTGCCATTCCCTGACCCGAAGGTAGTTGATGAACTCGGTCCGGCACAGGCGGCGGAACTGGGTGGACGAGAGTTCCTCCTGTTTCTCCTGCAGGTAGTTCCACAGGTTCAGGAAGCCGGTGAAGTCAGAGTTTTCGTCACGGAAGCGGGCATGCTTCTCGGCAGCGAGCTGCTGCTTGTCCGTGGGACGCTCACGCGGGTCCTGGATGGTCAGCGCCGCGGCCAGGATCATTACCTCGCGGACGCAGCCGCGCTTGCCGGCCTCCACGATCATCCTGCCGAGGCGGGGATCCACCGGCAGCTGGGCAAGCTGCTGTCCGACGGCGGTGAGTCCGCCGCTCTTGGCGTCCGCTGGTGCGTTTTGCGGTCTAACGGCGTTCAGGGCGCCGAGCTCGCGCAGGAGCGTAACGCCGTCGTTGATTGCCCGCGAGTCCGGCGGCTCGACGAACGGGAAGTTCTCCACGTCCTTGGGCCCACGTGCAACGCCCATGGCGGTCATCTGCAGGATGACTGCCGCCAGGTTGGTGCGCAGGATTTCCGGATCCGTGAACAGCGGCCGGGACCCGAAGTCCTCTTCCGAATAGAGCCGGATGGCGATTCCGTCCGACACACGGCCGCACCGGCCGGAGCGCTGGTTCGCCGAAGCCTGCGACACGCGCTCGATGGGCAGCCGCTGGACCTTGGTGCGGTGCGAGTAGCGGGAGATGCGGGCCGTGCCGGTGTCGATGACGTACTTAATGCCAGGGACCGTCAGGGACGTCTCGGCCACGTTGGTGGCCAGCACAATCCGGCGGTTCTTGCCGGGGTGGAACACTTTGTGCTGTTCCTGCAGGCTCAGGCGGGCGAACAGCGGGAGCACCTCGGTGCCGGCCAGGCGCCGGTTGGACTGGATCCTGGCGTTGAGTGCCTCTGCTGCGTCGCGGATTTCGCGCTCGCCGGAGAAAAAGACCAGGATGTCGCCGGGGGCCTCGGTGGCGAGTTCGTCAACGGCGTCGCAGACGGCGTCGAGCGGATCGCGGTCCTCTTCGAGTTCGTCATCGGAGGCGTCCTCGTCGGCCCCGCCGGCCGGCTGGGAAAGCGGCCTGTACCGGATCTCCACCGGGAACGTGCGCCCGGACACCTCGATGATGGGGGAGGGCTCGTCGTCGGACCCGAAGTGCTTGGCGAAACGCTCCGGATCGATCGTGGCCGAGGTGATGATGATTTTCAGGTCCGGCCTCTGCGGCAGGATGCGCTTGAGGTAGCCCAGGATGAAGTCGATATTGAGGCTGCGCTCGTGCGCTTCATCAATGATGATGGCGTTGTATTTGCGCAGCAGCCTGTCCCGCTGGATCTCGGCGAGCAGGATGCCGTCGGTCATGAGCTTGACCTTGGTGGCGCGGCTGACTTCGCCGGTGAACCGCACCTGGAAGCCGACTTCCTGGCCGATCTCCACACCGAGTTCCTCGGCGATGCGCTCAGCCACCGTGCGGGCTGCGAGCCGGCGCGGCTGCGTGTGCCCGATCAGGCCGTTGTCGCCCAGGCCCAGCTCGAGGCACATCTTGGGGATCTGGGTGGTCTTGCCGGAGCCGGTCTCGCCGGCGATGATGGTCACCTGGTTCGCTGCAATGGCAGCCTTCAGGTCCTCGCGGCGCTCGGAAACGGGCAGCTCAGCAGGGTAGGAGATATGAAATGTCATGGCTGCAGCCAGTCTACTGGGGCGGCGCCTGTTTCCCGCGCTTGCTGCCGTCAACCCCGCCGTCGGCCCGGCCGTTGATTCCGCCCTCCCGGACCCCACTCAATCAGAACATGAGGAAAGGACCCGGCTCACATGTGCCGGGTTCCTTCGTGTTAGTACGGATGGGTTAACAAAGACGGCTTGAGGCATGCCTTCTGGTTAGAAAATGCGCAGGGTGTAGTTAACGCTGGGCAGGTCCAGGGCGGACCAAGGCTGGTCGGAGGTGATGGGCGGGGTGTGGCCGCGGCCATCACGCAGGAGCGCTGAGACGGTGGCGGCGAGAACAACGAGGAGCAGGACCACTAGGGCGATTCCGAAGATTTCCATGACTCAATGTTGCTCCGGTGCATGTTCAAGAAACAGTGGCAGAAATGCCCAAAAAGCTCGAGTTTCTGCCACAATGGAAGCATGCTGAAATCAGTGGCAGTCATTGTCGTCCCCAACTTCTCGATCTTCGAGTTCGCCACCGCATGCGAGGTGTTCGGCATCGACAGGTCGGGTCGCGGCAGCAACGTCCCCGCGTTCGACTTCCGGACCTGCACGCCCGAGCCCGGAAACGTCCGCTTGAAATCAGGCCTCTCCATGAATGTCCCGTTGGGGCTCGATGCCACGGCGGACGCGGACCTCGTGATCATGACCCCGTTCGGACGCGACGACGACGTTCCGGAATCCGTGCTGGAGGCATTGCGCGCCGCGCACGCCCGTGGAGCCTGGGTGATGTCCATCTGTTCCGGAGCCTTCGCCCTGGCCCGCGCCGGTCTGCTGAACGGGCGGCGTTGCACCACGCACTGGCACTATTCCCATGAACTCGCAAACCGGTACCCGGAAGTGCAGGTCGATGAAAACGTGCTCTATGTGCAGGACGGCAACCTGATCACCAGCGCCGGAACAGCGGCAGGAATTGATGCCTGCCTCCATCTGGTGCGCGTTGAGCTGGGCGCCAATGTGGCAGCAGCCATTGCCCGGGACATGGTGGTGCCGCCGCACCGCGACGGCGGACAGGCTCAGTTCATCGACCGGCCCGTGCCTGCCTGTGGATCGGCGCCGATGGAAGAGTTGTTGCGCTGGATGGTGCAGAACCTGGAGCAGGAGCACACCGTCGTTGAGTTGGCGTCCCGCGTGCACATGTCAGCCAGGACCTTTGCCCGCCGCTTCCGGTCCGAAACCGGGGCCACACCTGCTGCCTGGCTGAACTCGCAGCGGGTCCTCCGGGCGCAGGAGCTGTTGGAATCCACTGACCTGAACATCGACGAGGTTGCCCGGGAATCCGGCTTTGGCCACCCCGTCCTCCTTCGGCATCACTTCGCCAAGGTGCTGGACACCAGCCCGCAGTCCTACCGCCGGGCGTTCCGGGGGCAACTGGTAACAGCAGGCTGACTGGAGACGCAGCTAAGCCTGCACAGGACCCCGCCGGTCGGGGCTGTCCTCGGCTGCCGCCCGGGTGGTGTCCACCAGCACACGCCATGGTCCTGTGACAGCCTGCTCCGGCAGCGCCGCCCGCCGCTGGCCGGCCCGGATCGAATAGATAAATCGGTCCGGCTGGTTGTCCTGCACCTCCGCGGCTGCGGCCCGGACGGTCTTGGGCACCGCGTCCCAAGGGCATGCTTCCACAATGGGTTGCCACTGGCTTTTGGCGCTCGCGGTCTGGGCGTGCACTGTCCATACGCGGGTCAGGGCTGCGATGCCGCCGCTGCGCTCCACACTGATCTTCATGGCCTGGGTCCTGGGCTTTCCTGCAGCCTGGCCGCCAGCTCGGGGCGGGCAGGCGTTCAACTAAAGCTTGACCTTCACAGTTTCCCACGCCTGCCGCACGGCGTCATGCTCCGGCGAATCGGTGCCGAACAGGTCGACGGCAGATGCCGCCGTCGCCCTCGCGAAGACGCGGAACGTGGCGGTGGCAGGCAGCGAGCCGCCCGTCAGTGCGTCGTACCAGATCCGTCCCGGCGCCTCCCAGGCGTTGCCCCCCAGAGTCTCCGCCGTGAGGTAAAAGGCCCTGTTGGGGATCCCGGAGTTGATATGGACGCCGCCGTTGTCCGCGCTGGTCCGCACGTACGAGTCCATCGAATCCGGCTGGGGGTCCTTACCCAGCACGTCGTCGTCGTACGCCGAGCCCGGCGCCTTCAGCGAGCGGAGGGCCGATCCCTCAACCTGGGGCGTGAACAGTCCTTCGCCGATCAGCCAGCTGGCGTCGGTCACGGACTGCCTGTTCAGGTACTGCTCCACGAGCGCGCCGAAAACGTCGGACATGGATTCGTTGATGGCACCTGCCTGGTTGCGGTAAGCCAGCCCCGTCGAGTACTGCGTGACGCCGTGCGTGAGTTCGTGCCCGATGACGCTCAGCGACCGCGTAAAACGTTCGAAGACTTCGCCGTCGCCGTCGCCGAAGACCATCTGGCGGCCGTCCCAGAAAGCATTGTCGTAGAGCTTGCCAAAGTGCACCGTGGCATCGAGCGGCAGGCCTTCGCCGTCGATGGAGTTACGGCCGAAGATGTCGGCAAACAGGCGATGCGTGTGCCCAAGGCCGTCGTACGCCTCATCCGCCGACTGATCACCGGAAACCGGTTCGCCTTCCTTGCGCACGAGCTTTCCGGGCAGGTTCTCGGAACGGCCGGCATCGTAGATGCTCCTGTTGGGCGGGCCCGGACGCACGTTGCGCAGTGCCGGGGGAGCGGCCGGAGCCGGCTGGGTACGGGCTGACTGGACTGACCGGACGTGGCTGAGCGCTTCCTTGGCGGCCCGCGCGGCGGCGGAAAACCGAGGCTCGTCCAGGCGGGCCAACCGCCGCAGCAAGTAAGGCGGAATGATGGAACAGAATGTGGTTGGAACGTGCATGGCCTACCCCTCGAGTTCGTTGAATCAGCCTACGAGGGGCCACCGACATTCTGATGAAGGCGCACTTGATCCAGCGCGAACGGACAGTTGAGGCCCTGCTCCATGGCGCGAAGGGACAGCTGGGGCCTTTCCCACCGACCACCCGCGCGAACGGACACTTGAGGCCCTGAATTGCCGCGGCGCGATTGGCGGCACCGATCGTTGCTTCGCAGAGTTATGCACATAGCCATTCAGCCTCGCCGTTATTGTCAGAGCCTCGCGCGATGATTTGAGTATGGATAGCAGAGCAGCTGTGGCGGCGTTGGAGGCCCTTTCTGTGTCCTTCGCTGAGCTTTCGGTTGTGATCCGTGAGGCTGTCGAAGCCCCGGGTCCGTGTGCTGACCCGCTGCATCGGAGGGCCGAGCTCGCCCTGCAGACGCTGGCTGCCGTGGCCCGCGGGGAGGCGAAGATGGCTGCCCTGAAAGTCCAGGCGGTCGCCGACTATGACGACGCTGCCCAAGCGCTGGCGGGTCCGGCCACGTCACCTGAGGACAACACCGGGCAAGAGATGGCCGTGGTCGCGGAGGTGGCATGCGTGCTCACGGTGAGCGAACGGTCCGCTGGGGCGCTGTTGGCCGAGGCCCACCAACTCACCACCAGGCTGCCCCTGACCTTATCCGCGCTGCAGGCAGGGCAGATTTCGTGGCAGCACGCCCGGATCATGGTCGACGAAACCACCAACCTTGACCGGCCGGCCGCTGCGGCGTTGGAGGCTCATTTCCTGGACCCCGACGCGGTTAACCCAGCGAGGGGGTGTCCGGCCGGTGGGCTCGTGCCCGGACGGTTCCGGCACAAGGCCCGTACGTGGCGGGAACGCCACCATCCGGTCAGCATCGAGAAGCGCCACACCAGGTGCGCCGCCGACCGGCGGTTGGAGTATGCCCCGGACAGGGACGGTATGGCGTGGCTCTCCGCCTACCTTCCCGCGGATCAGGCGGCAGGGATCTGGGACCGGACTACTGTCGCCGCCAGAGCGTTGCAGGGCCCGGAGGAAGCCAGGACACTCAGCCAGCTCCGCGCTGACACCGTCGCCACCTGGCTCCTCGGCGGCAGCGGTGACCAGGCAGGTATCGACGGCGGCAGTGTGGCTGCTGGTGTCCCGTCGCCGCGGGCGCAGGTTCTTGTTACGGTCCCCGTCCTCTCGCTGTTGGGTGTCACGGATGAGCCCGCCATGCTCGACGGCTACGGCCCGATCCCGCCGTCCATGGCCCGGCAGCTCATCGCCGACGGAGCCGAGTCCTTCCATCGGGTCCTGACAGACCCACGGGATGGTGCACCGTTGGAGATCGGTAGAACCAGCTACCGGGTCACGAAAGCCCAGCGCCAATGGCTCAGACTTCGCGACGGGAAGTGCCCGTTCCCGGGCTGCAGCAACCACTCCTTGGACAACGAAGCGGACCACCTCCTGGCCTGGGCCCACGGCGGCGCCACCGGGATCTCAAACCTCGGCCAGCCCTGCCCCAAACACCACAGGCTCCGCCACAGCACAGCCTGGAAACCTACCACCGCAACCAAGAACGAACCACCCGGCTGGATATCACCGACCGGACGTCACTACGCCAGCGAACACCCCGACTGGGAACCACCAACGTTGCCAGCGCCGGAAACAACTGGGGCCTTGTGCACCACGCCGCCTTAGCGCGGGCCATGTCGCGGGCTGGGTATTGAGGCACAGCGCCTGCCGCGGAGTCCGACAAGCCGGAGTGCCACAGCCGCGCCGCAATAAACATGCGGCCGGTGTCCGGCCGCGCCACCTCGGTAGGGCCTCATGTGTCCGGCTGCCCAGCTCGGCAGGCCCTCAAGTGTCCGCTCGCGCCTGTGGGGGAGGAACGCAGAAACCCCCGCCGCTTTTGCAAGCGGCGGGGGTTTCATATGTGCCCTCGATTGGAATCGAACCAACGACCTTCTGCTCCGGAGGCAGACGCTCTATCCCCTGAGCTACGAGGGCAATTCAGGGATCCTGCCGTTGCCAGCGGGACGTCCTAGAGCTTAGCAGGAAGGTGCCTGCAAGGAAAAACGGCCCTGTTCAGTAGCCCGAAAAAGAGTCCACGTGCACCCGGCGCGAGCCCGCCATATGGGCTGCACGGCGCAGCGATGCGACGCTCGCAGGGGACCCGGAGATGTAGACAGCGCGGCCGGCAATGTCGGGAACGAGGGCCTTCAGGGAATCTCCGTCCAGCCGGGCGCCAGCGGCAGCGCCCCCGGATTCCAGCGTCCCGGCATCGGTGATGAACGACGGCGGGACCGAACCGTCAGCGAGGCGTGCCAGGATACGCGCCCCGGACACCTGCAGCTCGGCCGCGTAGGCAATTTCGGCAGCGTTGCGCGCCAGCAGGAGGAGAACCACGTCCCGGTCCTGCGCGGCGCCGGAAGCCAGATGCGCAAGATAGGGCGTGATACCGATGCCCGCGGCGATCAGGAGGACGGGGGCCCGGGGATCGCGGGGCAGGACAAAATCTCCGCCCACGGACGTGGCGGCCACCTCATCACCAGGCTTCAGGTCCAGCAGGACTTTCTTCGCCGCGGACAGGGGCTCCGCCGTTCGGACGCCAAACTTCACCGTCTCCGAACCGGGGGCGCTGGTCAAACTGAACACCCGGCGTCGGCCTTTACCGTCAGACTTGGCGTGCGGCAGATCCAGTTCCATGTACTGCCCCGGCACAAAGCGGACGGGACGGGACGGTTCAAAGACGAACTCTGTGGTGCTCGGCGTCAGAGGACGGGAGCCAGCGAACCGGAGCCTGAGCCCGCCGCGCTGGCCCACGAGAAACGCCAGCAGGTTGCCGACCAGCAGGGCCAGTTCCGGCGAGTTGGCGATGAAGCCGAAGTTGTACGGCACTGCGAACACCACACCAACCAGTGCGGCGAGCGCGAGCTGCTGCCAGCGGCGCGGAGCGAGGGTGAGCGGCTCCGTCAGCATAAAGCCGACGAAGAACAGCAGCGGCCTCTGCGCCAGGGCCTGCCAGAGTGCGCTGCCCAGGGTAAGCCCTGCCTGCAGCAGCTCAGCGCTCACAATTGATGTGGCAACCACAAGGAACACGGCCGCCATGAGCAACTTACGCGTCCGGTAGAGCACCAGGAGGACGCCCGGAACCAGCAGCCAGAGCATGGCGGGGGTCGCCGCCCACCACGTCGCAATGTTCAGGCCGGTCAGCCCGGTCACAAACGCCCCCGCGGCGGCCGGGTTGAAGATGTGCCGGCCGCGCCAGGCCAGCGCGTACTTCGAGGCGGAGGCCAGCACACAGGCCAGGGCCACCCCCGCCGTATCCAGGGGCACAAAGGAGGGCCAGAAGAGGAAGTACAGCAGCAGACCGGTGATCAGCGACGATTCGGAATGCGGGCGGACGTGGAAAAGGGCAGCCAGCCCTCGGTTGGACACGTAGGTCAGGCCAAGACACAGCACCAGGTGGACGAGCATCTGCGGAATGCCGAACGTGAGCCAGCCAAGGGCATTCAGCAGAAGGCTGTACGCGGCAAGGGCTGCCAGCACCAGCAGGATCAGCCGGTACATCGTGTACTTGCCCAGCAGGGTGTCCAGCCGCCCGACAGTGAAAACGGCAGTTGCCTTGGGGGCGTCAACGGGGCTCATGAGAACAGTGTCCCTTCAAATCCGGCCGAGTAGGCAGCGCTTCCGTCAGAAAATACCGTCAGCCAGGAAAAATCGAAACTCCGTTCCAGCTCGCTGCCCGGAACAAAGTACAGGGCGGTGGCCAGGGCATCGGCCACCATAGTGCTTTCCGCCATGGTCCACGTGGCTACCGCCGTACTGACGGGTAGCCCTGTGGTGCCATCAAGCACATGGTGCAGGCCGTCGCCCCATGCCCGTCGGTTTGAGGCTGACGCGCACAAGGCGCCGCCTGCCAGCGGCACGGTCCCGATGGCCCTCGCCGGATCGTACGGGTGCTCCAACGCCACGGACACCGGATCAGGACCGCGGTGCAGCAGGTCGCCGCTGGCATCAATCACGAAGGAGTCCACGCCGCAGGAGCACAGCTCAATAGCGAGAAGGTCCACCAGCTGCCCCTTACCGGCGGCACCGATGTCCAGGACCAGGGGAGCGGAGGTGGTCAGCACATTGCCGTCCCACACCAGGACGTCCTCCCAGCGGGGTGCCGGCAGCGCGGACCCGGCAGGCCGCAGGGAATAGGCGGCGTCATACCCGAGGCGCTCCAGGCTGCCGCCGATCAGGGGTGTCATTGCACCGCCGGTGATGTCGTACAGCGAGCGGTACAGCCGGCCAAGGTCCGCCGCTTCCGGCGGCAGCTCATACCGCCCGGGCCGGCGGGCCATGGCACCGACGGTCGAATCGGACCTAAACCGGGACCAGTCGCCGTCGTACCGCTCCACCGCGGCGAGCAGCCGGCCGCGGACGCTGGCGTCAAGCGGACGGGGGGTGGAGATTTCCCAACGGGTTCCGATCCCGTCGAAGCGGAAGTCCTCCGGGTCCGGCACGGCCTACTGGGCCTCGGCCTTGATCTTGTCCAAGGCCTGCTTGAAGCCGCCGCTGGTGAGCGAGGATCCTGCCACCTTGGAGACGTTGAGTTCGTCGATGCTTTTACCCACAACCTGCGCTGCGATCCCGCCGGCGAATTCGCCCTGGAATTTCCGGGTGTTCGGGTTCGAGGGGTGCTGGGTGATGTTCACGGCCGTGACCGTGCCCGCGGCGAGCGTCAGCTCAACCCCCACGGTTTCGGTGCCGTTGGGGGAGACATAGGTGCCGTCGGCGCTGTACGTGCCGTCCTGGTAGAGGGAGCCGCTGCTGGCCAGTGATGATGCCGTGCCGGAAGGGGCGGGGGTGGCGCCGGAGGTGCTGTCGGAAGTCGCAGCGGGCGTGGCCGACGGCGCGCAGCCGGCCACCGTTCCAGTGAGGGACAGACCGGCGATGCCGACGAAAACACTTTTGCGGACTGACGGTCTCATGATGGGGCTCGTTTCGTGGGCTGGGTGCTTACGCTGTACTCAACGTCGGATTTAGCCTAATGGTTCACCCTGTGAATCGGCAGTGCGTCCGCTGTGAGGAAATGTGGTGCGGAACCAGTCACGCATCACCCCCAAATTCGTCCACGTGGCGGCCCCCGGTAGGCTAGAGGGGTGACTCCCGAAGAACTCTCCCTCGCCATATCCGCCTGCCTGAAAGACGCCGTCGCCGCTGGCGAAATCGCGCTTTCCGCATCAGCTGTCCCTGATGAGGTGCGCGTGGAGCGACCGAAGAACCGGGAACACGGCGACTGGGCCACCAGCATCGCCCTCCAGCTGTCCAAGCAGGCCGGCACCAACCCGCGCGAATTCGCCACCGTCCTGAGCGCCCGGCTGAAGTCCATCAACGGCGTCGCTGCCGTGGATATCGCTGGCCCCGGCTTCCTGAACATCACCGTGGACGCCGCCGCTGCGGGTGCCCTGGCGAAGGCCATCGTGGAAGCCGGACGGGAATACGGCACCACCACCACGCTCGCCGGCCACGTGGTGAACATGGAATTTGTGTCGGCGAACCCCACCGGTCCGCTGCACATCGGCCACACCCGCTGGGCCGCCCTGGGCGATGCCATCGCCCGTGTGCTGCGTGCTTCGGGCGCGGAGGTCACCGCCGAGTACTACATCAACGACGCCGGTTCGCAGATGAACGTGTTCGCGAACTCTGTTTACTCGCGGCTGCACGGACTTCCGGTGCCGGACGGCGGCTACCCGGGCCAGTACATCGCGGACCTCGGCCACGACGTCCTCACCCAGCACCCCGACATCCGCGAACTCACCGAGGTCGCCGCACTTCCTGTCATCCGCGCCGCCGCCTACAAGGCCCAGATGAAGGACATCAAGGACACCCTTGCCGATTTTGGCGTTGCGTTTGACGTCTACTTCTCGGAGCAGGAACTGCACGACGCCGGCCACATCGAAAGTGCCGTCGCCCGCCTTCGCGAGCAGGGCCACGTGTTCGACGACGGCGGTGCGGTCTGGTTGCGCACCACCGACTTCGGGGACGACAAGGACCGCGTGATGATCCGCGCGAACGGCGAACCCACCTACTTTGCCGCGGACGCCGCATACTACCTCTCCAAGAAGGACCGCGGCTTTACCGAAAAGATCTACCTCCTGGGCGCCGACCACCACGGTTACATCAACCGCCTCAAGGCCATTGCGGCCTGCGCGGGCGATGATCCCGAGGTGAATATCGAGGTGCTGATCGGCCAGCTCGTGTCCGTTAACGGCGCCAAGCTGTCCAAGCGTGCCGGCAACATCATCGAGCTCAAGGACCTCATTGACTGGCTGGGCAAGGACGCCGTTCGTTATTCCCTGGCCCGCTTCCCGGCAGATTCCCCGCTCACCCTGGATCCCGATCTGCTGAAGAAGCACAGCAACGAAAACCCGGTGTTCTACGTCCAGTACGCCCACGCCCGGTCCCGCGGCACCGCCCGCAACGCCGTGGCTGCCGGCGTGGACCGGAGCGCGTTCGATGCTTCACTTCTGGATCACGCCACGGAAAACGAACTGCTCTCCTACCTGGGCAGCTACCCCTCGATTGTGGCCAAAGCCGCCGAACTGCGTGAACCCCACCGTGTGGCCCGCCATCTCGAGGTCATTGCCGGCGCCTACCACCGCTGGTACGACGCCTGCCGTGTTGCCCCGCAGGGCGACGAAGCCGTCACCGACGTCAACCGCACTCGCCTGTGGCTGAACGACGCCACCAGCCAGGTGCTGGCTAACGGACTGGACCTGCTGGGCGTGTCCGCACCGGAACGGATGTGAAACTGATGTCGGCACAGGAAACTTCGACGCAGAAGGTGTCAGCACAGGACACCAACAGCGGATCCCCGCTGGCTCCCGAGTGGCTCGCCGTTCCCGCGGACCTGAATGCGCTCCACGAGCCCATGTGGGCGCAGGATGTGCGGAAGAACGACGCCGGTGAGCTCGCCATCGATGGCATCGCCGTCAGCGAGCTCAAGGCGCAGTTCGGCACGCCGCTCTTTGTGATGAGCGAGACAGACTTCCGGGCCCGCGCACGTTCCTTCAAGGACGCCTTTGATGCCGCGTTTGCCGACATCTGCGGGGGAGTGGACGTCTACTACGCGGGCAAGTCCTTCCTGTGCACCGCCGTAGCCGCCTGGGTGGCAGACGAAGGACTCCGGCTGGACACGTGTTCCGGCGGCGAGCTCGCGGTGGCGGCCCGGGCCGGCATCAAGGGCGAAAACCTGGGCCTGCACGGCAACAACAAATCCGACGCCGAGATCAACCGCGCGCTGGATATGAAGCTGGGACGAATCGTGGTGGACAGCCTCGATGAGCTGGACCGCGTCGCCAAAATCGCCTCGGACCGGGGCGAAATTGCCAACGTTATGCTGCGCCTGACTCCCGGCGTCCACGCGCACACCCACGAGTTCATCGCCACCGCCCACGAGGACCAGAAGTTCGGCCTCTCTATGGCCGGGGATTCCACCGAGCAGGCCGGACTGTCAGCAGCGGAGGAAGCCGTGGCTGCGGCCACGGGCTACGCCAGCATCGAACTGCTGGGCCTCCACTGCCACATCGGCTCGCAGATCTTCGAGCCGGACGGCTTTGAACTCGCCGCGCAGAAGCTCCTGCGCTTCCACGCCGCCATGCAGGAAAAGTACTCCATCGTGATGCCCGAGCTGGACCTTGGCGGAGGCTACGGCATTGCCTATACCCCGGTGGATACCCCGCGCCCCGCAGCTGACGTCGCGCAGGCGATGGCCGCCGTCGTGCGTTCCACGTGTGCTGAGCTGGGCATCACCGCTCCCCGGATTTCGATCGAACCCGGACGCGCGATCGTGGGCAGCACCACGTTCACGTTGTACGAGGTGGGTACCCTGAAAACCGTCCGCGTCGACGCGCCGGGCGATTCAGAGGCCAAGGAGAACGTTACGCATCCGCGCCGCTATGTGTCAGTGGATGGCGGCATGAGCGATAACGCCCGCCCGGTGCTCTACGACGCGGATTATTCGGCGATTCTGGCCTCCCGCACGTCCGCCGCGTCCCCGCAGCTGTCCCGCGTGGTGGGCAAACATTGCGAGAGCGGCGACATAGTTGTTAGAGATGTATATCTGCCCGAGGACGTGGCAGCCGGTGATCTGCTTGCTGTACCGGGGACCGGCGCCTACTGCTGGGCCCTGTCAAGCAACTACAACTATCTGGCCCGGCCGGGCGTTGTCGCGGTGCGCGGCGGATCTGCCCGGCTGATTGTCCGCGGGGAAACCGAAGAAGATTTGCTTAACCGCGACATGGGAGTGCCGAATGACTGAATTGCGAACCCTGAAAGTAGCCCTGCTGGGCTGTGGCAACGTTGGGGCCCAGGTTGCGCGGATTCTCATTGAGGACGCCGACGCCCTTGCCGCCCGTACCGGTGCCCGCCTGCAGCTCAGCGGCATCGCGGTGCGCAACGTCAATGCCAAGCGGGACGTGGACCTGCCGCAGGACCTCTTCACCACCGACGCGGACACCCTGGTCAAGGACGCCGACCTGGTGATCGAGCTCATGGGCGGGATCGAGCCTGCCCGCACGCTGATCCTCTCCGCGCTGCGCAACGGCGCCTGTGTAGTCACCGGCAACAAGGCCCTGCTCGCCCAGGACGGCCCCACCCTCTACGAAGAGGCCGACAAGGCCGGCGTGCAGCTGTCCTACGAAGCCGCCGTAGCCGGTGCCATCCCCATCCTGCGCCCCATCCGGGACAGCCTGGCCGGAGACCGCATCACCCGCGTGCTGGGTATCGTCAACGGCACCACCAACTTCATCCTGGACCAGATGGACTCCACCGGCGCGCAGTTCGCGGACGCCCTCGCGGAGGCCCAGCGCCTTGGATACGCGGAAGCTGACCCCACCGCCGACGTCGAAGGCCACGACGCCGCCTCCAAGGCCGCCATTCTCGCGTCGCTGTCCTTCCACACCCGCTTCGCCCTGGAGAACGTGCACTGCGAAGGCATCACGTCCGTCAGCGCGGCGGACATCGCCGCAGCCAAGGATGCCGGATTTGTCATCAAACTGCTGGCCATCGCCGAAAAGCTCACGGATGCCGACGGCGGCGAAGGCGTTTCCGTGCGCGTGCACCCCACGCTGCTGCCGCGCGAGCACCCGCTGGCCGCCGTACGCGGCGCGTTCAATGCGGTCTTCATCGAGGCGGAAAACGCCGGCGAGCTGATGTTCTACGGCCAGGGCGCCGGCGGAACTCCGACGGCGTCTGCCGTCCTGGGTGACCTTGTCTCGGCCGCCCGCCGCATTGTGCTGGGCGGCCCGGGACGCACGGAGACCACCACGGGCCACGTCCCGGCCCTGCCCATCGACGCGGTCATGACCAGCTACTACATCGGCCTGGACGTCGCCGACCAGCCCGGCGTGCTGGCCAGGATCGCCCAGCTCTTCGCGGAGCACGGCGTGTCCATCGAAATCATGCGGCAGACCATCCACCGGGACGCAGAGTCCAACGTGGAATCCGCCGAACTGCGGATCGTTACCCACCGCGCATCAGAGGCTGCCCTCGCAGCCACCGTCGAGGCCGTCAAGGGCCTGGACGTCATCAATTCAGTAACATCCGTTCTGCGGGTAGAAGGAGTCTAAGTGGCTCACCAATGGCGCGGCGTTATCCGCGAATACGCTGACCGGCTGCCCGTAACGGAATCAACCAGGGTCATCACGCTGGGCGAAGGCGGCACTCCGCTGGTCCACGCGCAGAAGCTCTCCGAGCTCACCGGTTCCACGGTGTACCTGAAGGTCGAGGGGATGAACCCCACCGGGTCGTTCAAGGACCGGGGCATGACCATGGCCATGACGGCCGCCGTCGCGTCCGGCGCCAAGGCCGTGGTGTGCGCTTCAACCGGCAACACCTCAGCGTCCGCCGCGGCCTACGCCACGGCAGCGGGACTGAAATGCGCCGTGCTGGTCCCCGAAGGCAAGATCTCCATGGGCAAGCTGAGCCAGGCCATCGCGCACGGCGCCACGCTACTCCAGGTGGACGGCAACTTCGATAACTGCCTGGACATTGCACGGAAGCTGGGGGAGTCCTACCCGGTGTTCCTGGTCAACTCCGTGAACCCGGCCCGCATCCAGGGCCAGAAGACGGGCGCGTTTGAGATTGTTGATTCGCTCGGCGATGCTCCGGACATCCACGTCCTGCCCGTAGGCAACGCCGGCAACATCACGGCGTACTGGAAGGGCTACAAGGAGTACTCGGCCCCGTTCGAATCCGACACGGCCGGAACCCTGCCCGCCGTGTCCACCAAGACCCCCCAGATGTGGGGCTTCCAGGCCGCCGGCGCCGCACCGTTCGTGGCGGGGCATCCCATCACGGAGCCGGACACCATCGCCACTGCCATCCGGATCGGCAACCCGGCGTCCTGGGACGGTGCCATCGCGGCCCGTGACGAGTCCGGCGGATTCATCGACGCCGTGACTGACGAACAGATCCTGGATGCCCACCGCTGGCTGTCCGCCCGCGAAGGCGTTTTTGTGGAGCCCGGCTCCGCCGCCGGTGTGGCCGGCCTGCTCAAGAAGCACGCCGCCGGTGAAGTTCCCACCGGCAAGACCATCGTCATCACCGTGACCGGCCACGGCCTCAAGGACCCCCAGTGGGCCCTCCGGACCGAGGACGGCAGTGAAGTGCAGCCGGTCAAGGTCTCGAACGACGTCGTGACAGTCGCAGCTGAACTGGGACTGGAAGAAAAGTAGCCTTGGAAACCACCTCGCCCACCGCCGTTGACCTGCCCGTCATCGAAGCAGGCCAGCGCGTCACCGTCAGGGTCCCGGCCACCAGCGCCAACCTCGGACCGGGTTACGACAGCCTGGGCCTCGCCCTGGCACTGCACGACACCCTGACGGTGGAAAGCCTCGTATCCGCTGAGCTCGTCTTCGAGCTCAGCGGCGAGGGGGCGGACACGCTGCCGCAGGACGCCAGCCACTTGGTGGTCAGGGCGATGGAGGCTGCCTTTTCCCGGCTTGGTTACCGGCACGGCGGCCTCAGGATCACGGCGACGAACGTCAACCCCCATGGCCGGGGCCTGGGATCATCGGCGTCGGCAGTGGTGGCGGCCGTCTCGGCCGCCAATGCCATGGTGCCCGAAGCGGCGCGTCGCGGGCGGGACTGGATCCTGCAGTTGACCAGCGAGATGGAAGGCCATCCGGACAACGTCGCGCCCGCGATTTTCGGCGGACTGGCGCTGTCATGGCAGGACAGTGACCGGTACAGCAGCACGTGCGCTACCGTGGCCGGTTCCGTGATTCCCATCGTGGCCGTCCCCGATTTTGAATTGTCCACCGAGGCCGCGCGCGCCCTGCTGCCGGCGTCTGTGGGCCATCATGCCGCGGCCATGAACTCCGGACGGGCTGCGCTGCTGATCCATGCGCTGACCCAGAAGCCCGAGTTCCTGCACGCCGGCACCGAGGATTACCTGCACCAGAGCTACCGGGCCGAGGCGATGCGGCCCAGCGCGTCCCTCATCAGGGCACTGCGCAACGCGGGCCACGCGGCAGTGGTTTCGGGTGCCGGACCTACGGTCCTGGTTCTCGCCGACGGCGAAGCCGAAGCCGCCGAGGTCCTTGGGTTTATTGAGTCCTTTACAGAGGCGAACACGCCGGGCATCGGCTGGCGCGTGCTAAAGCTGGCAGTGGACGTCGAAGGTGCTAAGGTGGACTTGCACCGGCGGTAATTCCGCCTATCTGATCGGCAGCTGCATTCAGTTGTTAGTGATCTCCTACTGCGCAATATTTTCCGGTGCCGCCTGCTTGGTCTGTCGCAGGAATCTGCAGCTGAATTGTCTGCCCCTGAATAGTCAGCCCAGCGCCCCGCCATTAATCGGTGCGTGAGGTGAATCAGTATCCGGCCCTGCTGGCCGAAATCCAACCGGCAAGACCGAAAATGCGGCTGCAGATCTGAACTGCAGCCCAGATCAAATCATCGCGTCCAGCTCCCAGTCTGGACGCCGTCGAGGGGGAAGGATCCTTCGTGACCGAAACCACTGAGCTGTCTTCAGCTGTGGAACCATCAACTTCTGCTGCCGGATCGTCAACGGCCGTACCCGCCAAGAGCAGTGGCCTCGCCGGCCTCAAGCTCGCCCAGCTGCAGGCACTTGCCAGCCAGCTGGGGATTTCCGGTGGATCCCGCATGCGTAAGGGGGATCTGGTGACCGCCATTTCCGCCCATCGCGCAGGCACGTCAGCCAGCAAGGCCCCGGCCAAGGCTGCCGAGAAGGCTACCGAAAACCACGTAGCCCCGGCCGCTACCGTACCGGTGGCTGCCGCCAGCGAAACCTCGGAGGCCCCGGCCACTGAGGGGACCCGTGCCCGTGGCCGTGGACGCAGCCGCCGCGCTGTCAGTGACGGAGTAGTTGCGGCCCCCGCCGCAGCAACGGCCATTGAAGCTCCGGCCGCCGCGCCCGTTGAGGCTCCGGCGTCAGCGCCCGTTGAGGCCGGCGCAGCAGCTGAGGGCGAACGCCGCCAGCCGCGCACCCGGAACCGGCGCCGCGGCGATGCGGCTGCCACGTCTACGCAGGCAGAAGCCACTGAGGCTCCGGCCGAGCAGCCCGCCGCTGAGCAGCGCCAGGCTGACCGCACCGAAACCCAGCGTGCCGATTCCCAGCGCACGGAAACCCAGGGCGCCGAATCCGGCGACGGCCAGCGTGCTGACCGCCGCGAGAGCGGCCGCACCCGTGGCGCCCGGGACACCACGGCCCGTGACACCGCAGCCCGTGAAACCACGGCCCGTGACACCACAGCCCGTGAAACCACCGCCCGCGAGACCACCGATGGTGGCCGCGACAACGCTGGCAGCCGTGACGCCGGCCAGCGCGACGGCGCCCGTCGTGATGACAGCCGCGACAACGACGATTCCGACGGCGGCAGCCGCCGGAACCGCCGCAACCGCCGCGACCGGAACGACCGCAATGACCGGGGCGACCGCTCCGGTGGCGGCCAGGACAGCCGGGACAACTCGCGTAACGACCGTTTCCGCGACCGCAACGACCGCCGTCGGGGACGCACCCAGGGACCGGACGTCGACGACGTCGAGGTCACCGAGGACGACGTCCTGCTGCCCGTCGCTGGCATCCTGGACGTGCTGGAGAACTACGCGTTCATCCGCACCTCCGGTTACCTGCCGGGTCCGAACGACGTTTACGTCTCCCTGGCCCAGGTCAAGAAGTACAACCTGCGCAAGGGCGACGCTTGCGTGGGTGCCATCCGTGCACCCCGTGACGGCGAGGACCGCAGCCAGCAGACCGCACGGCAGAAGTTCAACGCCCTGGTCCGCGTCACCTCGGTCAACGGCAAGACCCCCGAGGAGCTCAAGGACCGCGTCGAATTCGCGAAGCTCGTTCCGCTGTACCCGTCCGAGCGCCTGCGCCTTGAGACGGATCCCAAGAAGATCGGCCCCCGCGTCATCGACCTGGTTGCCCCGATCGGCAAGGGCCAGCGCGGCCTGATCGTCTCCCCGCCGAAGGCCGGCAAGACGCTCATCCTGCAGTCCATCGCCAACGCCATCACCACCAACAATCCTGAGGTCCACCTCATGATGGTGCTTGTTGACGAACGCCCCGAAGAAGTGACGGACATGCAGCGCACGGTCAAGGGTGAGGTCATTGCCTCCACCTTCGACCGTCCCGCCGATGACCACACCACGGTGGCCGAGCTCTCCATCGAACGCGCCAAGCGCCTCGTGGAAATGGGCATGGACGTGGTGGTCCTCCTGGACTCCATGACCCGCCTGGGCCGCGCCTACAACCTGGCAGCACCGGCCTCCGGCCGTATCCTGTCCGGTGGTGTGGACTCTGCCGCGCTGTACCCGCCGAAGCGCTTCTTCGGTGCAGCCCGCAACATCGAAAACGGTGGCTCGCTGACCATCCTGGCAACCGCGCTCGTGGAGACCGGTTCCAAGATGGACGAGGTCATCTTCGAAGAGTTCAAGGGCACGGGCAACATGGAGCTCCGCCTGTCCCGCCAGTTGGCGGACAAGCGCATCTTCCCGGCCGTGGACGTCAACGCGTCCGGTACCCGCCGCGAAGAGAACCTGCTTTCCCCCGAGGAAGTCAAGATCATGTGGAAGCTGCGCCGCGTCCTTTCCGGACTCGAAACGCAGCAGAGCCTTGAGCTGCTGACCAACAAGATCCGGGAGACCCAGAGCAACGTCGAGTTCCTCATGCAGGTCCAGAAGACAACGCTTGGCGCGAAGTCGGATAACGACAAGTAGCTGCGCTCACCGCTCAAAACATGCCGGCCTGATGGCCGGCATGTTTTGGGCGGTTCGTCGTTAAGTCCCGTGAAACTAGACTTGTAAGAGTCGAAAGAGGTTTTGAAATGTTTGAGTCCGTACAGGGCCTGCTTGATGAGCATGATGCTATCCAGGCGCAGCTTGGTGATCCTGCTGTCTATGCTGACCAGCGGCTGGCCCGGAAGCTGGGGCGGCGTTCTGCGCAGCTCAATGGCATCGTGGAGGCATACAACAAGTGGCATGCCCTGGAGGACGACCTCGCCGCTGCGAAGGAAATGGCCTCGGAGGACCCTGAGTTTGCTGCCGAGGTTCCCGTGCTGGAAGAAGCGCTGGAGCAGGCTTCTGCGAAGCTGCGCAGGCTCCTCATTCCGCGGGACCCCGACGACGCCCGCAATGTGATCCTGGAGGTCAAGGGCGGCGAAGGCGGCGACGAAGCCGCGCTCTTCGCCGGCGACCTCCTGCGGATGTACACCCGGTACGCGGAATCCCGCGGCTGGAAGACTGAACTCATCTCGGCCAACGAATCCGATCTCGGTGGCTACAAGGACGTCCAGATGGCCGTCAAAGGCAACTCGAACGATCCTGCCGAGGGCGTCTACGCGCGGCTCAAGTTCGAAGGCGGCGTCCACCGCGTGCAGCGTGTGCCCGTCACCGAATCCCAGGGCCGCATCCACACTTCTGCTGCCGGCGTCCTGGTCCTTCCCGAAGTTGACGAGCCCGAAGAGCTGGACATCAACCAGAACGACCTCAAGATCGACGTCTACCGCTCCTCGGGTCCCGGTGGCCAGTCCGTGAACACCACGGACTCAGCTGTCCGCATCACGCACCTTCCCACCGGCATTGTGGTGGCCATGCAGAACGAGAAATCCCAGCTGCAGAACCGCGAAGCAGGCATGCGCGTGCTCCGCGCCCGCATCCTGGCGCACCAGCAGGAAATTATCGACGCCGAGAACTCGGCCCAGCGTAAGTCCCAGATCCGCACCATGGACCGTTCTGAGCGCATCCGCACGTACAACTACCCGGAAAACCGGATCGCGGACCACCGCACCGGCTACAAGGCATACAACCTGGACCAGGTCATGAACGGTGACCTGGAACCGGTCATCCAGTCCGCCATCGAGATGGACGAACAGGCACGCCTGGACGCCATCGGCGACTAGCCGCCGGCACCCATGACACTCGGGTCTGGGCAGTCCCTCGCGGCTGCCGTCAGCGAGGCCACGGTGATCCTCCGGGACGCCGGAGTCCCCAGCCCCCGCGTCGACGCGGAACTCCTGGCGGACCACCTGCTCGGTGTGGGGCTCGGCAGGCTCCGGGCGATGATGCTGGGGGACACTCCAGCGCCTGTTGGCTATGCCGAACTTGTCGCTGAACGGGCCCAACGGATCCCGCTGCAGCACATCACCGGAGTGGCGCACTTTAGGTATCTGGAGCTCGCCGTCGGGCCGGGGGTTTTTATCCCCCGGCCGGAAACAGAGTCCGTTGTGCAGCTGGTCATCGACCACGTCAAGGGAATGGCACACCCGCGGATTGTTGACCTGGGCACGGGCTCGGGCGCAATAGCCGGCTCCATCGCCCACGAGGTGCCCGGCGCTGAAGTCCACGCCGTGGAATACAGTCCGTTCGCGCACGCGTGGGCGGCCCGGAACCTGGCGCCCCTGGGCGTCAAGCTGGTGCTGGGGGACCTCCGCGACGCGCTGCCGGAACTCAACGGAACCTTCGACGTCGTAATCTCCAACCCGCCCTACATTCCCGCCGAAGCCATCCCGAATGAACCCGAAGTTGCCCTGCACGATCCTCCCGAAGCCCTGTACGGCGGGGGAGCGGACGGCATGGAACTTCCGACGGCGGCGGCCGCCGCGGCTGCCCGGCTGCTGGTTCCCGGCGGCTACTTCGTGATGGAACACGCGGAAGTCCAGGCCGGCTGGATCGCCGGCATGATGCAGCGGACGGGTGCTTGGCGGGAGATCACCACACACCTGGACCTCAACGGCAAGGAACGCGCCACGAGCGCCGTCCTTGCCGGTCCGCACCACGAGTGATGAAAGAATAGGCCAGTGACCACAACCTACAACTGCACGTCCGAGGATCAGCGCGCCCTTGGCCTGGAGCATGCCCAGCGTGCCATCAGCGAAAAGAAGTGCGTGGTGTTCCCCACGGACACGGTCTACGGAATTGCCGCCGACGCCTTTTCGCCGCAGGCCGTCACCATGCTGTTGGCCTCCAAAGGGCGCAGCCGCACCATGCCGCCGCCGGTACTGATTCCCCGGATCAACGCGCTGGACGGCCTGGCCACAGATGTTTCCGCTGATGCCCGCAAGCTCGCCGAGGCGTTCTGGCCGGGGGGACTGACCCTGATCCTGCACGCCCAGCCGTCACTGGACTGGGACCTGGGCGAGACCCAGGGAACGGTGGCCCTGCGTATGCCCGCCGACGAGGTGGCCCAGGAACTCCTGACGCTGACCGGTCCGCTGGCCGTGTCCTCCGCCAACCGGACCGGCCAGCCGCCGGCACAGACCGCCGCGGAGGCTCGTGCCCAGCTCGCGGAGTCCGTGGAGGTCTACCTCGAAGGCGGTTTCCGGCCGGTGGAAGGAACCGATGCCGTGCCCTCCACGATCGTGGATGCCACCGGGACGCTCCTGCGCGTCGTGCGCAGCGGCGCCGTGTCCCTGGAGCAGCTCCGGGAGCACGTTCCGGGCGTGTTGGGCCTGGGCGAGATTCCGATGGCTGAGCCCGAGGAAGAATCTGAAGAAGTCGCTCTGCCGGCCGAATCAGCCGCTGAAGAGCCGGCCGCTGAAGAGTCGGCAGCTGAAAAAGCTGCCGACGAGCCGTCCGCGCCGGTTCGGGAGACTGACGGGTGAGCCTGGCACGCCAGCACATCCCCGTCCTGGGCGTGGACGCCACGCCGCTCAAGGTTGACGACCTGCTTGAGGTGCTGGCGGGGTTCGTCGCCGACGGGACCAAACGGACCGTCGTCGGACATAACCTGCACAGTGTCACGCTGACACATTCCGACGCCGGCTTCCGTTCCGTTTATGAGGAGAGCGACGTGGTGCTCCTCGATGGGGCGCCGGTGCTCTGGCTGTGGAGCCGGACGGGGAATGCCGTGGGGCCGGTCATGGAGTACCGGCTGGGTTCCACGGACTGGTTGCCGTCCCTCGGCAGGGTTGCCGGCCTGAAGCGGATGGCGGTGGTTGGCGCCGGCGCCGAGGCGAACGCCTTGGCTGTCGAAAAGCTCCGGAGCATTGTTCCCGGTGCCACGGTAGCGGGCCTGCCCGGCGAAGGCTGGAACGACGACGTCGAAACGGCCGCTGTGCGCTGGCTCGCAGAGCAGCAACCCCAGCTAGTCCTGCTCGGGTTGGGCATGCCGCTGCAGGAAACAGTGCTGCAGCGCCGGCTCGGCACGCTCCCGCCGGCCATCTACTGCACCGTGGGCGGCGCGATCGAACAGCTGGCCGGAATCCAGAAACTTGCACCTCGATGGCTCGGGAGGCTCGGGCTGGAATGGGCATGGCGCCTGCTGCTGCATCCCCGCCGCGTGGCGTACCGCGTGTTTGGCGAGCCGTGGGTGCTGCTGTGGTTGCTGGCCCGCCGCCGGCTGCGGCGCGTGTCCTAGAACTTCTGGTCCTCCAGCGGCGCGAAGCCCTTGGCACGCAGTCCTTTCGTGAAGGAACTTGCCCAGGCGAGCAGTCCCTTCAGGTCACGGCGCTGCGCAAAATAGCCAAGATAGCCGCCGACGTCGGCCACCAGCGACTTAACCCGGAAATAGCGCCGGATCAGGTACCCGCGGTTGCGGTAGTAGTAGTAACGTTTGAACGCCGAATCCGGCACGATCACATGCCATCGTGCACCAAAGACGTGCTTCGTCTCGGAAAACGCATGCGGGTGGGTGATGGCGGTGGTGGTCACCGTGCCGAACCGGATGCCCGCCTTGCGGAGGCGGATGGTGAAGTCCACCTCGTCGCCGCGGATGAAGAGGCGCATGTCCGGCAGGCCCACCTTGAAAAACACGTCGGACCTGATCAGGGCACCGTTGAAGAAGTGTCCGTCGTCGGGTAGGAAACCTACTTTTTCCAGTTCGGCCCGGTCGTGGGTGACTTTCCCATCCAGCCGGAAGAAGAAGGACAGCCGGTCGGGATGGCCCGGGGCAACCACCAGCGGGACCACGGCTTCAAGGTCGCGGGCCTCTGCCTCACGCAGCAGCGTGGCGAGGCATTCGGGATCTGCCGGCTCGGCGTCGTCGTCCATCATCCAGACCCATTTGGCACCGCTGGCCACGGCCTTCAGCGCGGCGAGGGCAAAACCGCCTGCCCCACCGAGGTTCGCTTCGGAACGGACGTAATCGACATTTTCATGCTGCGCGGCAACGTCGCGTGCCGCGTCCGTGCCGCTGTCGACAAGGCAGATGGTGTCCACAGCCGCGGACTGCGCATTAATGGCGTCCAGCAGGACGGAGAGCTCTTTATGACGGTTAAATGTCACGGCGGCAACTGCAACCCGGACGGTCATGGGGATTCCTTTCAGCATGGCCTTCAGGGGATTCCCCGCTCGCAATGCGCCAGTGTGGCGCGAAGCCATGGAGCCGTTGGCGCTAGTATCTTGACTAGAGTCCACTCTAATACAGCCCTGTAAGGCACCAAGCACTGCCTGCTGCGCGCCCGGCGACGGAGAAGTTTCATTTATCGAAAGTCAGATTCCCCGCCAGTGAGCCCATCGATCGAGGACCTCCTGTTCGGGCCGCTGTCCATGCCTGTGCGCACCCGCAGGGTTGCGCCGCACACCGACGAAACGGCCGCTATCGCATGATTATGTACCTGCTTATGGGGCTGACGGCTGCCGTCGTGTCCTACGGAGCCACCTGGGGTGCCCGCGTCATCGGGCACCGGCTTGAACTCCACGCCCCCATCCGCAGCCGTGACATGCATACGACGCCGGTGTCCCGGCTGGGCGGGGTTGCCATCTTCCTCGGCGTGCTGGTGGCCCTCCTCGTGGCCAGCCAGTCCTTCTTCGTCAAGGACATCTACCGGAACAACTTCTCGCCGTGGGGCGTCCTGGCGGGCGCGGCCCTGATCGTGCTCGTGGGGATCGCGGATGACCTCCTGGATATCCGTTGGTGGGTGAAGCTCATCGGCCAGAGCGCCGCAGCCCTGGTGGTGGCCATTTGGGGCGTCCGAATGACCATCGTCCCGTGGGTTCCGGAGCCGATCTATCTGGAGAACGAACTGCTCCGCGTCGTGCTGACGGCCGGGCTCATCGTCACCACCATGAACGCCTTCAACTTCATTGACGGCCTCGACGGGCTGGCCGCCGGCGTGGCCATCATCGGCGGAACTGCCTTCTTCTTCACGGCGTACTGGGTGCACCGGAATGCCGTCCTGTTGGACTATTCGGACCTGGCCACCCTGCTCACCGCCGTCGTCGTTGGCAGTTGCATCGGCTTCCTGCCGCACAACTGGTTCCCGTCCAAGATCTTTATGGGCGATTCCGGTGCCATGCTGATCGGCCTGCTGATGGCAGCCGCCGGCATCGTCTCCACAGGCCAGATCACGTCAGGGCTGTACGACCGCGCCAACGGTATCTCCACCGTCATACCGATTCTGCTGCCCTTCGCCGTGCTGTTCCTGCCACTGCTTGACCTGGGCCTCGCCGTCGTCCGCCGGACAGCGCGGGGACGTTCGCCATGGTCCGCAGACCGAGGCCACCTCCACCACAAGCTGCTGGATATCGGTTACTCGCACCGGACGGCCGTGATCCTGATGTACCTCTGGACCGCCGTCCTGTCCTTCGGGGGATTGGCCTTTGCAGTCTTCCCTTGGCAAGTTGTATTGGCCGCCGACATCTTCGCCACGCTGGTCATGGGCCTGATTACGGCCTGGCCTTACCTGCGCCGCCACAGTGACCAGTCGCCGGCGTAACGGCGTTCGGATTTATTTCTATCTCGTGTAGAATTTAGGGGCAGCCCAAGCTGCCCCTCCACCCAGCCCCAGGGCGCCGACGATTGGGATCTTATGACCTCCAACGCCGAACCCGGACGTTCGTCCGGCAGCGGACCCGTTGGTGTTTCCGGTCCCACGCGCTCGCTGTGGCTTCGCCTCCTCGCACTCAGTTCAGCTGCCGGTGCAGGCGCACTGATTCTGGCGGGCATCCCGGCTGTGATCCTGAACGGCCCCAGCGGCGTTCTGTCCAGTACTTTGGGCGGCCTCCTGGTGATGCTCTTCTTCGCCATCAGTCTTCTCGTGGGCCACTTCGTGGGGCGCAACAACCCCTCCGGTGCCATCGGAATGTTCGCGGCCACCTACTTTGTCAAGGTCGTGGGTTTCGCGGTTGTCCTGTTTGTGATCGGAGCACCTGCCTGGCTTCACGACCGATGGTTCCTGATTGGTGCCGTTGCCACTGTTGTCTTCTGGCAGGCTGCCGAAATCTATGGCTTCAGCAAGGCGCGCCTGCAGATTTACAACGACCCCGAGTCCAAGGAGCCGAACGATGCCTGATCGGAAACGAACAGCGAAAAACGGTTCCTCCGTGGCCAAGAACGCTGCGCCCACGCCGGGGGTGTCGGCCGAAAACAACGACGGCGGATACAACGCCGGAATGGCCGTCTTTAGCTACATTATTGGCGGAATCATCGTCTGGAGTTTGATAGGGTGGGGTCTGGATTATCTGTGGGAAACCCGCTGGATCGTGCTCGCAGGCGCTCTGCTTGGAGCTCTCGGAGGTTTCTATCTTTCCCACATGCATGGCCTTACCAGTTCCAGAACCACGGCAGGTAAGAGCGGCGCAGACAGCGGCCCGTCCGCGGACGGAAACACAAATGCCAAATAATTTCACAGGGGGAGCTGCGGAGCACAATTCCGCGGGTCCTCGACCAACGCCCAATGATGGACACTGCAGAGAGGAAACGCGTTGATCGCGCTTGCGCTCCCGGCCCAAGATTCAGGAGAGTTCAATCCTCCTGGAATTGAAGAAATGCACCTGCCGGCAATCCTGCCGTGGGGGGTGGCTGACGGATTCTCCAAGCAGATGCTGCTGGTAATCCTGTCGGTCGTCATTATCGCCACATTCTTTCTGCTAGCTGCGCGGAAGCAGCAGCTTGTTCCCGGCAAGCTCCAGTTCGCTGGTGAAATGGCTTATGGCTTTGTCCGAAACGGCATTGCAAAAGACATTATCGGCGGCAAAGATTTCATGAAGTATGTCCCGCTGTTGTTCAGCCTTTTCTTCTTCATTCTGGTGAACAACATCTACGGCGCCATTCCCGTGATCCAGCTCCCAAGCTTCTCGCACGTTGGCGGCGCCTATGTCCTCGCGGGCATTGTGTACGTCACCTGGATTGCCATCGGCATCAAGAAGAACGGCCTGAAGTATTTCAAGCTGGCCACCGTGCCGTCCGGCGTCCCGGTCTACATTCTCCCGATTGTGATCCCGATCGAGATCATCTCGAACTTCCTGGTCCGGCCGGTCACACACAGCCTCCGTCTCTTTGCCACCATGCTGGCAGGACACTTGATCGTCATGATCGCCGGTTCCGGCATTGAGTTCCTGGTGATGCAGGAGAACATCCTGCTCAAGGGAACCTCCCTTCTGGTCATCGCCGGCGCAGTTGCCATGTACATGCTGGAAGCACTGATCATGGCCCTGCAGGCCTACGTCTTCACGCTGCTGACCGCCATTTACATCGAAGGCGCCCTGCACGCGGACAGCCACTAGGCACCCACAAACTTCCCCTCACGGGGATGAAGCAACCCAAACAACCTGCCACATAGATGGCATCTTGAAAGGAAGAAAAATGGAAGGCACCATCAACGGCTCCCTCAACCTCATCGGCTACGGACTGTCCGCAATCGGCGGTGGTATCGGTGTTGGCCTCGTGTTCGCTGCTTACATCAACGGCGTAGCACGTCAGCCGGAAGCCCAGCGCGTCCTGCAGCCGATCGCATTCCTCGGCCTCGCGCTGACTGAAGCCCTCGCCATCCTCGGCCTGGTCTTCGCTTTCGTTCTCTAGTCTGACTTCAGAACCAAGCGAACATCCAGAACCGAGTAGATAAGGACGGGTGAACTATGTATCAAACGATCATCTCAGCCGCCGTGGAAGGTGCCGAGGCGACCAACCCGCTCGTTCCCAACGTCTGGGAAATGGGCGTCGTTCTCGCCGGCTTTGCTGTCCTCATGTACATCGTGGTCAAGTTCGTTGTCCCGATGTTCGAGAAGACGTTTGCAGAGCGTGCCGAGGCCATTGAAGGTGGCATTGCCAAGGCAGAAAAGGCGCAGGCAGAGGCTTCTGCAGCACTCGAAGAGTACAAGCAGCAGCTGACCGATGCCCGTGCCGAGGCCAACCGCATCCGCGAGGAAGCCCGTGCTGAAGGCGCCCAGATCCTTGCAGATCTGAAGGAAAAGGCTGCCGCTGAGTCTGCCCGCATCACGGCACAGGCACACGTGCAGATCGAATCGGAGCGCCAGGCCGCAGTTGTGTCTCTGCGCTCCGAGGTAGGCACGCTGGCCACCACGCTGGCAGGCCGCATCGTTGGCGAAGCACTCAACGACGACGAGCGTTCTGCCCGTGTGGTTGACCGCTTCCTGGCAGATCTGGAGAACCAGAACGCAGGTGCAGCTAAGTAATGTCAGGTGTATCGAGCGAATCGCTGACCACGGCGCTGACCCAACTGGAAGCAAAGCTTCCGTTGGCCTCGCTGCAGTTGGCTAAGGAACTCTTCGGAATCCTGGGAACGGTGGACAGCTCGGCTGGCTTGCGCCGCGCCCTGACTGACCCGTCCCGCACCGGTGACGAAAAGTCGGAGCTTGTCAGGCAGCTTGTTGGCGGAAAAGTCTCCGCTGAGGCTGCGGACATCGCGGGCGGACTGGCCAGTTCACGCTGGGCATCGGCCCGAGATATCGGCGATGCACTCGAGACGCTTGCCGCAACGGTGGTTATCGCCGTTGCTGAAAACAAGTCGGCCGTTTCCGCCTCCGGAATCTCTGGGCTGGAAGAGCTGGAGAACGATCTGTTCTCCTTCAACCAGGCCGTTGCCTCCAACCACGAGGTACAACGTGCTCTGTCTGAGCCGCAGGCCAGTGCTGCAGCGAAGACCGGGTTGGCGCAGAAGCTGCATCCCGGCGCAGGCGAGGAAGCAAAAGTCCTCATCGCGCAGGCAGTTTCCCAGCCCCGCGGCATCAAGCCGACGCGGCTCGTAGCCCGGTTCGCCGAGCTGGCAGCCAAACGGCAACAGCGCTGGATTGCAACGGTCAGCGTCACCCGTCCCTTGACGGAGACGCAGTTCGCCCGCCTCCAGGCAGGGCTTAATTCCCTGTACGGTCGCGAGCTCAAGATCAACATCACCGTTGATCCTGAACTGATCGGCGGGATCCGTGTCCAGGTGGGTGACGAAGTGCTCGACGCTTCGGTTATCACCCGGCTGGGACAGCTTCACCGCCAACTGGCCGGATAGCCGGACAAGCACAACTTAACGAAACGAAACCCCGGTCATCGTGAGCAACGATGATCACGAAAACAGGAGAGCAGGGACTGCAGATGGCCGAATTGACCATCAACGCCGACGACGTCCGTAATGCGTTGAACGAGTTCGCGGCGTCCTACGAACCCGGAAACGCTGAGCGCGTAGAGGTTGGCCGTGTAACAACCGCAGGTGACGGCATCGCCCGTGTTGAGGGCCTTCCCTCGGTCATGGCGAACGAGCTGCTTCGCTTTGAAGACGGCACACTGGGCCTGGCCCAGAACCTTGACGTCCGCGAGATCGGTGTCATCGTACTCGGTGACTTCACCGGAATCGAAGAAGGCCAGGAAGTCCACCGCACGGGTCAGGTTCTGTCCGTACCGGTAGGCGACGCCTTCCTCGGCCGCGTGGTTGACCCCTTGGGCCAGCCCATCGACGACCTCGGCGAAATCAAGGCCGAAACCACCCGTGCACTGGAACTCCAGGCGCCCGGCGTGACCCAGCGTAAGTCGGTTCACGAGCCGATGCAGACCGGTCTGAAGGCTATCGACGCCATGATCCCGATCGGCCGCGGACAGCGTCAGCTGATCATCGGTGACCGCCAGACCGGCAAGTCGGCTATCGCGATCGACACCATCATCAACCAGAAGGCCAACTGGGCTTCCGGCGATGTGACCAAGCAGGTGCGTTGCATCTACGTGGCAATCGGTCAGAAGGCATCCACCATCGCGGCTGTCCGTCAGACCCTCGAGGACAACGGCGCACTGGAATACACCACCATTGTGGCTTCCCCCGCGTCTGACCCTGCAGGCTTCAAGTATTTGGCACCGTACGCCGGTTCGGCCATCGGCCAGCACTGGATGTACGGCGGCAAGCACGTCCTCATCGTGTTCGATGACCTCTCCAAGCAGGCCGAGGCCTACCGTGCAGTTTCACTGCTGCTGCGCCGCCCGCCGGGACGCGAAGCCTACCCGGGCGACGTCTTCTACTTGCACTCCCGTCTGCTGGAGCGTTGTGCCAAGCTCTCCGACGAGCTCGGTGCCGGCTCTATGACCGGCCTGCCGCTCATCGAAACCAAGGCAAACGACGTCTCTGCCTACATCCCGACCAACGTGATCTCCATTACCGATGGCCAGATCTTCCTGCAGTCGGACCTCTTCAACGCCAACCAGCGTCCGGCCGTCGACGTGGGTGTCTCTGTGTCCCGCGTTGGCGGTGCTGCGCAGGTCAAGTCCATGAAGAAGGTCTCCGGTACTTTGAAGCTGGAACTGGCCCAGTACCGAGACATGCAGGCTTTCGCCATGTTCGCATCGGACCTCGATGCCGCATCGCGCCAGCAGCTGACCCGCGGTGCCCGCCTGATGGAACTGCTCAAGCAGGGCCAGTACTCACCGTTCCCGATCGAGAACCAGGTTGTGTCCATTTGGGCAGGTACCAACGGCCACCTCGATGAGGTTCCGGTTGAGGACATCAACCGCTTTGAGACCGAATTCCTGGAGCACCTCAAGCACAAGTCCTCCATCCTGACAACGCTGGCGCAGACCAACGTTATGGACGATGACACCGCTGTTGCACTGAAGACTGCGATTGTGGCCTTCAAAAAGGGCTTCTTCGGTGAGGGTGACAACCGCCTGGTAGGCGCCGGCCACGAGGAGCACGAAGCTATCTCGGAAACCGATGTAGACCAGGAAAAGATCGTCAAGCAGAAGCGCTAGTTTCGCTGGCAGGGACTGCCGGAACCCCTGCGGTTCCGGCAGCCCCGGCCATCGGGATCTTAGGAAAGGAAAAGTATGGGAGCCCAGATTCGGGTCTACCGCCAGAAGATCAGCTCGACCACGTCGATGCGCAAGATCTTCAAGGCGATGGAACTGATCGCTACCTCGCGCATTGGCAAGGCCCGCGCACGCGTAGCGGCTTCACTGCCTTACGCAAACGCGATTACGCGTGCCGTTTCTGCTGTCGCAAGCCAGAGCGAAATCGACCACCCGCTGGTCACCGAGCCGGCGCAGATCCGCCGGGCGGCCGTGCTGGTCATCAGTGCTGACCGCGGCCTTGCAGGATCCTACTCGGCAACTGTGCTTAAGCAGGCGGTTGGTCTCACCGAGCTGCTCCACGGGGAGGGCAAAGAAGTCAAGACGTACGTGATGGGCCGCAAGGCACAGGCGTACTTCGACTTCCGCAACCTTCCTTACGAGCGCGTGTGGACCGGCAACACCGATGCGCCGGAGTTTGGAACTGCACGTGAAGTCGGCGCGGCATTGCTCGAAGCCTTCGCGACAGACTACGAAGAGGGCGGCGTCGACGAGATCCATGTCGTTTATACCCGCTTCAAGTCCATGGTGACGCAGGAGCCGACGGTTATCCGTCTGCTTCCGCTCGAGGTCGTCGAAGAGCAGGCTGCGTCCGAGTCGGACCTCCTGCCGCTCTACGAATTCGAGCCGGAAGCGGAGCAGGTTCTTGATGCCCTGCTGCCGCGCTACATCGAGTCACGCATTTTCGCCGCCATGTTGCAGGCAGCAGCTTCGGAGCTCGCTGCCCGCCAGCGGGCAATGAAGTCCGCTGGCGACAATGCCACGGACCTCATCAAGAAGTTCACGCGTCTGCGCAACACTGCCCGCCAGGCTGAAATTACGCAGGAGCTTTCCGAGATCGTGGCCGGTGCTGACGCGTTGAACGCGTCCTAGCCTCCACGAGCCCGGATCCAGCTGTACCTGCACCAAAGTAAACTTAACCCCTACGCCATCTACTGAGTGAAGTGAGAGAGATGACTGCCACTGCTACCGAACACGTAGCCGCGACGACCGGTGCTACCGGCCGTATTGCACGTGTTATTGGCCCGGTTGTCGACGTCGAATTCCCGGCTGACGCAATCCCCTCGATTTACAACGCCCTCACCACGGAGATTACCCTCAACGGTGAGACCAAGACGATCACGTTCGAGGTTGCCCTGCACCTCGGCGATAACGTCATTCGCGCCATCTCCCTGCAGGCAACCGACGGCCTGGTCCGCGGTACCGCTGTGGTGGACACCGGAGCCCCCATTTCCGTGCCGGTCGGCGACGTCGTCAAGGGACACATCTTCAACGTCCTCGGCCAGCCGCTTGACGTGGCTGAGTCGGAACTCGAGATCACCGAGCGCTGGCCCATCCACCGCAAGGCTCCGGCCTTCGCGACGCTTGAGGGTTCCACCGAGATGATGGAAACCGGCATCAAGGTCATTGACCTTCTCACCCCGTACATCAAGGGTGGAAAGATCGGCCTCTTCGGTGGCGCCGGCGTGGGCAAGACGGTTCTGATCCAGGAAATGATCACCCGTGTGGCCCGCAACTTCGGTGGTACCTCGGTATTCGCCGGTGTCGGCGAGCGTACCCGTGAAGGTAACGACCTCTGGGTTGAAATGGAAGAGGCTGGCGTCCTGAAGGACACCGCCCTTGTATTCGGCCAGATGGATGAGCCGCCGGGAACGCGTCTGCGTGTTGCACTTTCCGCTCTGACCATGGCGGAATACTTCCGCGATGTGCAGAACCAGGACGTGCTGCTCTTCATCGACAACATCTTCCGCTTCACCCAGGCAGGCTCCGAGGTTTCCACCCTCCTCGGCCGCATGCCGTCGGCCGTGGGCTACCAGCCCAACCTGGCAGACGAGATGGGTCTCCTCCAGGAGCGCATCACGTCCACCAAGGGCCACTCGATCACCTCGATGCAGGCCATCTACGTCCCCGCAGATGACTACACCGACCCGGCCCCGGCCACGACCTTCGCACACCTCGACGCAACCACGGAACTTTCCCGTGAAATTGCTTCCCGTGGTCTGTACCCGGCCGTTGACCCGCTGACGTCGACCTCCCGCATCCTGGACCCGCAGTACATCGGTCAGGACCACTACACCACGGCTGTCCGTGTGAAGCAGATCCTGCAGAAGAACAAGGAACTCCAGGACATCATCGCCATCCTCGGCGTTGACGAACTGTCGGAAGAGGACAAGATCGTCGTGTCGCGTGCACGCCGCATCCAGCAGTTCCTCTCCCAGAACACCTACACCGCCAAGCAGTTCACCGGCGTCGAAGGCTCCACCGTCACCATCAAGGACACGGTTGAAGGCTTCACCGCTATCTGCGACGGCGACTTCGACCACGTAGCCGAGCAGGCCTTCTTCAACGTCGGCGGCCTGGACGATGTCGAGCGCCAGTGGGCCAAGATCCAGGAACAGACCAAGTAGTATGGCTGAGCTTGAGGTTGAGATTGTCGCAGCGGATCACTTCGTGTGGTCTGGAGCGGCCAAGATGGTCAAGGCCCGCACCAGCGATGGTGAAATCGGAATCCTGCCCGGCCACTCGCCCCTGCTGGCGATCCTGGCCGAAGGTGAACTGGCCATCGAGCCGGTTTCCGGGAACCGTATTGCCGTAGTTGTTGACGGCGGATTCTTCTCCGTTGACAACAACCGCGTGGTGATCGTTGCTGACAACGCCCAACTGGGTGACGCGGTTACTGCTGGGATCCGCTAGCACGACCCTGATGGACGCTCCGACTTTTACGTTCATCTCCTTGGCAATCGTTTTCGGATTGCTGATTTTCGCACTGGGCCTTTCGGGGGTGCGCCGCTTCAATCTGCGGCGCGCCCTTGGCACAGTGGACGCCTCCATTTGCGTTGCTGGAAACAGCTGGCAGATGGGGGTTTGTCGTTATCAGGACAACGACCTTGAATGGTTCCGCCTGCTGTCCCTGAGTGTGCGTCCCAAACATAAGTTCAAGCGCAGCTCCCTGGAGCTGCTGGGCCGCCGCAAGCCCACCGAGGCCGAGGCCGTGAAGGTCCAGCCCGACGTCGTGATTGTCGAACTGCGGTACGAAGGCCAGGATTTGCGGCTGGCCATGAAATTCGATGCGTACGCGGGGCTGTCCTCCTGGCTGGAAGCCGGGCCGGTCATCGGCGTGGGTACCTGGCGCTAGCCACGTGGACTGGATTGCTGATATCCGGTTGACCGACGGACCGGTGTACTGGGCCGCCTGGGTCCTTGGTGCCGCCGCGGCTCTGTCCCTGATCTGGCCTCCGCGCGCCCTTGGCCGCCGCCGCTGGTTCCTCAGTGTTGCCGCCGCTGTTACCGCAGCCGCCGCCGTGGTGCTCCTGGTCCATTGGATCCTTATCTATTGGGCCTCTGCCTTCCCCGAAGAACTGCCGTTCGACGTCTTGGCCTGGGTGTTCCCGGCCGTGGCCGCCCTCCTGCTGGTGTTGCTCCGGCTCCCCACGGCGTCGTGGCGCCGCCGTGCGCTCGATGTGCTCGCCCTCCTGGCCGTGGTGTTGCTGGCTGCGGTTCAGATCAACGCGTATTTCGGCCTCAACCGGACAGTTGCGGACCTGACAGGAACGGCGCTGAGCCGCATCCCGGCCCTGGAACAGGAGCTGATGCGCCAGCCGGACAGCCCTGCCACGCCCCTGGACGGATGGAAACCCTCCAATGAGATCCCTGCCGACGGCGTTGTTCGCACCGCATCCATTCCAGGAACGTCCTCGGGTCTCCAGGCACGCGACTCGTACATCTACCTGCCACCGGCCTACTTTGCTTCGAATCGTCCCAGCCTTCCGGTCCTGGTTCTGGTCCCCGGCCAGCCCGGCGGCCCTGCCGACTGGTTGACCGGCGGGTCGCTCCCGGCACGCATGGACACTTTCGCCGCCCGGCACGGGGGAGTGGCGCCTGTTGTGGTGGTGGTTGATCCCAATGGCAACCAGTCCGCGAACAATCTCTGCATGGACAGCGCCATCGCCAGGGCAGACACTTACCTCGCAGTGGACGTGCCGGCATGGATCTCGGGAACGTTGGACGTGGACTCCGACCACCGGCAATGGGCCATCGGCGGTTTCAGTTTTGGTGCCACCTGCGCAGTTCAGATGGCCACCCGCCACCCGGAGCTGTACGCGGGTGTTCTCGCCTTTTCCAGCGAGAGCGAGCCTGCGCTGGCCAAGGAACGCCAGAAAACGGTTGATGCGGCCTTTCACGGCGACACCGCTGCCTTTGATGCCCAGGTACCGCTGACGCTGTTGAAGGAGCGCAAATATCCTGGCAGCGTGGCGTATTTCGCGGCCGGGGCCACCGATCCGGAGTTCGTGGCAAATCTGCGGACCCTTGAGGCGGCGGCCCGAGGGGCAGGTTTCACCGTGGGCTCGGACGTGGTGGCTCACACCGGCCATTCGTGGGACGTGCTGACTCCCGGCATGGACAACGGGCTTGAGCTGCTGGCTGCTCACTGGGGGTGGGCGAAATGAGGGAAGCTGGCGAATCCCGTGCGCCGGCCCTGCTCTGGTCAGCCGTCCTGCTTCCGGCTGGCCGAAGAATGCGGGGCTACCTGCGGTCGGTGCCACTGACGCTCAGCATCCTCGGCATTTTCCTGTTGGTCGGGGCGGCAACCGGCAGCTTCCTCAGCGGACCGCCGGAAGAGCTTCTATCCCTCGCAGGCGTCAGCGCCCCTGGTCTGAAGGCTGGCAACTGGTGGGCACTGGTGACGTCACTGTTCTTTGCCACGAACCCGCTGGCCTACCTGGTGGCGTCCCTGATGATCCTGCTGCTGCTGGGCCTGGCCGAGAGGAACCTTGGGCCCCTTCAGACTGCGGCGTTTTTCCTCGGCGGCCAGTTTGTTGCTGTCACAGTCTTCCTGCTCCTGACCCAGTTGGCGAGGTATGCGGGAGACGGCTGGCTGGGGCTGATGGCCGACAATAGCCTGATCGGTCCCTACGCCGCTATCCTTGCGGCGTCGCTGGCCGCGAGCGGCAGGATCCCTGTTCTGTGGCGGCGCCGGTTGCGGACGGCGCTGCTCTCGGTGTCGCTCCTGCTGGTCCTGTATGTGGGGCATGCCGAGACCGTCATCGGCCTGGTAGGTGCAGCGGTGGGTCTCGCAGCCAGCTGGTGGAACCAGGGCGACCACGGCCAGCTTCATCCGCCCCGCTCGAGCGGCCGGGAAACCAGGAACCTGCTCGCCCTCACGGTGGCCGTGTTTGCCGTGGGACCCATTCTTACCGCCGTTGCCCGGACGCCCACCGGCCCGCTTGCGCTGCTCCGGGACGTGGTGTTGAACCCCATGCCCACATTGGGTCAGCTCGAAGCAAACTGTGGAGCAACAGTGGAGGCATCCTGCCTGGAGGTGGGGCGGACGGGCTTCGCCGGACCCTTTGGCCTCGCCCTGGCAGTAGTGCCGGTGGTTCTGCTCCTCATCTGTGCTGACGGAATGCGCCGCGGCCGCCGCATGGCACTGCGCATCACATTGGCCCTTCAGCTGGCCGTCACGGCGATGGCCGCCGTCTACCTGGCCCTGTTCGCGCTGATCCCGCACTATTCCGCGCGGCCGCACACAGCCGCCATGGGTTCAGGTTTTGCCCACATCCTGCCTTTGGTGATCGTCCCACTGCTGCTGGCGGTCCTGCTCTGGGCTAACCGCCGCCAGTTCCGCGTCGAGACGATCCCTGCCGCCCGCCGTCGGCTCCTGGCGGTGGTCGGTGGCGTCTGGCTCCTCCTGGCCGCGAGCTACGCCCTGGCCTGGTTTGCCGCTGGGGGAATGACGCGCGACGGCGGCCTGCTGGGCTTGCTGGCCGAACTGTCCAGGCAGTATCTGCCGGTCCCACTGCCGAATCTCTACCACCGGGTGTTTGCTGAACGGTACGGCCTTGAGTCCCTGATCTTTGGATACTCCGGACCGGTCTTCTGGCTGGTTGCCCTGGCCGGCGTCTGGTCCGTGCTCCTGGGCCGGCATCATGGCAGCGATTCGGGCCACGACGACAGGGCCGCCGCGCGGAAGCTGTTGCACGAGGGCGGCGATTCACTGTCGTGGATGGCCCTCTGGGAGCCCAACCGGTACTGGTTCAGCCCGGATGCACGCGGCGCCGTCGCCTACCAGCTGCACGGCAGTGTTGCCCTGACGCTGGCCGGTCCCTTCGGTGCGGCAGACTCCCGTCAGCGGACTGCCGAAGGGTTTCTTTCCTACTGCGGCAACCGCGCGCTCATCCCGGCCTTCTACTCGTGCGATGACACGCTGTGGCCCCTGCTGCAGGACCGGGGCTTCCAGCGCGTGTCGGTAGCGCAGGAGACCAGGCTGTCCGTCCGGCAACTTGAATTCACGGGCAAGGAATGGCAGAACGTCAGGACTGCCCGCAACCGCGCCGCCAAGATGGGCGTCAAAGCCGTCTGGGGCACGTACCACGGGCTTCCGTCCGCCCTGCGTGCCCGGCTCAGCGAAGTGTCGGAGGAATGGGCGGCAGGAAAATCAGTTCCGGAAATGGGATTCACGCTGGGCGGCATGGATGAGCTGATGGACGACGAAGTGCTCTGCTGCCTGGCCGTGGACGGCGACGGCCACGTGCACGGGGTAACGAGCTGGTTGCCCGTTTACGACGGCGGGACGCTGGTCAGCCGCACTCTGGACGTTATGCGCCGGGGTGCTGACGGATTCCCCGGGGTGATGGAGTTCCTCATTGCTTCGGCGGTCCTGGAGTTGCGCGAATCCGTGGAGGTGATCTCGCTCTCCGGGTCCCCGCTCGCCAGCCGGCCCGGCGACGAAACGCCGGGGGAGCCGGTGCCGGCAGAGAACCTCGTCCGCATCCTCGATGTGGTGGGCCACGCCCTCGAACCGGTCTACGGATTCCGGTCCCTGGCGGCTTTCAAATCACGCTTCAAACCCGAGTACCGGACGCTTTACCTGTATTACCAGGATCCGCTGCAGTTGCCGGCGATCGGACGGGCGCTCACCCGGGCCTATTTGCCCGGCCTTTCGCTGCGGCAGGGGGCACGGCTGGTCCGGGGCCTGGTGGGCCAGGGAAGCTGATCCTCACAGCGGCCCGAACGATTTGCCACTGGAAAGTCACGGTGGACAAAGACATTGCGGACAAAGAAAAGACCCCCGGCACGGATGCCGGGGATCTTTTCTTCGCTGGAGGCCACACAGATGGCGGCCGCCGGGCGGGGGACTAGACCAGCGTTACGCCGGTAGCCTGGGGGCCCTTGGCACCCTGACCGATTTCGAACTGAACGCGCTGGTTCTCGTCGAGGGTCTTGAAGCCACCGGTCTGGATTTCCGAGTAGTGAACGAAGACATCGCCATCGGAGTCATCCGGGGTGATGAAGCCGAAGCCCTTTTCAGCGTTGAACCACTTGACGGTTCCCTGTGCCATTTATTTCTCCTCATTATGGAACTTGTCTAAGTCCGGCACACCTCGTGCCGGACTCGGTCACTCCGCGAGAAGAATCCTTCAATGCCGTTCCTGGGAACCTGCGCTGCAGGAGCTTCGCGCTCGCAACATGTCTTGCGAGCATGAAAAACACCTACACAAAGACTGGTCTAAGAATTTCACGCCGATTCCGTCAGGTCAACGGTCTTAACGGCCAATACGGCAAATTTTGCGGTATAAAACGGATGAATCCCCTTGTCAGGGGGTCGAAGGCGTCATCGGTGCGGATATCCGGCGTCAGAAAAGCGGAACTCGGCGTCAGAAAAGCGGATTGCGGGCCCTCAGAAAAGCCGGGAGTCGCTGTCGTCCACACCGCGCATGGCGTCGTAGTCCAGCGTGATGCAGTCGATGCCGCGGTCGTTGGCCAGCACCTTGGCCTGCGGCTTGATCTGCTGGGCAGCGAAGATGCCGCGGACCGGGGCCAGCAGCGGATCGCGGTTCAGGAGTTCAAGGTAGCGGGTGAGCTGCTCCACGCCGTCAATGTCGCCCCGCCGCTTCAGCTCGATGGCCACGGTGGCCCCGCTGGCGTCGCGGGCCAGGATGTCCACCGGGCCGATGGCGGTGAAGTATTCGCGGCGAACGAGCGAAAAACCTGAGCCCAGGGTCTCGATCTGATCGGCAAGCAGGCGCTGGAGGTCGGCTTCGACGCCGTCCTTGATCAGGCCGGGGTCCACCCCGAGGTCGTGGGAGGATTCGTGCAGCTGCTCGTGGATGTTGATGATCAGGCGGTCATCGGTCTTGGCGGACTGGACGGTCCACTGTTCCGTGACGCCAAGCTCCAGGTCAATGTCCTCCGGCGAGGACACCCGCAGGGTTGCGGGCGGGCTCATCCAGTTCAGCGGCTTGTAGGAGCCGCCGTCGGAATGAACCAGCACCGAGCCGTCGGCCTTGACCAGCAGGAGCCTGGTGGCAAGGGGGAGATGGGCTTTGAGCCGGCCAACATAATCAACTGAACATCGGGCTATGACAAGTCGCACGCCGTACACACTACCGGGGCTGGGGCAGAATGGAGGTATGCCGCGTTCCAACCGTCCCCGCCGCCCTGCCTCCGGAAAGCCGGGCATAGCTGGCGGAAAGCCGGTAGGCAAGAAGGGCAACGGCGACGTTCCGGAGTTGGATTTGGAGCGGGCGCGGGCTGGAATCGCCCGCCGGGAAAGCGCGCCCGACGGCGAGTGGACGGTCAGGACCATGACCGCCAGGAACGCGGAAAAGACCTACATTTGCCCTGGCTGTTCCACCGCTGTGGTCCCCGGCATCGCCCACCTGGTGGTCTGGAAGGACGATCACATATTTGGTGCGGCCGCAGGCCTGGCTGAGCGCCGCCACTGGCACACCAACTGCTGGCTGTCCCGGACGTACCGTTACCGCTGACTCGGAATAGCCCCGGCGAACGGCTCCGCCCCGGAGAAGCCGCGTTAAGAGCCAGCGCACTGCGCCTGGCGGACGGCGGGAGTCGCTAAGCTGGCAGGCATGACTTTTGATCCGGCGTCGTTCGAATTCAGCCAGCCAACAGGGCCCGCGCCCATCCGCGCCTCAACAGTGTTGCCGGCCCGGCGCGAGAACATCCAGCTCCGCACGGAGGATGGCCACACGCTGGTGGGGGAACTGGCGCTGCCCGAGTCCGGCCAGATCACCGCGACGCTGATCACCCTGCATCCGCTTCCGACGCACGGCGGTTTTATGGACTCGCACGTGTACCGCAAGGCGTCCTACCGGCTTCCGGCCCTGGCCGGCGTGGCTGTGCTTCGTTTCAATACGCGCGGGACGGAGTCGCCGCGGGGAACCAGCGCAGGTTCCTTCGAAGAGGGGATTGGCGAGCGGCAGGACGTTGAGGCGGCGGTACGTTTCGCCGTCGCACGCCAACTGCCCAACCGCTGGCTGGTGGGCTGGTCCTTCGGCACCGAACTGGCGCTGATGTACGGTGCCGTTGAGCCGGTGGCGAGCCAGATTGAAGGTGCCGTCCTGCTGTCGCCTCCGCTGCACCGCGCCACCGAAGCCCACCTGCGCCTCTGGGCGGACTCCGCCAAGCCGCTCACCGTCCTCGTGCCGGAGCATGACGACTACCTCCAGCCCGCCGCCGCCGCTGAACGTTTCAGCTTGGTGCCGCAGGCCCGGGTGGTGGGTGTCGACGGCGCCAAACACCTTTGGGTGGGGGAGAAATACGCTTCCCGCGTGCTCAACGAAATCGTCGACGAGGTGACGGAGGCAGGCTCCGGACCCGAAGGCCTGCCGCAGGTGTGGAACGGCCCGGTGGCCACCGCGGCCGCCTAGCGGCTGCCGCTAGTGGCTGCCCGCTAGTGCCTGTCCGCTAGTGCTTGTCCTGGCGGACGATGTAGATCTCCTTGATCAGCAGTAGGATGGCCGCCGCCGTCGGGATAGCTATCAGCGCGCCCAGGACTCCGAGCAGGCTGCCGCCGGCAATGACCGAGATCACGGCCACGGCGCCCGGGACGGCCACGGCTTTCTGCATGATGCGCGGCGAGATGAAGTAGGCCTCGAACTGGAGGTAGGCGAAGTAGCAGATGCCGTAGACGGCGGCGGTCTGCCAGCCCTCCGTCAGCGATACCAGCAGGACCACGATGCCGGCGATCATGCCGCCCACCAAGGGGATGAATGCCAGCAGTGCCACCATGAAGGCCAGCAAGAGGGCGAACGGGACACCCACAATGGACATCACGATGAACGCGAACGTGGCATTGAGCAATGCCACGCAGGCCTGCCCGATCACGTAGTTGCCGACGGATCGGGTGATCTCCTCGGAGAGGGCCTCAACTCGGGCCCGGCGAGACCGCGGCGCCAGCCGGTAGCCCCACTTCTTCATGGCCGGGAGGGCTGCCAGGAAGTAGAGGCTCAGGACCAGGACGATCAACGTGCCGAAGAGACCGTTGGCCAGGGTGGAACCGAAGCCAACCACGCCACCGAAGATCCCGCCCATCGCCTCGGGGTTGTTGACGAACTTGTCGAGTTCCTCGTTGATGCGGTCGCGCACACCAAACTGGTCATCCACGTTGCGGAAGAACTCAGAGTCGATGAAGTCCCGTACCCAGGTGGGTGCCTGCACCACAATTTGGGTGACCTGTTCCACGATGGTGGGGATGAGGGTAGCGAAGAACCCTCCCACAGCCACCACCAGGACCAGGACGGCCAGAAGAATGCCGACCGGGCGGGGAATCCGGCGGTTCTCCAGCCAGCCGACCACGGGTTCCAGGCCAAGGGCTATGAACAGGGCAGCCACAATCCACAGCAGCAGCTGCGTGGTGTTGGAGCCGATCCAGTAGACCAGCAGGGCCAGGCCCACTCCAACAGTGCCCATGAAGCCCATGTAAAGGGGATGTTGCATCGACATCCGGGGACCCGGACGGCCAAACTGCGCCGCTCTCCCGCCAGTCCCCCCGTCTTCGATGGCGGCAGATTCTTCCGTGTGGTTGTATTCCGGCGGGATCTCAAACCGGAGCCTGGGCTGGGCGCCCGGCAGCGGCTGGCGCAGGCGCCGTACAAGCTGGCCCAGGGCAGCAGCTGCGGAGCCCCGTCGCTTCGCCGTCGCAGGCATGTCCGGCGAGGATTCCAAAGCGCCAGCGGCCGGTTGATTTTCGTGTCCCGTGGAGGACTCTTCCGTCTTGTCAGTCACTGGATTCTGGGGCCTGTTCCGTGCGTGGCGCCGCATTTGCGGGCCGGTGTGATGATCATCGCAAACACTATCAGCAGCCTTGCCAACAGGAGCGAGGGCGTCCGCCGGGCCGCCCGGGCGCCGCCGATTCCGGACTCCGCTGGCGCCCAAACGGGGGTTCTGGTAACAAAACGGTTACTATTGAAAGTAAACCCCCGCGAATGATAGGTGTTTCCTTTGCGCTTCAAGACTGCAGTTGCACTCGTGCTGCTCGGCCTCCTGACACTTCTGGCCGGCATAGGCCAGAAAACCATCTGGGCTCCCTCCGAGACCTTTACGGCTTCCGCCCCGGCAGATGCCGCCGATGCACCCTTGACCGTCATCGACCAGAACCTGCGCACGGCGCAGGGCGGAACGGTTAAAATCAAGATCGAAGGCGAGGGCAATTTCATGCTCGCGGCCGGCCGGCCTGATGACGTGGACGCCTGGGTGGGCCCGACGGCCTACAACACCATCACCGGTGTTTCCGAGGACAAGAAGTCGCTGCAGGTTGAGCACACCGACGGCGACGCGACGGCGCCAAATCCGTCGGGATCCGACCTCTGGGTTTCCACTGAGAACGCGAGCGGTGAGCTGGAGTACTCGTGGACGCCGCCCGCTGACGGCGAATGGTCACTGCTGCTGGCGTCCGATGGCACCAAGCCCGCACCGTCGTCGATCTCCATGACGTTCCCGAATGACACCTCCACCCCGTGGGCCATCCCGCTCATGGTGATTGGCGGCCTGCTGATCCTCGCCGGCATTGCCCTGGTGGTCCTGTCCGCACGCAAGCGGGACGGCGAAGGCAACGGCACGGGAAGCCTGTTCGCCCGGCGCGCCCGGGCCAAGGCCGAGGCAAGGTCCGCCTCACGGCTCGGCATGGTGTCCGGCGGCATGGTCACCGCCGCAGTGACGGCCCTCGTGGTAGCCGGCACGGGTGCCGTCGCCAACGCGGCCACCACACCCGCGCCTGCTCCCACGGAATCCGGTTCCGCCGCCGCAGGCCAGGCAGCATCCCCGGTCCTCCTGGACGCCCAGTTCCGCAGGATCCTGGAGCAGGTCTCCAGCACCGCCGACGCCGGTGATGCCGCAAAGGACGCAGCCAAGCTCGCAGAGCGCGTAGCCGGGACGGAGCTTGAGGTCCGTACGCAGAACTACAAGATCCGTTCCCAGGTGGGAACTTATGAAGCCCGGATGCCCGTCCGTTCCACCAAGCTCCTCACCACGGTGGTCACCAGCGACCGCAGCTGGCCGCGTTCAGTCCTCGCCGTTACGCAGGGTGACGGCAACGTCGTCCCGCAGCTGCTCACCCTGGTCCAGCCCTCCCCGCGGGAGAACTACAAGCTGACCGAGACCACCCCGCTGCAGCCGGGAACTACGTTCCCCGCCATCGGCCGGAACGGCACCGACACGCTGGCCGCCAACGACAAATCCGGCCTGCTGTACAGCGGCGAAGAAGCCCTGGCCGGGCTGGCCGACCGCCTGACGAATTCAGAGTCGAGCTTCAAGGACAAGCTGGTGGAGGGCGCATCCTCGCCGTACATCGCCGACACGCTCTCCTACCAGGCCGAGGTAGTCAAGTCCGGCGAAAACGGCAACTTCTCCTTCACCCACAAGGTAGTACCGGAAAGCACTGTGGTGTTCCGGACGGCCGACGGCGGGGCGCTGGTGCTGGGCCGGATCAACTTCGGCTTTGATGGCACGCCCAAAGCCTCCGGTGACAAGCTCACCATCGGCGACGACGCCGCGGCGCTCGCCGGCGGCAAGGAAACCACCACCGGCATGGTCCTGAACTTTGCTGAATCAATGGCGGTCTACGTTCCGCCGGCAGGTTCTACGGATCCCATCAAGCTGGTGGCCGCAACGCGCGGGCTGGTAGGCGCAAGCTTCAAATAGGCCCGCAGGGTCCAGTCCCTGATGCAGTACCCCCGGCAGCGGCCGGAGTGGCTAGAGTGGAAAGCATGAGTTCGCCAGCTTCCCGCCCAGTCCCTCCAGCCGCTGCCAGCCTGCTTAACCTGCGTGGCGCCGTCGACCTTTCATCCCTGAAACAGGGCCAGGCGCCTCCTGCGGCTCCCGGCAATCCGCCTGTTTCCGGGGATGCGGGTGCCAGCGCAGAAGCGGGTGCGGTAACGCCCGACGACGGCGCGGCACCGCTGCGGGTCACTGTCACCGAAGGCAATTTCCAGGAACTCGTGGAGCTTTCCGCCCAGGTTCCGGTGGTCTTCGCGCTATGGGCCGCGTACTCGCCGGAATCCGCCGCGATGCTCGACTCGCTGGAGCGGGTCATCAACAGCTACGGCGGCCGCCTGGTCTTGGGGGCGGCGGACATCGAAGCCTTCCCGCAGCTGGCACAGGCCTTCCAGGTCCAGGCCGTCCCCACGGCCGTCGCCGTCCTCAAGGGCCAGCCCGTACCGCTCTTCCAAGGCGGTGCCGAGGAATCCCAGATCCGCCCCCTCCTGGATGAACTGCTGAAAGTCGCGGCGGCCAATGGGGTTACGGGCAGCCTCGGCGGGGGCAGTGCGCCCATGGAGACTGAACCAGCACCTCTTCCGCCGCTGCACCAGGCCGCGTTCGATGCCATTGAGGCGGGCGACTATGAGGCCGCCGCCGTGGCCTACCGGCAGGCCCTGCTGGAAATGCCCGCCGACGCCGACGCCAAGGCCGGCCTGGCCCAGGTGGAGCTGATGGCCCGGCTCCAGCCGCTCTCCGCCGAGGACTCGGAAGCCTTGCGTACCCTCGCCGCCAACGAACCTGACAATCTGGCCGCCCAGCTGGGCGTGGCGGACCTGGACGTGTCCGGCGGCCACGTGGAGGACGCGCTGAACCGCGTAGTCAGCTTCATCGGCCGGAACTTCGGCCCGGAACGGGAGACCGCCCGGGTACGGCTCTTGGAGCTCTTTGATGTAGTGGGCACGTCCGACCCCCGGGTTGCCAAGGCACGCCAAGGACTCGCCCGGGTCCTGTTCTAGTGCCCGCCCTGTTCCAGCCGCTCAAGCTCCGTTCCCTGGAGCTCACGCACCGCGGCTGGGTCTCGCCCATGTGCCAGTACAGCTGCGGTCCCGACGGCGCCCCGGGGGTTCCGAACGACTGGCACCTGATGCATCTGGGCTCCTTCGCCGCAGGCGGCGCCGCATTTATCCTCACCGAGGCGGCCGCCGTGAATCCGGCCGGCAGGATCAGCCCCCGTGACGCCGGCCTGTACAACGACGAACAGGCCGAGGCCTGGCATCGGATCACGTCCTTTGTACACCGGCATGGTGCGGCGGAAGCGAAGATCGGTGCCCAGCTTGCCCATGCCGGCCGGAAAGCCTCCACCTACTGGCCCTTCGCCGGGCAGTGGGGGAGCGTCCCGGAATCCGACGGCGGCTGGCCCACCGTGGGTCCATCAGGGCTTGCCTTCGACGGCTACGCCGAACCCGCTGCAATGACCGAGGCACAGATCCAGGACGTTATTGCCGATTTCGCGGCGGCCGCAGTGCGTGCGGTTGACGCCGGCTTCGACACCATGGAGATCCATGGCGCGCACGGCTACCTCCTGCACCAGTTCCAAAGCCCGCTGATCAATACCCGGACCGATTCCTGGGGAGGGGACGAGGCCGGCCGGAACCGGCTGATGCTCGCCGTGGTCGATGCCGTCCGCAACGTCATCCCCGAATCCATGCCCCTGCTGCTGCGGATTTCAGCCACCGACTGGGCGCCGGGCGGCGTCGATGTCCAGGCTTCGGTCCGGCTGGCCGCCCTGGCGGCGGAGCACGGGGTGGACCTTATCGACGTCTCCAGCGGAGGAGCCGTGGCCCATCAGGACATCAGGCCGGGTCCGGGCTACCAGACGGAGTTCTCCGCACGCATCCGCCGGGAAGCCGGGGTCCCCACCGGCACCGTGGGCCTGCTGACTTCCGCAGGCCAGGCCGAGCATGCCGTGGCCACCGGACAGGCCGACGGCGTGTTTATTGCCCGGGCCGCGCTCCGGGATCCGCACTGGTGGCTCCGGGCGGCGTATGAACTGGGGCACGACCTCCCCTGGGCACCGCAGTACGAACGGGCCATTCCGCGGCATTCGTTCTAGGCTTCCCTACGCCTTGGCCTACTCCTGCGGGAGGACCCCTTCGGCAGGGCCCTGGGTCTAGGCTGGCATCATGACTGCTGCGCATCCTGATCCCCACACTGATCCGGTGGTGCACGCCGGGCCCGTTCCTGCCTTGTCCATCCGCGGCCTCGCCAAGCGTTTCGGCGGAAAAATCGCCGTGGACGGCATCAGCCTCGACGTCCCGGCAGGCTCATTCTTTGGCATCGTGGGGCCCAACGGCGCCGGCAAGACCACCACGTTGTCCATGGCCACCGGCCTGCTGCGGCCCGACTTCGGGACAGCCGTTGTCCACGGGGTGGACGTCTGGGCCCGGCCGCTGGAGGCCAAGAAGCTGATGGGCATCCTCCCTGACGGTGTCCGCCTCTTTGACCGGCTCACCGGCGAACAGTTGGTCACCTACGCCGGGCTGCTGCGTGGCATGGACAAAGACGTGGTGGCCTCCCGCGTGGGGGAGCTGTTGTCCGCCCTGGACCTCAACGAGGACGCCGGGACCCTCGTGGTGGACTATTCGGCTGGCATGACAAAAAAGATCGCCCTCGCCTCGGCCCTGATCCACGCCCCGCGGCTGCTGGTGCTCGATGAACCCTTCGAGTCCGTGGATCCCGTCTCGGCGGCCAACATCCGGTCCATCCTGGACAGTTATGTAGCCTCCGGCGGGACGGTGATCGTCTCGAGCCACGTCATGGACCTGGTCCAGCGCATGTGCGACCACGTCGCCGTGGTGGCGGACGGCAGGCTCCTCGCTGCCGGGACCGTGGACGAAGTCCGCGCCGGGGCAACGCTGGAAGAAAGGTTTGTCCAGCTGGTCGGCGGACGCAACCACACGGAAGGCCTGGAATGGTTGCGCACCTCCTAAGGCTCAAACTGACCCTGCTGCGGAACGGCCTTCGCCGCAGCCCCTGGCAGCTCGTCGGCCTGGCGTTCGGCGGTCTCTATGCCTTGGGGCTGGTGGGACTAGTGGTCGTGGCACTGATCCTGCTGCGCACTGTAGACCCCGAACTGGCCCGGACGGTTGTGGTGCTTGGTGGTTCAGCGGCCCTCCTGGGCTGGGGCCTCATTCCGGTGGTCGCGTCCGCCGCGGACCTGACCCTGGACCCTGCCCGCTTCACCACCTCCGCCATCCCCATCCGCCAACTGCTCACGGGGCTGGCCCTCGGCGGGCTGATCGGCATCCCCGGCCTGGCCACGGCGCTCGCAGCGCTCGCCACCGTGTGGACCTGGGCCCGTGGCCCCCTTCCCGCGGTTGCCGCACTGGTGGGCGCCGCCGTCGGCGTTCTGACATGTATTGTCCTGTCCAAAGTGGTCACCACGGCCACCGCCAGCCTGGCGTCGTCGCGCCGGTTCAAGGATGTCAGCGCCATCGCATTTATGGTCCCGCTGGTCCTGATGGGCCCGATCGTCGCTGGCGTGGGCAGGGGCATCACCGCCTCGACGGGTTTCCTGCCGGAGCTGGCTGCCACCTTGTCCTGGACGCCACTTGGTGCCGCGTGGTCCCTCGGTGGTGATGTTGCGGCTGGCCGCCCGGGAGCGGCCGCACTGAAACTCGTGATCGCCGCTGCAACCCTCGCAGTCCTGTCCTGGTGCTGGAAACTGCTCCTTGAACGGGCCCTGGTCAACCCGCCCTACGCCGGCAGCGGGAGCCGCAAGGGTGGCAAACTGGGGCTGTTCGACCTGCTGCCGGCCACACCGGCCGGTGCAGTAACAGCGCGGGCGCTGACCTACTGGCTGCGCGATCCCCGCTATTCCGGTTCCCTGGTGGTTATTCCGCTGCTGCCCATCCTCCTGCTGTTCCAAGGCACCCAGTCGGGGGATTACGGCACCCTGGCGTTCGCGGCTCCCCTGGCTGCGTTCCTGCTGGCCTGGTCCATCTCAGCGGACGTCTCCTATGACAACACGGCATTCGCGCTGCATGTGGCCACGGGCGTCCGCGGTGTGGACGACCGGCTGGGCAGGGCGTTGGCCTGCCTGGCTTTTGCCCTGCCCGTGGTGCTGATCTTTGCAGTGGGCCAGTACTTCTTTACCGGCAGCTGGTCGGAACTGCCCGGCCAGTTGGGCTTGAGCCTGGGCATCCTGTTCACCGGGCTTGGCTTGTCGTCCGTGGTGTCGGCACGCTACACGGTGGCCGTCCCGTTGCCCGGGGACAGCCCGTTCAAGAAGCCCCCGGGCAATGTAGGGCAGACCCTGGTGGTGCAGTTTGCCGGCATGGGCGTCCTGAGCCTGCTGGTCCTGCCCGAGGTGGGCCTGCTCATCGCGCAGCTGGTCACGGGGAATGCCATGTTCGGGTTGGCCAACCTGGCCGTCGGCCTGATGCTGGGACTGGCGCTGTTTGGGGCGGGCATTCGGCTGGGTGGAAAGTGGCTTGATGCCCGCGGACCCGAACTGCTGGCCCAACTGACCGTCAACCGCTGATTCGGTAAAGCACAAGAAAGGCGACCGGACATGGAAATTGTCATCCTCCAGGGCAGCAAACAGATCGGACAGCTCGTCGCCGATGCCATCGAGGCCCTTCTCCGGCGAAAGCCCACCGCCGTACTGGGCCTCGCCACCGGGTCATCGCCGCTGCCGGTCTACGACGAGCTGGCGGCGCGGCACCAGCGTGACGGGCTGGACTTCAGCAATGCCCATGCCTTTGCCCTGGACGAATACGTGGGGTTGGACCACGGGCATCCGGAGTCCTACCGGGAAGTCATCCGGCGGGAATTCACCAGTCGGGTCAACATCGCCGAAGGCAACGTCCATACGCCTGACGGTGCGGCCGCGGACCTGCCCGCGGCCTGTTCCGCCTACGAGGAGGCCATGCGGGCAGCGGGCGGCGTGGACCTGCAGCTCCTGGGCGTGGGTACGGATGGCCACATCGGCTTCAACGAGCCCGGTTCCTCGCTCGCATCCCGGACCCGCATCAAAACGCTGATCGAGCAGACCCGCCGGGACAACGCCAGGTTCTTTGGCAGCCTGGCAGAGGTGCCGCACCATGTGGTGACCCAGGGGCTGGGCACCATTCTCGAGGCCCGGCACGTTGTCCTCATCGCTACCGGGGCACAGAAGGCACCGTCCGTCCGCGACTTCGTGGAAGGACCCGTCGCCGCCATCTGCCCGGCCTCGGTCCTCCAGTTCCACCCGCACGCCACCATCCTGGTGGATCAGGCCGCGGCATCGTCGCTGAAGCTCGCCGACTTCTACCGGCACACGTACGATCACAAACCTGACTGGCAGGAGCTGTAATTCCGGCCACACACCACGGGCGGGTGCCTAGCGGCGTTGCGCGGAACAGCCGACGGCGGCGGGTGCAGTGAGTGCAAAACGGTCCTCCCGCCGTCGAACGTCCTCCGTCCCGGGACGCTAAGATGGATGCCATGACTAGCATGACGGACCCTCTCGAAAACGACCCGATGCGCGAGCTTTCCGGGGCTGGAACGTCCACGGCAACCATCGAGCGCGAAGAGCTGCGCCAGGAAGTGGAGCCCGGTGACCGGGAACGCTTCTCGCACTACGTGCGCAAGGAAAAAATCATGGAATCCGCGCTGACGGGTGATCCTGTCATTGCCCTCTGCGGCAAAGTGTGGACGCCGGGCCGGGATCCGCAGAAGTTCCCGGTGTGCCCCATGTGCAAAGAGGTTTATGACGGCCTCCGCCCGGGGAACGACGGCGGCAAGGGTCCCGGAGGGGACTCGGGCAACAACAAGTAGTGACGGAGACGCTCTTTGGCGGCCCCACCCTGCCACCGGCTTATCCGGAACGCGCAGCCTGGGGAACCGCCCAAAAACTCCGTGCCTGGCAGCAGCAAGCCCTTGACCTCTACTTCAGGACCGATCCCCGCGACTTCCTGGCCGTAGCAACTCCCGGCGCCGGCAAGACCACCTTCGCGCTGCGCGTGGCCTCCATGCTCATCGAATCAGGGGCGGTCAACCGCGTCACCATCGTGGCGCCCACGGACCACCTGAAACGGCAGTGGGCCGACGCCGCTGCCAAGGTGGGCATCGCCATCGACCCCAACTTCAAGAACTCCGACGGCCAGCACGGCCGCGGTTTCGTTGGCGTCGCTGTCACATACGCGCAGGTGGCCAGCAAACCCATGCTGCACCGCGCCAAGACCGAGGCCGCCCGCACGCTGGTGATCCTTGACGAGATCCACCACGGCGGCGAAGCCCTGTCCTGGGGCGACGGCCTCCGCGAAGCGTTTGACCCTGCGGCACGGCGCCTCTCCCTGACCGGTACGCCGTTCCGCTCCGACACCTCGCCCATCCCTTTTGTTGAATACGCGCAGGACAAGGACGGCATCCGGCGCTCGAAAGCGGACTACACCTACGGCTACGGCAATGCCCTGCGTGACCATGTGGTGCGCCCGGTCATGTTCATGGCCTACTCGGGCCAGATGCGGTGGCGCACCAGTGCCGGCGAGGAAATGGCGGCCTCACTGGGCGAGTCCGCGGTCACGAAGGACATCACGTCGCAGGCGTGGCGGACGGCGCTGAACCCGGCCGGGGAATGGATTCCCGCTGTCCTGGCGGGGGCGGACAAACGCCTCAGCGAAGTGCGCCGCACGGTTCCGGACGCCGGCGGGCTGGTCATCGCCACGGACCACGAGGATGCCAGGGCCTATGCCGGGCAGCTGAAAAGGATCACCGGCGAATCGCCCACCGTGATCCTTTCCGACGACGCCAAGGCCTCCAGCAAGATCGAGGAATTCACCGTGAGCGAGAAACGGTGGATGGTTGCCGTCCGGATGGTGTCCGAAGGCGTTGACGTGCCCCGGCTGTCCGTCGGCGTGTATGCGACGTCCACCTCCACGCCGCTGTTCTTCGCCCAGGCGGTGGGCCGCTTCGTGCGTGCCCGCAAGCGGGGCGAGACCGCCTCGGTGTTCCTGCCGTCCGTGCCGACGCTGATGGCCCTGGCCAACTCGATGGAGGCCGAACGCGACCACGCGCTGGACCGCCCCGAGAAAGAGGACAGCGACGGCCTGTTCAATCCCGAGGACTCGCTGATGGAAGAGGCCAACCGGGAGGACAAGGCGTCCGACAGCCTTACCAAGGGCAAGTTCGAGGCCCTCGACTCACAGGCGTCCTTCGACCGCGTATTGTTCGACGGCGGCGAGTTCGGCACCGGGGGAGAAGTGGGCTCGGAGGACGAACTGGACTTCCTGGGCATCCCCGGGCTGCTGGATGCCGAGCAGGTGGGGACGCTGCTGCGGCAGCGCCAGCACGAACAGCTCAACCGCAAGAACCGGCGCGCACCGGCAGCCGAGCCGGCCGCCGCGGCGCCGGCCATACCGGACCACCGGATGCTGATGGACCTGCGCAACGAACTGGCCAAGAACGTGGCGGCCTGGTCGGCGCGGACCGGGACCCCGCACGGTGTGGTGCACACGAAGCTGCGGACCGTCTGCGGCGGCCCTCCAGTGGCCCAGGCGAACGAGGAACAGCTTCAGTCCAGGCTGCGGAAGCTCCAGGACTGGTTCATCGGCCGGAAGTAGTACTTACGCGACTTCGACGCCGCCCAGCTCCATTTCGGCGACGGCATCCTCCAGGTCCTCGGCAATGCCGGCGGTGAGTGAGCGGATGACCGTGACGGAGTAGCCGGCCTGGACCGCGTCCAGCGAGGTGGCCATCACGCAGAAGTCGGTGGCGATCCCCACCACTACAACGTCCTCCACATCGTGGCTTTGCAGCCAGTCGTCCAGTCCGATGGCGTTGTCCGCCGGTGCGTAGGCATCTGCGTCAGCGGGCATGGCGCCCGGCTGCCGTTCCCCTGTGGGGACGGCATCCTCAGGAGCCAGCAGGCCCTCAAAGCCGGAGTACGCCGCGGCGAACTGGCCCTTCTGGAAGTAGGCCTGGATGTATTCGCTGTCCAGGTCCGGATGGAGTTCGGCGCCGCGAGTGCCGGCCACGCAGTGCCGCGGCCAGCTGTCCTTGTGATCGGGCGTGTCGGAAAAATGCGCGCCGGGATCGATGTGCCAGTCCTGGGTGGCAACTATGTGGTCGAACTCATTGTGATGGGCGTCCACGTACTCGCTGATGGCTCCGGCAACACCGGCACCCCCGGCCACGGCCAGGGAGCCGCCCTCGCAGAAGTCGTTCTGGACGTCAACGATGATCAGGGCGCGGGACATCAGTTCTCCTCGTAGATGGTGGGGATGGCAGGCTCGCCGCGCTGCAGTCGGTTGACGACACCGGGCAGTTCGGCCATGGTGTCCGCGTGCCGTTGGCGGGCGCGGACCACACCCTCGTGTCCGGTCCAGCCCGGCAGCAGCTCGCCGTTCTTCATAAACTGCTGAAGCAGCGGCCGGTCGTTGCCGTCGTCTTCGGGGCGGTGGCCGATGCCCACAATTTCCTGGGTGGCCACCCCCCGCTCGTTGAGCTTGCGCAGCGCGTACTTCCGGCCGCCCATGCTGGTTTTGTTCTTGGCGGTTTTCGCCACGGAGACGAAATTTCCGGAGTCGTCGGTGCGGCTGACGAGCTTGTAGACCATGCTCGCTGTGGGTGCACCGGAACCGGTGACCAGCGAGGTGCCCACACCGTAGGAATCCACCGGGGCGGACTGCAGCGCGGCGATGGCGAACTCGTCCAGGTCCGAGGTGACCACGATCTTGGTGTTCACGTTGCCGAGCTCGTCCAGGAGGCGCCGGACCCATTGGGCCTGGGCCACGAGGTCGCCGGAGTCCAGCCGGACGCCTCCCAGCTTGGGCCCTGCCAACTCGACGGCGGCACGCACGGCTGCCTCGACGTCGTACGTGTCCACCAGCAGCGAGGTGCCGGGTCCGAGGGAGGCGATCTGCGCCTCAAAGGCTTCCCGCTCGGTGTCGTGGAGGAGCGTGAAGGAGTGCGCGGCGGTCCCTACCGTTTTGATGCCGTACCGGAAGCCGGCCTCGAGATTGGAGGTGCTGTCGAACCCGGCAATGACGGCGGCGCGGGCTGCCGCGACTGCCGATTCCTCGTGCGTGCGTCGGGATCCCATTTCAATGCAGGGCCGGTTGCCGGCCGCGGTGATCATGCGGGAGGCGGCGGAGGCGATGGCACTGTCATGGTTCAGGACCGAGAGCAGGTAGGTTTCCAGCATGCAGGCTTCGGCAAACGTTGATTCGACAATCAGGATGGGGGAGTTGGGGAAGTACGCCTCGCCTTCCGGGTAGCCCCAGATGTCACCGGAAAAGCGGTAGTTCGCCAGGTAGTCCAGGGTGTCCTGGTTGACCACGCCGGTCCGCCCCAGGAAGTCCAGCTCCGCTTCGCCGAACCGGAAGTCGGCGATGCCTTCCAGCAGGCGGCCCGTTCCCGCCACAATCCCGTACCGCCGGCCGTCCGGCAGGCGCCGGGCAAAAGCCTCGAAGACCGACCGGCGGTGTGCGGCGCCCGAGTGCAGGGACGCCTGCAGCATGGTCAGCTCGTAGTGGTCTGTGTAAAAGGACGTGCGGGGATGGTCCCAGCTGGCGGAGATACTCACAAAATTCACTCTAGTCCCCACCGGCTCCCCCGTCTCGCTTCGCTTCGCCGCGGGGCCCTCGCCGGCGTGGGCCCATACTCCCCATAGAATGGACAGATGACCTTAAGCGTTGCGCTCGGCCCTGATACACAGGAGGGCACCCGGACCGGGACAGAGGCGTCCACCGACTCCCTGACCGCCCCGGACATCCCTTGGAACCTGGTGATTTGGAACGATCCCGTCAACCTGATGAGTTACGTCAGCTATGTCTTCCAAAGCTACTTCGGCTACTCCGAGTCCAAAGCCAACAAGCTGATGATGGAAGTCCACAAAAAGGGCCGGTCCATTGTTGCCCACGGCAGCAAGGAACAGGTTGAGCGGCATGCCGTGGCCATGCACGGCTTCGGCCTCTGGGCCACCGTGGAGAAGGCCTCCGGTGGGAATGGTGGAAACTCCAAAAACTCAGGAAAATCCGGCGGGTCCGGGCAGGGCAAGGGGAAACGTGGCTAAGGCATTCAAATACGGACTCAAGGGCATCACCGGGTTCCTGGAACCCGCCGAACGGGAACTGCTCCGCAGCCTGATCGATGACGTCATCTCCATGCTCCAGCCGTCCGAACACACCAGCCAGGATCCGCTGGCCGCCCTGATCGGACTGGATATGGACGTCCAGGAACCGACGGACCGTGCCGTTAAGCGGTTGCTGCCCAACGTGATGAAGAACGACGACGGCGCGTCCCTGGAGTTCCGCCAGCTCACCGAGCGCTCGCTGCGGGAAACCAAGATCGGCGCGCTGCGCGCCGCCGCGCTGGACCTGGACAGGGACGAAGTGGTCCTCACCGCCGAAGGGGCAAGGTTCTGGTCCATGGCCCTGAACGATGTGCGCCTGGTGCTGGCGGAACGCCTGGATATCCGGGATGAAGAGGACGCCGAACACGTGCACCTGATGCAGGACTGGTCCCAGGCCGAGGACGTGGAAAGTTACCTTGCCCTGGTGTACAACTTCACCACGTGGCTGCAGGAATCACTGGTCCAGGCGATGCTCCAGTCCCTGGACTCACGGGCCTGAACTGCTGTCCTGTTCCGGGATTCGACCGCCAATGTGACAAATTTGACATGAGTCGGGCGCCACAATGTGATGGCTGCGGCCCCGGGGAAGACCTATCCTCGAATAATCATGACTACAGCCTCGAGCATGGATCCGTCAGGCGCAGCCGCATCGGACTCCGCAGCCAGCAGCACCACCGCCCAGGTGGGGTCCCGCCCCATCGGCATCTTTGATTCCGGTGTCGGCGGACTGACCGTGGCGCGGTCCATCATCGACCAGCTCCCCAACGAGTCCATCCTCTATGTGGGGGATACCGCCAACGGGCCCTACGGGCCCTTGCCCATTGCCGAAGTCCGCGCCAACGCCCTGGGCGTGATGGACGAACTGGTGGACTCCGGCGTCAAGCTGCTGACCATTGCCTGCAACTCGGCGTCGGCCGCTGTCCTGAGGGACGCCCGCGAGCGGTACACGGCGAAATACGGCATCCCCGTCATCGAGGTGATCCAGCCGGCCGTCCGGCGGGCTGTCGCTGCCACCCGCAGCGGGCGTATCGGCGTCATCGGAACCTCCGCCACCGTTGGTTCACGGGCTTACGAAGACACGTTCGCCGCCGCGCCGGACCTGGCGATCACGTCCGTGGCCTGCCCAGAGTTCGTGAGCTACGTGGAGGCCGGGATCACCACCGGACCCGCCTTGCTGGCTATTGCCGAAGAGTACCTGGCGCCGCTGAAGGCGGCAGGTGTGGACACCGTGGTGCTGGGCTGCACGCACTATCCGCTGCTGACCGGCGTCATTTCGTTTGTCATGGGCGACGCCGTGACGCTCGTGTCCAGCGCGGAGGAGACGGCGAAGGACGTGTACCGGGCCCTCGCAACCCACGACCTTCAGCGCACTGCTGTAACACCGCCGGAACACCACTTCATCGCCACCGGTGACGCCGGCCAGTTCGAAACGCTGGCCCGCCGTTTCCTGGGGCCGGAGGTCCTGTCCGTACGGCACGTGGACCATGTGGCGGCCCAGTACCCCACCGGCAGCCTGGCGCGGATCACGCCCGAGATGATCGCGGCTGCGCAGACCGCCAGCGCCCGGCAGTCGTCGTCGGGACCTCGGATTTCGAACTTTGTGGGCGCCCATCGGGCCGGAGGACCTGCCCTGTGAAGCTCACCATCGTCGGCTGCACCGGCTCGTTTCCCGGCCCGAGCTCCCCGGCGTCCTGCTACCTCCTGACCGCCAACGACGGCGAGCGGACGTGGAAGATCGTGATGGACCTTGGCAGCGGAGCCCTTGGCGCCATCCAGCGATACACGGACCTTGAGGACATCGACGCGATCTTCCTCACCCACCTGCACCCGGACCACTGCATGGACTTGTGCGGCCTGCACGTGGCCGTCCGCTGGAAGCCCGGCGGCTGGGGACGCGGCAGGATTCCGGTGTGGGGCCCCGCCGCGACGGCGGACCGGATGGCCACCGCCTACGGCCTGGAACTCGATCCGGGGATGCACGAGGAATTCGACTTCACGAACTGGACCGAACGGGAATCCGTCACGGTGGGGCCGTTCACGGTGACGCCGTTCGCGGTGAACCACCCCGTGGAGGAGGCCTACGCCCTGCGGGTGGAAGTGACCGAACCGGACAAGCAAGGCAACGCTGTCAGCCGGATCCTGACGTATTCCGGGGACACCGATTCCTGCGCAGGACTGGAGGAAGCGGCAAAGGACGCTGACCTGTTCCTGTGCGAGGCCGCCTTTGAGGAAGGCCGCGACGACGACATCAAGGATGTCCACCTGACCGGAAAGCGTGCCGGCGAGGCCGCGGAGAGCGCGGGCGCACGCCGGCTGTTGCTCACGCACATCCCCGTCTGGACATCGCCCACCACCGTTATGGCCGAAGCGCGCCCCGTGTTCGGCGGCGACGTGGCCGTTGCCGTGGCCGGTGTGCACTACACCGTCTGACCCGCTGCCCCTCTGGTCCAGTGCAATGGCTGGCCCGCTGCACGCTCTGCGGCGGGACGGCTCGTCGTGAGTCGATAAGCTAAAGGCATGACTTCTGAAGCAACTGCAGTGCCCGTAGTGCGCGCCGATGGCCGCGCCCCCGACCAGCTCCGCCCCATCAGCATCACCCGCGGATGGTCCAAGCAGGCCGAGGGATCGGCCCTCATTGAGTTCGGCAACACCAGGGTCCTGTGCACGGCGTCCCTGACGGCGGGCGTGCCGCGCTGGCTCAAGGGCGAAGGCCGCGGCTGGGTCACGGCGGAGTACGCCATGCTTCCCCGGGCCACCAATACCCGTTCCGACCGCGAATCGGTCAAGGGGAAAATCGGCGGGCGGACCCACGAGATTTCCCGGCTGATCGGACGCTCGCTGCGTTCCATCATTGACACCAAGGCCCTGGGCGAAAACACGATCGTCCTGGACTGCGACGTCCTCCAGGCCGACGGCGGAACGCGCACCGCGGCCATCACCGGCGCCTACGTGGCACTGGCGGACGCCATCCGCTTCGCCCGCGACAACAAGCTGATCGCAAAGAACGCCCAGCCCCTGATCGACACGATCGCAGCGGTTTCGGTGGGCATCATCGACGGCGTGCCCATGCTGGACCTGCCCTACGTTGAGGACGTCCGCGCCGAAACCGACATGAACGTGGTGGTCACCGGATCCGGGAAGTTCGTGGAAGTCCAGGGCACCGCAGAGGGTGCGCCCTTCGACCGGGACGAGCTGAACCAGCTGCTGGACCTGGCCCTCCTGGGCACCACCGCCCTGGCGGCGATCCAGCGCGAAACCCTCGCAGACGCACTGTGAACCTGAACACCGTGAACAGCAACGCCATGAACGCGGAACATGGCGGCGCGCCTGTAGCGCGCCTTGTCCTGGCCACGCACAACAAGGGCAAGCTCAAGGAGCTCCGCGAGCTGCTGCGCGGACAGGTCCCCGGGCTCGACGTCGACACCCAGGTAGTGGACGCCGCGGCGGTAGGTGCGCCTGACGTCGTCGAAACCGGTGTCACGTTCGCCGAGAATGCGCTGTTGAAGGCGCGGGCCGTTGCCGAAGCCACGGGCCTGGTGGCCATTGCCGACGATTCGGGGCTCGCCGTGGACGTGCTCGGCGGGGCGCCGGGAATCTTTTCCGCGCGCTGGTCCGGCCGGCACGGTGACGACGCCGCCAACCTGAGGCTCCTGCTTGACCAGCTCGCCGATGTCCCGGACGGGCACCGGGGGGCCGCATTTGTCTGCGCTGCGGCCTTGGCGGTCCCGGGGCCCGGTGCCGGGAGCCGCGAAGTGGTGGAGTACGGCCAGCTTGAGGGGACCCTCCTGCGCGAACCCCGCGGTGAGGGTGGCTTCGGCTACGATCCCGTGCTGCAGCCCGCCGGCGAGGACCGCAGCTGCGCTGAATTGTCAGCGGCGGAAAAGAACGCCATCAGCCACCGCGGGCAGGCCTTCCGTGCGCTCGTGCCGGCCATTGTCGAGGCACTGGCGCGGTAGTAACCTCCCGGGGAGCCATTCGTAATTTCCGCCGACATCCTTCGGCAGGGCCGCGGGGGCAGCATTTGCGGCGGGGCCGATATAATGTCGCTGTGAACGCTCGCATCGATCACCTGGTCATCGCCGCAGATTCGCTGGAACAGGGTGCGGCCTGGTGCGAGGCCACGTTCGGCGTTCAGCCCGCCGGTGGCGGCAAGCACGCCTTGATGGGCACACACAATCGAGTGGTGGACATCAGCACGGTGCGCTTCCCGCAGTGCTATCTGGAGATCATCGCCATTGATCCTGAAGCGCCGGCGCAGGGTCGGCCCCGCTGGTTCGGGCTGGACCAGCCAACGCTGCGCGAGGCCGTGCGCGAACTTCCCCGACTGGTGCACGCAGTCGCGCGCACGGGCATGATGGAAATGCTGCGGCAGAGCCTGGCCAACTGCGCCCTTGACCCCGGCGTACCGCTGGCAGCGCAGCGCGATACACCGCATGGCCTGTTGAAGTGGCGCATCACAGTACGCGACGATGGCCGCACCGAATGCGCTGGCGCGTTGCCGACTTTGATCGAATGGACGGGAGCACATCCCTGTGATCAGCTCCCGCCGACGCTCTTGGCGTTGCAGGAGTTGGTATTGCATGGGGTGCCGCAGGAGGCGCTTGACGTGTTGAAGCTGCCGGAAGTGCGAGCGACCCCCGTGGGGCTTGCCCACGCCGCGCCGCTCAGCGTCACACTGAACTCGCCGCGCGGCACCGTGATGATCGATGGCTGGCACGCCGACTGAACCGTCGGAGGGCCACGGAGTTTTGTCCAGATATCGCGCCAAAATGCCGTTCAAAATGCCGATATCTTGACAAAAACTCCGGGGGGAGTGGCCGGGGAGTAGTGACAGGCTGCGTGGTGTGGGGCTCAGTGGTCCCGGTGGGTTTTCCGCTCGGTTTCGGGTTCGTGTTCCTCGATGAATTCTTCGACGGCGTCGGTGCCGAACTTAGCCGCCTGGCGCTTGGCGGAAATTCCGCGGAGTACTTCGATGCCGATGGGAATCACGGAGACCAGCACGATGACGATGAAGATGATGTCCAGGTTCTCCCGGACCCACGGGACCCTGTCACCGAGCAGGTAGCCCAACAGCGTGACGCCGCTGCCCCACAGGACCGCGCCGATCACGTTGAACAGGAAGAACTTCTTTTTGTTCATCTGGGCCACGCCAACGATCACGGGCACGAAGGTCCGGATGATCGGCACGAAGCGGGCGAGGATCAGTGCCTTGCCGCCGTGCTTTTCGAAGAAGGCATGGGCGTTCTCCACGTTTTCGCGCTTGAAGAGGCGGGAGTTCGGCTTATTGAAGATAGCGGGGCCGGCCTTGGAACCGATCAGGTAGCCGGTCTGGTTGCCGATGATGGCGGAAATGGTGATCAGGAGCGCCAGGAGCCAGACATTGAACTGGATGGTGTCCGTTGCCACCAGCAGCCCCGCCGTGAACAGCATCGAATCGCCGGGAAGGAAGAATCCCACCAGCAGGCCCGTTTCGGCGAAGACAATTCCGCAGACCAGCAGCACCACCCAGGGCGCAAGTGCTGGATCGGCCAAGAAAATCTGGGGGTTCAGCCAGTCGGGCAGGAAGGATGCCAGCTGCGGCTGGACCGGTCCTGCACCACCCAGCATGGGCACGGCAAGGTCGCTGATCGCAAGAAAGTTCACCTACTCAGGGTACTTGACGCACCCTCGCTACCCGGCGTCGTCCGCGTGATATCCGCGACAGGGCCGCCCCGGTGACACGGGAACGGCCCTGCACGGCGGTAAAGTATGGGCCGTGGGTTTGGACTTTACGGCGATCGACTTCGAGACGGCCAATGGCTTCCGGGGTTCACCGTGCGCGGTTGGCCTGACGAAGGTGCGGGGCGGGCGCGTGGTGGATGAGGCGTCGTGGCTGATGCGGCCGCCGGTCAACCACGACCACTTCGAGTACCGCAACGTCAGGGTCCACGGCATCAAGGCCACGGACGTGGCCGGCCGTCCCCGCTTCGGTGAGCTGTTCCCGGAGATTGGCGCCTTCATCGGGGACGACATCCTGGCGGCGCATAACGCGGCCTTTGACCTTGGAGTGATCCGGTCAGGGCTTGAGGTCTCCGGCCTGCCCGGCCCTGCCTACGACTACGTCTGCACGGTGATGCTGGCCCGGCGGTGCTACTCCCTCGTCTCCAATTCCCTGCCGTTCGCCGCAGAGGAAGCCGGCGTGCCGCTGGTCAACCATCACGATGCCGCAGAAGACGCCCGTGCCTGCGCCGGCATCCTGATCGACATCGCTGCCCGGAACAACGCCAACAGCATTGCCGAGCTCTACCTGTCGCTGGGCCTGGTCCTGCCGCACCAGGAGGCGTTTGACCCGGCGCACGATGTCCTGTCCAAAGCCAGCCTTACCGCCCTTGCCGGCGCCGCTGGCGGAAACAGCGCCGCGCTGGTGCGCCCGTTCCTGTCCGGGTGGCCGGAGGAGGGCGACAACCCCGTCCCCAATGCCGACGCCGAACCGTCCCACCCGCTGTACGGCCAGACCGTTGTCTTCACCGGCGAGCTCTCCATGGCCCGGCCGGAAGCGAAGGTGCGTTCGGCCGAGCTGGGTGCCCGGCCGGAAAGCCGGGTAACCGCCCGCACCACGGTGCTGGTGGTGGGTGACGGCTTTGTGGCCTCGGACCTGCGGTCCGGCAGGCTGACCGGCAAGGCCCGGCGCGTCCTGGAGCTCCACGACCGCGGCCAGCCCATCGAAGTACTCTCCGAAGGCGAGTTCCTGCAGATGGTGGACGGCTGAGCCGCACTGCGTTCATCCGGCGCAACAAATCTTCCCTGCGGCGTGCCCGGCTCCTAGCCTTGCAGGATGAGCAAACTAACGGACGGCCAAACAACCGGAATCAACTGGTCCGCCGTGTTCGCCTTTCCCAACCCCGTCAATGAATACGCGGCCCGGATCACCGCCGGCCTGGTGGTGCTCCTCGCGGGCGCCACACTGCTGAGCGGGTCCGTTTGGGGACTCGTGCTGATCGCCGCGGGCTTCTGGCTGCGGGTGCTCTTCGGCCCACGGATTTCGCCGCTGGCACTGCTCTCCGTCAAGGTCCTGGCACCCCGTCTGGGCCGCGTTCGCCTGGTTCCCGGACCGCCCAAGCGCTTTGCCCAGGGCATGGGGACTGTAGTCTCCACCACGGCGCTGATCCTGTTCCTTGCCGGTGCCGCCCCGGCAGCGTGGATTGCGCTGGCAATACTCATCGCGGCTGCCTCCCTGGAGGCCTTCGCCGGATTCTGCCTGGGCTGCGTCATCTTCGGAGTGCTGCAGCGCCGGGGCCTGATCCCGGAGGGCATCTGCGAGGCCTGCAACAACGTCGCGCTCAAGCGGTCGTAACGCCCACCAGAAGGTCGGCCATGCCGCGGATGACGTCCGGCCCTTCGAGTGCGTCGAGCCATTCCGGGGGCAGGCACTCTTCGCCGTAGTAGGCGCCCAGGATGTTTCCGCCGATGGATCCCGTGGAATCGCTGGCGCCGCTGTGGTTGACGGCCAGCGCCATGGCCGCCCGGAAATGGTCTTGCGGCGACAGTGTGGAGTCCGCATCCGGCGCTGTGGCCAGGACAGCGTAAAGCCCGACGGCGAACGCCTCCTCCGCGACCCAGCCCTCGCCGAGCTGCCGAACCAGTTCCTCCGGCGACAGGTCGCCTGTTCCCGCACAGCGGATGGCCGCTTCAAGCCGCTCGGGAAGTTCCGCCGCCACATCCTTCAGGCCACGGACTTCGGCCAGGACCGCCGCCGCCGCGTCCGCCAGGGTGTCACCGGCCACCAGGCGGTGGATCAGCAGGCTGAAGCTGCCGGCACTTTGCCGTGCGGACGGATGGCCGTGCGTCAGGGAGGCGGCGTCGGCACTCAACTTATAGACGGCGTCGGACGCTATGAAGGGAATCAGGCCGAACGGTGCCGACCTCATCACCGTTCCGCGGCCCTTCGAGTCCGGGTTCACCGGCCGGTAGACCGTGCCCATCTCCCCGGTGGCCAACCCGCTGATACACGCGTTTCCCGGAGCGCGGCGGTGCCTCAGGACCTCATGGCCGTCGATCCACCGAGGCGGCTGCGACGGGGCCTGCGGCGGTAAGGACTCGCCCTGGGTGGCCAGCCAGCGGAGATAGGCCAGCCACAGGCAGGCGTTCGCGTCGGCACCCACGCCGTCATTGGCCCATTCGAGCACCTCCACCAGCCCGTCCACGGTGTACAGCGTCATCTGCGTGTCGTCCGAAAAGTGACTGCCGCCGTCGAGCGCGGAGAAGTCTGTCAGGCCGTCCGGGCCGAAGCGGCCGCGGATCGCTTCCACGGAGTCGAACTCCACCGCGTAGCCCAGCGAGTCGCCCAAGGCCCCGCCCAGGAGGCAGCCGTGGATGCGGGACTTCAGCGGGGGCGCGGCAACGGCGCCCGGTTCAATGCTCATGACAGTAAATTTACCGTGGGGCGGAGGTGGAACGCGCCGGGGCGCCACGCCGTCCGTCCACTAAGCTCGGACTCAGCCAACGCCCAGAATCCCTTGGCAGAATGCAAAGGCACCAAACCCCAACGAAAAGGATTGCCCCACCATGACCACGCCTGTGCCCGTCCACCGTGACCCCGCCCCCGGGCTGACTGCCGGCAGCGGTGCCGAAATCCGGCACGGGCTGGTGTCCAGGCTGTCTGCCGAAGCCTTTGGCAGCCTTTTCATCGTGGTGGCAGGCCTGGGCGTGCCGCTGTTCTCCATCCCGCAGTCCAGCCCGCTGCCCGCCGCGCTCGCAGCAGGCCTGGCAGTGACCGCGGCGATGCTGGCCTTCGGCTACGTTTCCGGCGGACACTTCAACCCGGCGGTGACCGTTGGCCACGCCGTTGCCGGCCGGATCCGGCTCGGTGACGCCGCTGCTTACATCGGCGCGCAGCTGGTGGGCGGGCTCCTGGGCGCCCTCGCACTCTTCGGCATCCTGCGCACACTGCCGGGCATCCAGGACAGCCGGACGGCGTTCGACACCGTGACCGCCGGATTCGGCGAACATTCCATCATCCAGGCGCCCCTCGCCGGCGTGCTCCTGCTGGAAGTGCTCGGGGCCGCCATCCTGGTTGCAGTCTTCCTGGGCACCACCGCACGCAACAACGTCAACAAGACGGCAGCCGCGGTAGCCGTGGGCCTCGCCTGCGCGGTCCTGCTGCAGCTGGGCCTGTCCGTGGGCAATGCGCCGTTCAACCCCGCCCGCGCCACGGCCTCGGCCGTCTTCAGCTCCAGCTGGTCCCTTGAGCAGCTGTGGCTCTTCTGGGTTGCTCCCTTGGCGGGCGCAGCCATCGCCGGGCTGGTCTTCCGTGGGTTCGCCGAGCCGGTTGCTGCCGTTACTGCTTCGGCCGCCGGATCAGCCGCTGACGGGTCAGTATATGACGGCAGTGCGGCCGACGACGTTGTGGATTTCGACGACGACGAGGATGCCGACGTCGTCGAAGAGGCCGCTGAGGTGCCGGCCAAGGCAGCTGCCCCGGCCAACCCCGCACCGGTTCATTCCGCCGCGGACGAGCCGGACAACCGCGACGAGGCCCAGGAATTCTTCGACGGAAAGCGCGGCTAGCTGGCCTGACTGGGCAACGGCCTGTTGCGGCGGTTTCCTAAACTGTCGGTGGCAGCCGCTAGCGTAAGAATATGCGGTTATTGCACACATCGGACTGGCACTTGGGCAGGTCCTTCCACGGCGTCGGGATGCTGGACGCCCAGCGGTCATTTGTTGATCAGCTCGTCAGCGCCGTCACCGGAAACGCCGTTGACGTCGTCCTGATCGCCGGCGATGTCTACGACCGCGCCCTGCCCGGCGTCGACGTCGTGGGGTTGTTGGACGATGCCCTGGTGCGGCTCACGGCGGCCGGCGCCACGGTGGTGCTGACATCCGGCAACCACGACTCCGCCATCCGGCTGGGCTTCGCCTCCCGGCTGCTGGAACGTGGCGGCGTCTACTTGCGGACCCGGCTGGCGGACCTGGACCATCCGGTAGTCCTGCCCCTGGAGGCGGGTGGCGGCGGGACGCCCGGTGCCGTCCTGGCCATCTATGGAGTCCCCTGGCTGGAACCGCGCCTCGTCGCCGAACAACTCGGTGCAGAAACCGCCAGCCACTTTGAAGTCACCCGCGCCGCCACTGACCGCATCCGGACAGACCTCGCGGAGCGCAGCGCAGCGGGCACCGTCCATTCGGTGGTCCTCGCCCACACGTTCGCCAGCGGAGGGATCAGCTCAGACAGCGAACGGGACCTCAGCATCGGGGGAGTCGGGGCGGTGCCCTTGGACCTCTTCGACGGATTCAGCTACACCGCGCTAGGGCACCTGCACGGCCGCCAGGCCCTGTCGCCGCAGGTCAGGTACTCGGGTTCGCCCCTGGCCTACTCGTTCTCCGAAGCCAAGCACACCAAGGGAAGCTGGCTGATCGACGTCGGCCCGGACGGTGTGACCGGCGTATCGGAACTGTCGTGGGAAGCCCCGCGGAAGCTGGCCGTGCTCCGCGGCGATATCTCGGAGCTCCTGGAGTCCGCGGAACATTCCTGGGCCGAAGGGGCGTACTGCCAGATCACCCTGACCGATGAGCAGCGGCCCGCGCAGGCCATGGAGCGGCTGCGGGCCCGGTTTCCGGACACGCTGGTCCTCGGCTTTGATCCGCAGGGCGGCGCCGTCAAGGCGTCCAAGAGCTACAGCAGCCGCCTCGCCGAAGCCCAGGATGATCTCTCGCTCTGCTGCGGATTCCTCGATCATGTGCGGGGGCGGGACGCGGACGACGCCGAGCGGTCGGCCATCGCCGCGGCGCTGGATAACGTACGCCTGACGGAGGGATCGCTATGAGGATCCACCGCCTTGCCATCTCCGCCTTCGGGCCCTTTGCGGGCACCGAGGAAATCGACTTCGACAGGTTGAGCGCCCACGGGCTCTTTCTCCTTAACGGGCCTACGGGGGCAGGGAAGACCAGCGTGCTGGACGCTGTCTGCTTTGCGCTGTACGGATCCGTGCCAGGGGCGCGCCAGGAGGGTAAGCGCCTGCGCAGCGATCATGCCGAGCCGTCGCTCGAACCGGCGGTAACCTGCGAGTTTTCCGCCCAGGGCCGCCACTTCGAGGTCACCAGGTCGCCGGCCTGGGATAAACCCAGTGCCCGGGGGAAGAACGGCTTCACCACACAGCAGGCCAAAACGCTCCTCCGGGAACGCATCAGCGGGACGTGGACGGAGAGATCCGGACGCAATGACGAAGCCGGCGCTGAAATCACCGCCCTGCTGGGAATGGACCGGGAACAGTTCACCCGCGTGGTGATGCTGCCGCAGGGCGATTTTGCCGCCTTCCTGCGGTCCAAGGCAGCCGATCGCCTGGAACTGCTGCAGAAGCTCTTCGGCACCCAGCGGTTCGAGGCCCTGGAACAGGAATTGGCGGCGCAGGCGCAGGCCGCGCGGAACGATGTTGCCCGGCTGAACAGCGAGCTTGAGTTGCTGGCGGCGCGGGCCGAAGCCGAGGCCGCCGCGCTGGCCGTTGATGATTCCGCAGCTCCTGCCCAGGAGGAATCTTCTGCCCGGATCGAATGGCTGCAGGAAACAGTGGCCCACCGCGCAGGGGAACTGGCTGCCGAGGCGGAGGCCGCTGCGGCCTTCAGCAGGCACACCTCAAGCCGGCTGGAGAGCGAGTCCGCGCAGCGGGAACGGCACCGCAAACTGGCAGCCGCCGAGGCCCGGAAGGCAGCCGCCGAGGCAACCCTGCCGTCCCTGGAGGTCCATGCGGCCCGGCTCGAACAGCACCGCCGCGCGGAGGTGCTCACGGGCCAGCTCCAGGCTGCCCAGTCCAGCCAGACCCAGGTCAGGCACGCGGCGGGAGCCATGGAATCCGCCATCACATTGCTGCGCATGGCGGCGGATGAAGACCCCGAACTGGACCAGCTGGACCTTGGCGCCCTGGATGCGGACCACTCCGATGCCGGGCTCTCCGCCGCAGGGGCCCTTGATATCGCCGGTGAGCTCAGCCGCCTCCGGTCCCTGCTCGCCGTGGTGGAAGCCAGGTTGCCGGACGAAGAACGCCTCCATTCGCTGGCTGCCAGGCGCGCCGCGCTCAGCACGAAGCAGCAGGAACTTACACAAACGGATATTGACCTGGGCGTTTCGCTGCAGGCCCTCCGCACGGAGCATGAAACCCTGACGGCGGGCCTCGAGCCCCTGGCGGACCTGGCCTCGGCCGCCATCCTGCACGCCAAGGAAGCCGCTGCGGCTGAGGAACTTCTTGACGTCGTCCGGCGCTACACGGCTGCACGCGCGGCGCAGGGGCTCGCCACCGAGCGCCACTCGGCGTCCCGGGAGATCCAGCTCGAGAAGAAACTCCGCTGGCTGGACCTGCGCGAGGAAAGACTCGCCAACGCCGCCGCCGAACTCGCTGCCCAGCTGGCCGAGGGGGAAGCCTGCCCCGTTTGCGGCAGTGCGGACCACCCGGCTCCCGCGGAGGCTGCGGCGTCAGCACTGGGCCTCAGCCAGGCCGAGGAAGCCGCCCAGCACGACCACGAGTCTGCGGAGAAAGATCTGGCAGCGCGGGCCCGTGAGTTGGGCGACGCGAACCAATTGATGGCTGTTCTTGAAGGCCAGGGCGGGGACACCCCCGAAGAGGATGCGATTGCAGCGTTCGAGACTGCCCGCACCGCCGCCGGAGAGTCGCAGCTGGCGGTGAAAAACCTCGCTGACCTCCGGCAGCAGCTTGAGGCAGCCGAAGCCAGATTTACCGCAGCGGATTCCGCCAGGCACAGAGCAGCATCCGAACTCGCGCAGGTCACCGTTGAATTGTCGGGACTGGTGGACCAGCTGGCGTCGCTTGACGAGGCGCTCTCCGCCCTGCGTGGCGGCCACCGCGGCCTCACACACCGGCTGCGGTCGCTGCAGGACGCTGCTGCCACACTGGAGAAGGCCGTGGAGGCTCAGGCCTTGCTCAGCAGGGCCAGGGCCAGGGCCGAGGAAGCGCGGATCCAGCTTGACCTGGCGTTGCCGGAGGCTGGTTTCAGTTCTGACCTTGAAGCCCGGGCGCAGCTGCTGTCGGCCACCGACGCCGATGCCCTGCTGGCTGAGGTCCGGGCCGGCCACGACGAACAGGCGCGGATTGCCGAGTTGTTCGCATCCGAGGATCTGCTGCTGGCACGGACGGAGGCCGCAGCCCATCCCGCGGTGGACGAAGCCCTCATTGCCGAGCTGCAAACCGTCGCGGAGCAGGCCGGGGAGGAGGCACGCGCCGCCGATCTCGCCGCCGGTATGGCCGTGCGCTGTGTGGAATCGCTGGCCGCTGTCCGCAATGACTACGAACGGCTTGCCGGTTCCGGGCGGGTTCCGCGGGAACGCGCCCAGCTGCTGACAGCCCTGGCTGATACCGCCGCAGGCCGAGGAGACAACACGTACCGCATGAGCCTGAACAGCTACGTCCTCGCGGCACGGCTTGAACAGGTGGCGTTGGCTGCTTCCGAACGCCTGGTGGCCATGAGCGATGGCCGCTACCTGCTCCAGCATTCAGACGCTAAGGCCGCGCGGGGCGCGAAATCCGGGTTGGGCCTTGAAGTCGTGGACCAGTGGACCGGGCACCGCCGGGATACTTCCACCCTTTCCGGCGGCGAGTCCTTTATGGCGTCCCTCTCACTCGCCCTGGGGTTGGCAGACGTTGTGCAGCAGGAGTCCGGCGGCATCCAGATCGAGACGCTCTTTGTGGACGAGGGTTTCGGCAGCCTGGACGAACAATCCCTGGAACAGGTGATGGATGCCCTCGAAGGCCTTCGCGACGGCGGGCGCGTTGTGGGTCTCGTCAGTCATGTGGGGGAAATGAAACAGCGTATCGGAACCCAGCTCCAGGTCCTCAAGGGCCGGAACGGTTCCACCCTCCGCATTTCCGACGCCGCCGAAGCGCTGGTGTGACGGCGGCCATGCCGGGCTGGACTGGCCCCAGCCGGCCTCTATAATTGGATAGTTACCGGGTCGCGCGCATCGGGAGGAGGGACGATGCGCATTACTGAACGAGCCCGGAACCTTGAACTCTTCAACAATGTCCTCCCTGCCCGCTTCCCTGGAAGCGCCTCTCGCGCCTGACACTGCGCCTGCCTCCGCTGCGCCTGCCTCCGCTGCGCTGGCTCCGCCCACCGGACGGTTCGCCAGGCTCCCGCACCTCGCAGGCCGCAGCTTTATCCCCTTGGGCCTGTTCGCCCGGCTGCCCTTGGCCATGCTTACTGTCGGCGCCCTGACGCTTGTTACGTCCGTGACCGGCTCCTACGCGCTCGGTGGCACTGCCGCTGGTGCTGTGGGAATCGGCTCGGCCCTCGGCGCCCCGGTTTTTGGTGCCCTCGCAGACCGCAGGGGGCAGCGGCCCGTACTTCTGGTGGCGGCGGTGCTCAACACTTTGGCTGTCCTGGCCCTGATCGGGACGGCTTGGGCTGCGCCCGAAGCCGGGTCTTTTCCCGTGGCCGTGATCGCCGCCGCATTCCTTGCTGGGGCCAGCTGCCCGCAGGTAGGGCCGCTGGCCAGGGTGCGCTGGATGGCGCTCACCTCGCGGAGCAAGGGAGCGAAGGGCGGCAGGGATCTGGACACGGCCCTGTCGTACGAAGGCACGGCTGATGAGCTGACGTTCGTGCTGGGACCGGCTCTGGTGGGTATACTGGCCAGCCTGGTGGCCCCTTGGCTGCCGTTGGCCTTGACCGCAGCCATGACCATCACGCTGGTGCCCGCCTTTGCCGTGCACTCCACCCACAAGGCGGTTCCCCTGAACCGGGGCTCGGCAGCTTCGCGCAAGGCTGCGAGGATTCCCACCGTCGTCGCACTGCCCGTCCTGGCGATGGTGGCCATGGGCACTTTCTTCGGGTCCGCCCAGACGGCTTTGAGCTCCTTCTCCGCCAGTTTCGCCACCTCGGAAATCGCCGGACTGCTGTATGCGGTCATGGGACTGAGTTCGGCCGCCGCAGCCCTGTCCGTGGCGTACTGGCCCCAGCGCTTCACTCCCGCCGCCCGGTGGCTGATTAGCGCGGCACTCATGACGGTGCTCGCGCTGCTGCTTCTGGTGCCCGGATCGTTGGGCGGCATGATTGCGGTGCTTCTGGTCCTGGGATTGCCCGTGGGCCCCGTGATGGTCACAGTCTTCGCGATCGGAGGCCTGGTGGCGCCGGTGGAAAGGCTGGGGACCGTGATGACAGCTCTGGCAAGCGGGATCGTGGCGGGCACCGCACTGGGGGCCGCAGTTGGTGGCCAGCTGGCGCAGGCCCATGGCTACCACACCGCGTTCGTTGTGCCTGTGATTGCCGCCGGCGGCCTGCTGGTGCTTGGTGCCGCGGCCGCAGTCATTCTCCGTAAACGCCACTGATCGACGCCGGGCGCTGGTCACGGCCAGGTGGCGTGCGTAATGGTCAGCCCAGCTGGGCCTCAATGCGCGCGGCACCCGCCATCAGCGCAGCGGCGATTTCGTCCGGATTCTGGGCTGCCCGGATATAGACGACGGCCAGCGCGGCCGGCCGGCCGGCAGGGACCCTGACCGGGACAGCCACGGAGGAGACTCCGGGTATGACTTCATCGTGGCTGGCGGCAAAGCCCAGCTGCCGCGCGGTTCCGGCCTCGGGCCGGTAGGGGATTCCCGGGGCAGCCGCATGCCACTCAGCTTCTGAATAGGAGGACTGGATCGCAATGCCAGGGGCACCCGCGCTGATGGGATGCCGGGAGCCGGGGTGCTGGACGATGGCGGCCCCCGTATGCCGCGGGTCCACGGTGACCAGCGTGACACAGTCATCGCGGTCCCAGACGGCCACAAAGGCACTCATGGTCAGGGAGTTCGCGAGTTGCGTCAGTTCCGGCAGCGCCGCCGTCTGCAGGTTGCGGGCAACCCCCCGCGCCAGGACAGCCAGCCCGGGCCCCGGCTGGACTCTGCCCGCGTCATCGCGCACCAGCAAGGAGTGGTCCTCCAGGGTCCGCAGGATCCGGTAGGCCACGGAACGGTGAACCCCCATGGCGTCGGCAAGTTCCGCAATGGTCAAGGGAGTCTCCGCGGCCGCCAGGATTTCCAGCGCACGGATTCCGCGCGACAGGGTCTGGGACGGCGAAGCCTGAGCTGCTCCGGCGGGGACTGCGGTGGGCGTCATGGGTCCCATCCTAGGCGGCTGCACGGGCGCTGCCCGGGTGCCGTGACGGTGCTTCCCTCACTCGGACTGTGTGCGGATTTCGAAAAGCCCTGTGCTGATTCCGAAAAGGAAGTTCAACTATGGAACTGACTCGCATCAACTAACTGATCCGCGCGGAGAATCAAGAAAAAGAGTGCGTTTCATCACATCTTCGCGTAACGTCATACTAACTGACCGTTCGATCAGTAAATCGGACGCCCTAAATCCACCGTCGGCAGCCGTTATCCCCAACCAGGCTGCCCCAAGCCACGGAGTTCCAATGACCGAAACTTCACGCGTCGATTCCGAGGCGGGCCCGAGCAGCAAGCACGAGGAACGCAAGGTCCTCGCAGCAACGCTGGTCGGCACCACCATCGAGTGGTACGACTTCTTCATCTTCGCCCAACTGACGGGTACCCTGCTGTCCCCGCTCTTCCTGGCTCCGCTGAACGAATCCAATCCGGGCCTGGCCCAGATCCTGTCCTTCGCGCTGATCGGCATCAGCTTCCTGTTCCGCCCGCTGGGTGCAGTGGTTGCCGGCCACCTCGGTGACCGGCTCGGACGCAAGGCCATGCTGGTCTTCACCCTCCTGATGATGGGCGCAGCCACCTCGCTGATCGGCATGCTGCCGACCTACGCGCAGATCGGCGTCTGGGCCCCCATCCTGCTGATCATCCTCCGCATTGCCCAGGGCTTCTCCGCCGGCGGCGAATGGGGCGGCGCTGCCCTGATGGCGGTGGAGCACGCCCCCAAGAGCCGGCGCGGCGTGTTTGGCGCGTACCCGCAGATCGGCGTCCCGGTCGGCATGATCCTGGCCACCGGCCTGCTCTTCATACTCAACTCGAACATGTCCAAGGAGGACTTCGCGTCGTGGGGCTGGCGGGTTCCGTTCCTGCTGTCCATCGTGCTGATTGTGGTGGGATACCTGATCCGGCGGGCCGTGGCCGAGAGCCCCGTCTTCCAGGAGATGGCGGCCCGCAAGGCCGAAAGCAGGGCGCCCCTCAGCGAACTCATTCGTAGCCACAAGAGGCCAGTCCTCTACTCGACCATGATCTTCATCGCCAACAATGCCGCTGGCTACCTGTTGATCGCCTTCTTCATCTCCTACGCCACAAGGACGCTGAAGATGCCGGTCCCGGAAATCCTGCTCGCCACCACCCTCGCCTCCTTCGGCTGGCTGATCTTCACGCTCGCCGGCGGCTGGCTCTCAGACAGGATCGGCCGGGTCAAGACGTTCCTGATCGGGTATGCGATCATCTTCGTCTGGATGATCCCGATGTTTGCACTGATCGACACCAGGAACATCTGGCTTTACGGCGTGGCGCTCTTCGTCCTGACCATCGGCCTCGGTCTCTCCTACGGCCCCATGTCGGCGATGTACGCCGAGATGTTCCCGGCCAATGTCCGCTACTCGGGCATCTCCATCGGGTACGCGTTCGGTGCGATCCTGGGTGGTGCTTTCGCTGCAACCATTGCCGAGGCTCTGCTGCAGAGCACCAAATGGACCGGATCCATCGGCATCTACATCATGATCCTCTGCGTGATTTCGGCTGTCGGGGTCCTGCTTGCCAAGGAGACGAAGGGCAACCCGCTCGGCGTCAGCAGCCACCACTAAAGTTGTACGCATCGCAGAACGGCGGGTTCGGGCCATCTGGTCTGGGTCCGCCGTTCTGCCGTGAGGCCAGGTTGCGCCGTGAGGGCCCGGTGTTGCCGTCGGGCCTACTGGTTCAGCAGGCTGATGGCGTCCTCATCGGCCAATTGTTCGAAGTGCCGGTAGAAGCTGCCCACGGCGCGGAATTTGCCCGGCAGATGCAGGCACAGCACGGCGTCGCACACCCGCGACACGGCCGTGTAGGCTTCCACCGAACCCACCGGCGCTGCGGCGACGACGCGTGCCGCACCACCGGAACGGGCTGCCTCGGCGGCAGCGCGCATGGTGGCTCCGGTGGCCAGGCCGTCGTCGAGCAGTAGAACTGTTTGACCGGTGAGGTCGTTGCTGATCCCCGGGTAAGTCGCGGCCCGGCGGAGCAGCTCGGCCCTCTCGCGTTTCTCCACTTCGTCCAGCCGCTCCTGGCGGACGCCGTGGTCCAGAATGCGGGTGATCAAGGGACGGTTGAGCAGGCGCACTATCCGGCCTCCCGACCAGGCCAGCGCACCGAACGCTGTTTCGTCGTGGCCGGGGATGCCGAGTTTCCGGACCAGAACGGCGCCGAGTGGCAGGTACAGGGCCTTGGCAGCCGCGGCGGCCACAGGGATGCCGCCGCGGGCCAGCCCCAGGACGATGGTGTCGGGGCGTTCCCGGAACTGCGTGAGCACCGCAGCCAGCCGTTCACCGGCATCGGTGCGGTCTTCAAAACGCGTGCTCATTGTTCCCTCTCCGGCTGTCTCCGCCACGCTTCCAGCCTACCTTCTGCTGCCGCGCCGGGAACCGGGGATACTTCCTCCCACCGCTGCTCAGTTACGAGAGGGCGGCGGTAACAGCCTTGGTGATTTCCTGGATCACCACAGTCCGTTCAGGGATGTCGCTCAGGTCGGCACCCTTCGTGAAAACCACCAGCACGTAGCTGCCGGAGGACATCGAGAGGACGGCGGCGTCGTGGAGTTCGTTATCGAGCAGCCCGTATTTGTGGAATACGGTGACGCCGTCCGGAACTGCGGCCGGAATGAGGTTTTCGTAGTTGGTGTCCTGCATGTAGGACAGGAGCTGCTCCGTATGCTCCTGGTCCAGGAGCCGGCCCTCGAACAGTTCCGCCAGGATATGGGCCATCTCGGCGGTCGAAAGCGTATTCACCTCGGGGTCATACGTGACGTCGATGGAGGCGGCATACTCCGAAAGTTCGGAAAGGCCCACGGCGTCCATCAGCAGGCTCCACGATTCGTTGTTGCTGTCCTGGACCATCGCCTGGATCTGGAACTCCGAGGTGAACGCGCCCAGCGGTTCATCGAGGGACGCTGAACCCTCCTCCACGAGGTGGTAATAGGCCGCAGCGGTCAGTATCTTGGCCGTGCTCGCTGCTTCGAACGGTTCCTCCACGCCGTACTGGTGCACGTCCCCGCCGTCGGTAGCCATCAGCGCAGCACCCACCTGGTACTGGCTGTTGGCGCCGATGATGGCATCGATGGCTGCGTCCAGGCCTGCGTCAATCGGGGCGGAGCTTGCAAAGGTGTCGATGCCAATTGATGCGCGCGATGCCGCACCCTGCCCGGGCCGGGCAGGGGCCAGTACGTAGGCGGCAGCGATCAGGACCACGGCGAGGAAACCGGTGGCAGCCACCAAGGCGGAACGGCGGCGTAGGGCGGCGACCGTGCGGCGGGCGCGCGGCTGGGAAGGATCGTGCATCTGACGATCCAAGCAGCGGAACCTATGCGAGAGCTATGAAATCCCTGTCAGGGATCAGCCGCGCAGTGATCAGCTGCGCACTGGTCAGACCCCCAGGAAAGCGATGGCGCCTTGTTTGAAAGCCCGGCTGGTGATGGCGTTGGTGTGGTTGCGGCCAGGCAACGTCAGTTGTTCAGCCATGGACCCTGCCCGGATTCCGAGTGCGGCAAGCTGCGGCATGGTGGCCGCACGTTCATCCTGGTCGCCAGCCACAAGGAGCATCGGCATGTGGGGTACGGCTTCGGCAGGATCGAAGGGCTCGGCCTTGACGGCATCCACCAGGGACAGCAGCGCGAAGATGTTGTTGCTCGGCAGGAGCATGGCCATCTTGAGCAGGCCTGCCGTGGACTCGTCCGCGATGGGGGTCCCGTCGGCGAGGTAGTTCTGCGCTGCGATGAGGTCAAAGGCTGCCAGCGGATCGGCGATGTTCGGTCCGCCCAGGACCAGGCGGTGGACGATCTCGGGCTGGGTGGCGCCGAATTCCCAGGCGAGCCGGGCGCCCAAGGAATAGCCCACAACGTCCACCCCGCTGGTGGGGTCACCGTCGTGCAATGGCCGCACGCCGGCGTCGAACGCTATCTGCAGCAGATCCGCGCGGATCCGGCTGGGGGAGTAGGAGTCCATGTCCTCGGGGGCGCCGCTGCGGCCGTGTCCTGGTAGGTCCACGGTGATGACGCGGCGGCCGGCCTCCAGCAGGGCCGCCACCCACCCGGTGTCATGCCAGTTGAGTTTGCTGGAAGAGGAGAAGCCGTGCAGCAGCAGCACAGGGCGCAGTCCGGCGTCGTCATGGGGATCGTGCACCTCGACAAAAAGTTGGGGGTCAGTGCCCTCAACGGTGTGGGAATGCATCTCGCCGGTGTGCCTGCCGCTCATGCTGTCAGTCCTCATCAAGTACGGCGCTCAGGCGGACCCGGCGCGTCGGTGCCTCGTCCTTCGGGACCGTGCCCACGATTCCGGCGGTGTTATCCGGCACCTCGAACACGATCAGGGGTTCGCCGACATTGATCCTGTCGCCTGCCCCACCGAAGATACGGACCACTTTACCTGCCTGCGGACTGGGCAGTTCAACAGCGGATTTGCTGGTTTCCACCTCCACCAGCGGCTGGTTACGCTCTACCTGATCGCCGGGCGAAACCAGCCACTCAAGCACGGTCGCCTCGATCAGGCCCTCGCCGAGGTCCGGGAGCGGGAAGGAAACTTCAGCCACGGCGGTACTCCAATACTCGCTGGATCCCGCTGAGGATCCGGTCAACGTTGGGGATGTATTCGTCCTCGAGGTCACCGGAGGGGTACGGGACATCGAAGCCCGTCACGCGTTCCACCGGCGCCTTGAGGGTGTCGAAGCAGCCCTGGGTGATGAGTTGGGCCACCTCCGCGCCGAGGCCGGAGGTCAGTGGGGCTTCATGGACGACGACGGCGCGCCGCGTCTTCCCCACGGACGTCACCAATGCCTGGGCATCGATGGGCTTGAGCCAGCGCAGGTCCAGGACATCGATGTCCACGCCGTCCTCGGCGGCCAGGTCGGCCACCTGCAGGCAGCGCGCCACCATGGCACCCCAGGCCACAAGAGTGAGGTGGCGGCCTTCGCGCATGACCTTGGCGCCGGTGGGGGAGCCGCCGCCGGCATCGGCGTTGGCGACGTCAACCTCACCCTTCTGCCAGTAGCGGGACTTCGGCTCCATAAAGATCACCGGGTCCGGGCGGGAGGCTGAGTACTTGAGGAGGTGGTAGGCCTCGTGCGGGTTCGACGGCGACACCACCTTCAGGCCCGGCACGTGGGCGAAGAGCGCCTCGAGTGATTCGCCGTGGTGTTCGGGGGCGCGGATGCCGCCGAAGCTGGGAACGCGCAGGGTGATGGGCATTGGCAGGCTGCCGCGGCTGCGGTAGTTCATCCGGGCGATCTGGCAGACGATCTGGTTGATGGCCGGGTAGGCGAAGCCGTCGAACTGGACCTCCGGGATCGGATGGAAACCGGCCATGGCCAGGCCCACGGACATGCCCAGGATGCCGGACTCCGCCAGTGGGGTATCGAAGACCCGGGCCTCGCCGTACTTTGCCTGCAGCCCGTCCGTGATCCTGAAGACTCCGCCGAGCCGGCCGCAGTCCTCGCCGAAGATGACGGCCTTGGCGTTGTCCGCCAGGACCTCATCGAGGGCACGGTTCAGGGCCTGCTGCATGGACATCACTGCAACCGGCGTTTGTGCCTGCCGTTCCGGCGTTTGTGCCTGCCGTTCCGGTGTTTGGGCCTGTTCTTCCGGTGATTGAGCCTGTCGAAATCCAATGACCGAGTTAGACATGCTCGGACTCCTTCCGCCAGTTGGCAGCCTGGGCCTGCAGGGCGGGCGTGGTTTCCTGGAACACCAGGCTGAACATTTCGCTGCCGGGGCGGGGATCCAAGGCCTGGAGGCCTTCCCGGATTTGGTTCTCTTCCGCTTTTGCCGCGGCGAGGGCGGCGGCGAAGAACTCCTCGTCAGCGACACCGTCGGCGAGCAGGACCTGACGGAAGCGTTCCAGCGGATCCGGGCCGCCGTCGTCGTGCTCTTCCTTAAGAGTGCGGTAGCGGCCGGGGTCATCGGAGGTGGAGTGCGGTCCGCAGCGGTAAGTCATGGCTTCGATGAGGGCGGGCCCGTTTCCGGCCCGGCAGTGTGCCAGCGCTCGCCGTGTCGCCTCCACGACGGCCACCACGTCGTTGCCGTCAACGGTGACTGCGGGGATGCCATAGCCCGCGGCGCGGGCGGCCACGGAGCCGCCGGCCACTTGGCGTTCGGTGGGCACTGAGATGGCCCAGCCGTTGTTCTGGACGAAGAACACCACCGGCGCCTTCATGATGGCCGCGAAGTTCAGGGCCTCGTGGACGTCGCCCTGGGATGAGGCTCCGTCGCCGAAGTAGCTCAGGGCTGCGCCGGTTTCGTCGCCGGGGGCGGCGGCCAGGGTTTGGCCGTGGGCCCAGCCGACGGCGTGCAGCACGGAGCCGGCCACCACCGCCTGGATCGGGGCGAGCCGGGATTCCAGGGGATCGTAGAGGCCACCGTGCCACGTGGCTTTGTGGGTGGCCATGTAGGCAACCATGTCCACGCCCATGGCGCGGGCCACGCCCATTTCCCGGTAGGTGGGGAAGACGAAGTCGCGGGACAGGTCCACGGCGTAGCCGCTGCCCACCTGGGCTGCTTCCTGGCCCAGCTCGGGGGCGTAGCCGGGGATGATGCCTTGCCGCTGCCAGGCGACGGCGGACGTGTCCAGGTGCCGGACGGCCACCATGAGCGTATACAGTTCGCGGAGCTGGCCCGGGGTCAGTGGCGACGGTGCGTTGCCGGAAGCCGGCGGCGGAAGTGTGTCCATGCCTGTGACCCTAGTCACCGGCGGATGTGTGGGCAATCAGCGCAGTATGGGCTGCCCAGACTGTATAAAACTGTCCCGTGTTCCAACTGACAGCACAGCAATTTGTACAGTGCGAGCCGCCGTCGGTCTTTCGCCCTTCACCCAACTGGGTAGCGCTATCTGTCGTTTTGACCGCCGAAAACGACAGATAGCGCTACCTACTTGGGCTGGCGATCGCGGGTGGTCAGCCGGGCGCTGAGCCAGCAGGCTGCCGCGAGGCAGGCGACCAGAACGAACGTGCTCAGCAGCTGTCCGCGGCTGCTGTCCGCGCTGAAGCCGACGGCGAAGATCAGGCCCAGGAGGACCAGCCCGAAGATAGTCAGGCCCGGGAAACCCTTCATCCGCAGCGGAAGTTCGGCACCTTCCCGGTCCGCCCGGCGCCGGAGGATCAGCTGCGAAACAAGGGCAGTGCCCCAGACCACCAGGCACGTGGATCCGACCAGCTGGAACAAGGCCGGCAGGATCCGGTCCGGGAACAGCAGCTCCAGAACCGTGGCGAAGAAACCGAACGCCACGGACACGCCCACCGCCACCATGGGCACGCTGGCGCCGCTGAGCCTGGCCAGGAACCGGGGAGCCTCGCCGCGTTCGGCGAGCGAGTAAACCATGCGGGACGCACCGTAGAGGTTGGCGTTCAGTGCAGAGAGAAGTGCGACGACGGCAACGAGGGTGATCGCCGTGCCGGCGCCCGGGATCCGGGCCGCGTCGAGCACGCCGGCAAATGGCGAGGCGAGTCCTTCGGAGGAGACCGGAAGGACGGCCGCGATGACAAAAACCGACCCGATGTAGAAGACCAGGATGCGCCACAACACCGTCCGGATCGCCTTGCCCACGCTGTGCTCCGGGTCCTCCGTTTCCGCGGCGGCCACGGCCACGATCTCGGTTCCGCCGAAGGCAAAGATCACCACGAACAATGCCGTGGCGATTCCGCCAAGCCCGGCGGGAGCAAAATCAGTGGTGATGTTTGCGAGTCCGGGCGAAGCTACCTCGGGCAGGAGGCCTAGCAGCAGGGCGGCCCCCACGGCCAGGAACGCCACAATGGCGGCAACCTTCAGGATGGCAAACCAGAATTCGAACTCGCCGAAGTTCTTGACGCCCGTCAGGTTGATGGCCGTAAACACGACCATAAAGATCAGGGCCAAGGCCCAGACGGGGATAGCCGGCCAGACAGAAAACAGCAGGCCTGCGGCACCGAGAGCTTCCGCGGCGATGACCACCACCAGTTGGAGCCACCAGAGCCAGCCCACGGTGGCGCCGGCGGTTTTTCCAAGGGCGCGCTCGGCGTAGACGGAGAACGCGCCGCTGGTGGGGTTTGCGGCAGCCATTTCACCCAGTGCCCACATCACCAGGATGATGAGGGTCCCGGCGACCAGGTACGAGATCAGCACGGCGGGCCCCGCGGCCTGGATACCGGCCCCTGAACCCAGGAACAGGCCGGCGCCGATGGCGCTGCCCAGTCCCATCATGGTGAGCTGGCGGGGTTTCATGGTGTGGCCGAGGCGGGATTCCGGCCGCACTTCCGTGGACTTCAACGTCATGCCTGTGAACCTTCTTGGGGTTGGGGGTAGTGTCCCCGCAGGGACCACTTGAATTTACCGCCTAAGTTGCTGGCCCGCCGGCAGCCGTTGTGCAACTATGGTGGCACTTCTAATCACTCGGATGACTATTGGCTAGCAACTTGCTTACCCAATGGCGGTGCGCGAAGGAGATTGTATGAATGTTGACGCCCTGGATGCCAAAATTGTCCGATTCTTTACCGACAGTCCGAGGGGCTCGGTGCTGGAGGCCTCGAGGGTCCTGGGCGTCGCCCGCGCCACCGTCCAGTCGAGGCTGGACAGGATGACGGAGGCCGGCGTGATCAGCTCGTGGGTGCCCCGGCCTGACCCGGCAAAGTTCGGCTTCCCGGTGGTTGCCTTCTGCTCGCTGACCATCAACCAGGACCTGGGCCACGATGCGGTGGCCGAGGCGCTGGCCGCGATCCCGGAACTGATCGAGGTCCACACCGTTTCCGGCAGTTCGGATCTCATGGCGAGGATCGCCGCGCGGTCCAATCCGGATCTGCAGCGTGTTCTGGATGCGATGATCGCCACCAGGACCGTGCTCCGCGCATCGTCCGTGATTGTCCTCAACACCCACTTCCAGGGCAGGACACTGAACCTGCTCGAAGCCGCAGCCGCCAGGCAGCCGGAGTAAGGTCTCCGGGGACCAGTCACAGGAGCCTTCATCCGGTCACACTGGGCGGCGAAACATTTTGAATCAGGGGAAGGTGGCCGTAGAATCAGTTCTAGTCAAATTGACCATAACTAGATGATGGCAATGAAGCCCAGAAGCAGGGAGCGGGTGAGTGACCGTGTACAGCAGTTCAGCGAACGTCTCCGAGCGGGCCACCGCTGCACCCTCGCTCGCCATCTCCACCGTCATCTTCGCCCTGCGGCCCAGCGAATCCTCGGGCCGGCCTACCCTCTGGCTTCCCCTGGTCCGCAGGATTCGTGAGCCGTATAAGGATCTTTGGGCCCTGCCCGGCGGACCGCTGACGCATGTTGAATCCCTGCAGGATGCTGCGTCCCGGAACCTCCGCGAAACCACCGGACTCACACCGAGCTACCTGGAGCAGCTCTACGCGTTCGGCGGGCTGCACCGCTCACCCACCCAGCGCGTGGTGTCGATTGTCTACTGGGCGCTGGTCCAGCCCACGGAGGCCGCCCTGGCCGACGAATCGGAGAATGTGAAGTGGTTCCGGGCAGACAAGGTGGGGGACCTGGCCTTCGACCACAACGCCATTGTTGAGTACGCGCTCCGACGCCTGCGGAACAAGCTGGCCTACGGCTCGGTGGCCTACCACTTTTTGGGGGAGTACTTCACGCTCGCCCAGGTCCGGGAAGTCTATGAAGCCGTCCTGGACACCCGGCTGGACCCGGCCAACTTCGGCCGCCAGCTCAAATCCACGCCGGAGATCGAAGAAACCGGCGAATACCTCCAGGGCGGTAAGCACCGTCCGCCTCGTCTTTACCGCTTCACCGGCCGCCCCGGCCTTGACCCCGATAACAGGAGCACACCATGAGCAGCGTCAACACAGCCATCCAGCTGATCACGCGCGAACAAGCCGAAAGCGCGGCCCGCAGCGCGGCAGCAGGCAAAACAGCAGCCACCTGCAGCCCGGCGCTCGCCAAGGGTCCGTGGGAATACGACCTTGCCGAAGCCCTCGCGGGTGCCCCTGCATACGGACCCGGCGCCTCCAGCGCGGACGTTGCCCCGGCCGCCACGCCGCGCCAGGGCCAGCTGCCGGAGGAATACAAGCTCGCCAGCGATGCCGAGCTCGATGTCCGCATCCGCGCGGCCAAGAAAAAGCTCGGGGACCGGGCAGTGATCCTGGGCCACTTCTACCAGCGCGACGAAGTCATCCAGTACGCCGACTTTGTGGGCGACTCCTTCCAGCTGGCCAACGCCGCCCTCACTCGGCCCGACGCTGAGGCCATCATCTTCTGCGGCGTGCACTTCATGGCCGAGACCGCGGACATCCTCTCCACCCCGGAACAGTCCGTCATCCTGCCCAACCTCGCCGCCGGCTGCTCCATGGCGGACATGGCGGACACCGACTCCGTGGAGGAGTGCTGGGAACAGCTCGAAGAGATTTTCGGTACCGAGGCCGACGCCGAGGGGCGGGTTCCGGTCATTCCGGTCACGTACATGAATTCCTCCGCCGCCCTGAAAGCTTTCTGCGGCCGGAACGGCGGCATCGTCTGCACCTCCTCCAACGCCAAGGTGGTCCTGGAATGGGCCTTCGAACGCGGCCAGCGGGTCCTCTTCTTCCCTGACCAGCACCTGGGCCGCAACACCGCCAAGGCCATGGGTGTGCCGCTGGAGCAGATGCCCATGTGGAATCCGCGCAAGGAACTGGGCGGCAACGACGAACAGGCCCTGCTCGATTCCCGCGTGATCCTCTGGCACGGCTTCTGCTCTGTCCACAAGCGCTTCAACGTGGGGCAGATCGAAAAGGCCCGTGCCGAGTTCCCCGGCGTCAACGTGATTGTGCACCCCGAGTGCCCCATGGAGGTGGTGGACGCCGCTGATTCCGCCGGCTCCACCGACTTCATCAAGAAGGCCATCGCAGCCGCCACCGAACCGACCACCTTCGCGATCGGCACGGAGGTCAACATGGTGAACCGGCTCGCCGCCGAGTACCCGCAGCACACCATCTTCTGCCTGGACCCGGTGATCTGCCCCTGCTCCACGATGTACCGGATCCACCCCGGCTACCTCGCCTGGGTCCTGGAGGAACTCGTCGAAGGCCGCATCGTCAACCGCATCAGCGTGGACGACTCCGTGCAGGGCAACGCCAAAACCGCGCTCGAGCGTATGCTCGCCTCGCGTCCGCTGTAGCCCGCAGCTGCAATCCCGCCCGCCGTACCCTGGAAATCGAAACGAGCCCCTCATGAGCGCAGAGAGCCCTGCCGGTGGTCCGGCACCCCGGCGGCTGATCGTCGTCGGGAGCGGTATTGCGGGACTGTACTCCGCGTTGCTTGCCGCCGACGCCGGCGCCGAAGTGGTGCTGCTGACCAAGGGTGCGCTCGCAGACAGCAACACGTACTACGCCCAAGGCGGCATCTCCGCCGTCCTCGACGAGCCCGCGCCCGGGGACACTGTGGCCGCGCACATCGCAGATACGCTGAAGGCCGGGGCCGGGCACTGCGACGAGGAGGCCGTCCGCGTGCTCTGCACGGAGGCCCGCCTGGATATCGCCGGCTTGGAACGCTTCGGCGTGCGTTTTGACATGGACGACGACGGCGACCCCTCGCTGGGTCTCGAAGCCGCCCATTCCGCGCCGCGGATCCTGCACGCCGGCGGCGACGCAACCGGTGCCGGCGTAGCCAGGGCACTCATCAGGACTGTCCTGGATGCGCAGGCCGCTGGCCGGATCCAGGTCATCGGGCACGCCCAGGTGACGTCCCTGTCGCAGAGCGAGGGCCGCGTGACAGGCGTGAATTTCCTCCACGTCGGGCGGGAACTCGGCGTCCACGGCGATGCCGTTCTCCTGGCCACCGGGGGAGCCGGCCAGCTGTTCGCCCAGACCACCAACCCCGCCGTGGCAACGGCCGACGGGCTGGCACTCGCCTGGCGGGCCGGAGCCGCCGTGGCGGACCTGGAGTTCTTCCAGTTCCACCCCACTTCCATGGTGCTGGCTGCCGATGCCGTTGAGGCCGCAGGCAACGGCGCTGAGCCGCTGCTGATCTCCGAAGCCGTCCGCGGCGAAGGCGCCATCCTGCTGGATGCCCACGGCGAACGCTTTATGCCCGCCTACCACCCCGACGCAGAGCTTGCCCCGCGCGACGTCGTCTCCCGCAGCATCGCCCTGCACCTGGCCACCCTCGGGGATCCCAACGGGCACGTGTTCCTTGACGCCATGGTGGTCGAGACCCGCCACGGCCAGGGTTACCTGGCCAAGCGGTTCCCCACCATCACCCAACGCACCCGCGAAGCCGGCGTCGACTGGACCCGCGAACTCGTCCCCGTGGCACCGGCCGCGCACTACTGGATGGGTGGGGTCCTTACCGACCTCTACGGGCGGACCTCGGTGCCTGGGTTGCTGGCCGCCGGGGAGGTTGCTTGCACCGGCGTTCAAGGGGCCAACCGGCTTGCCAGTAACTCTTTGCTCGAAGGTCTTGTCTTTGGGCGGCGGGCTGTTGCTGCGTTCCTTGGGAACCTCCCGTCGCAGGACACCGATGCTCCGCGTGCTGTCTCGGCCTGGGTGTCGCCCGACGCTCTTCCTCCGCTCGCTGTCTCGGCCGCTAGCGGCCTCCCCTTGACGCTCGCTTCCGGAACACCCTCGGACGACGACGGAACTGTCGCCTTGGGTGCCGAAACAGTCGCGTTGCCAGCACCGATCGCTTGGGAGTTTGAGGCCATTCCAGCGCCGGGGCCTGTTGAGACTTCGTTTGTTGAGGCCGGGCCGTTTTCCCGGGTGGCTCTTCGGCGCTTGATGACTGCTAGCGCTGGGGTGCTTCGTGATGGCGGGTTGCTTAGGGCGGCTTCTGGCTTGCTTGGGGCCTGGGCCTCTGCTGGCGATCCGGTTACTGTTCCTGATTCCTTCGATCCGCGGGAGCATGAGGATGCCAATCTTTTGTTGGCTGCGCAGCTGCTCGTGCATGCCGCGCGGGAGCGGCGGGAATCCTTGGGGGCGCATTACCGCAGCGACAGCGTGCCGGGAACGGCCGCCGTCGAACATTTTGACAAGCGTTACACCATGAGCCGGAAAGCGAGCCTCGTTAATGACTAGCCTGACCCTCCCCGCAGCACCCGTCCGGGACATCCTGGAACGGGCCTTTGCCGAGGACGCGCCCAGCGGCGACATCACCTCCCAGCTGCTGATCCCGGCTGACGCCCGCGCCACGGCAGTGCTCAACGCCCGGGTGCCGGGCGTGTTCAGCGGCGGTACCGTGTTCCGTGACGCCATGAAGCTCGTGGATCCGGGCACCGAGGTGGAGCTGCTGCTTGCCGACGGTGCAGCGTTCGACGCCGGCACCCACCTCGCGCGTGTTACCGGCAACGCCCGCTCGGTGCTGCTCGCCGAACGGGTCGGGCTGAACCTCGTCCAGCGCATGAGCGCCATCGCCACGAAGACCGCGGAATTCGTGGAGCTTGTCGAAGGTACCAAAGCGCGCATCACCGATACGCGCAAGACCACCCCCGGCCTGCGCGTGCTGGAGCGCTACGCCGTCCGCTGCGGCGGGGGAGCCAACCACCGCTACAGCCTGTCCGACGCCGTGCTGGCCAAGGACAATCACCTGGCCGTGATGACCGGGGGAGACCCCGCCAAGCTCACCGCCCTGCTCGCCGCGGCAAAGGCCCAGCTGGGGCACACCACGCACTTCGAAGTGGAGGTGGACAGCGCCGAGCAGATCGAACCTGTCCTTGCCGCCGGTGTGGACACCATCATGTTGGACAACTTCACCCTCGATGAGCTCCGCTCCGGCGTCAAGCAGGTGGACGGACGCGCCATTGTGGAAGCCAGCGGCAACGTGAACCTGGGCACCGTCGCGGATATCGCCGCGGCTGGCGTTGACGTCATCTCCATCGGTGGTCTCACCCACAGCGTCGCCGCACTGGACCTAGGGCTGGACGTCGAACTGAGGGCCGGCTGACACCGCCATGATCTTCCTCGACGCCGCCGCCACCACGCCTGTCCGCCGCGAAGTACTCGAGGCCATGTGGCCTTACCTGAGCGGCGAGTTCGGCAACCCCTCCAGCCACCACACGCTGGGTGAGGCCGCTGCGGCTGCGCTCGCAGGCGCCCGCGCCGCCGTGGCCAAGGTGCTCGGCTGCCGCCCGGGCGACGTCACCTTCACGTCCGGCGGAACGGAGGCGGACAACCTCGCGCTCAAGGGCATCGCCCTGGCCCGGCAGGCCGCGGACCCGAGGCTCAACCGCGTGGTGATCAGCGCCGTCGAACATCCTGCCGTGGAGGAGTCCGCGCGGTACCTGGAGCGGTTCCACGGGTTCGCCGTGGATGTGGTTCCGGTGGACAGCGCCGGCCGGGTGACGCCTGAGGCGCTCGCGGCCGCGCTCCGGCCGGAGACCGCTCTGGTCAGTATCATGTACGCGAACAACGAGGTGGGCACCATCCAGCCGGTTGCCGAACTGGCTGCAGTGGCCACTGCGAGGGGGATCCCGTTCCATACCGACGCCGTCCAGGCCGCGGGCTGGCTGCCCCTGGATGTCAAGTGGTTGGGCGTGGATGCCCTGAGTATTTCCGGCCACAAGCTGGGTGCGCCCAAGGGCTGCGGCGTGCTCTACGTCCGCGGCCGGACCCGCGTCGAGCCCCTGGTGCACGGCGGCGGGCAGGAACGCGGCCGGCGGTCGGGAACCGAAAACGTGGCAGGTGCGGTGGCGCTGGCTACCGCCCTGACGCTCGCCCACGCTGAACGGCCGGAACTGGCGGCTCGAGTGGCAGGGCTCCGCGAAGACTTCATCGCCACCATCCTGGACACGGTCCCGGGAGCCCTGCTCACCGGGCACCGGACGGAACGGCTGCCGTCAGTAGCGTCGTTCTGCTTCCCCGGTACCAGCGGCGAATCCGTGCTGTTGGAGCTGGAACGGCAGGGTGTGGTGTGCTCGAGTGGTTCGGCATGCGCCGCGGGTTCGGATGCGCCGTCGCCGGTGCTGACCGCGCTGGGCTACGACGCCGAAGTCGCGCAGACAGCCGTGCGGTTCAGCTTCACCTCAGCAGTGACTGCCAAGGACCTGGAACAGGCGGCGGCAGCCGTGGGCACCGCCGTCGGGAGTGTCCGGACCCTCGGCCGCAGCTAGCGATCCCCAACCTGCCCAACTAAGTAGCGCTATCTGTCGTTTTGGAGGCTCAAAACGACAGATAGCGCTACTCAGTTGGGGGAGAGGAGAGGAGGGGAGGGGAGGGGAGGACAGGGCAGCGGGAGCGGTTCAGATGTGGCGGGCGCGGCGGAAGATCCAATGCCGCAGCATCGTGAACCGCACGGCGGTGGCCACGAAGCCCGACAGTGTGGTGGTCCACAGCTCATCGGACACGGTGGCGTCCGGGTGCAGCCAATGCAGCACGCCCAGGCTGCCGCCGGTAATGACCAGCGCCACGGCGATGACGATCATGCCGTTGAGGTGGTCGCGGGCCATCCGGCGCTGCCCGGAGATCTTAAACGTCAGCCTGCGGTTCAGTGCCGTGTTCATCAAGGACGTCAGCACCAGGGCGGCCGCGTTGGCCAGCTGCGGTCCCAGCCAGGGGCGCAGCAACGCATAGAGCGCCAGGGACGTGGCGGTGCAGATGATGCCGACGCCCGTGAAGCGGAGGAGCTGCCGCACCAGCGGAAACCTGAAGATTCCGCGGTAATGCTTGGTGGCCGGCGCACCGCGCGTGGGCTGCTGCGTCAGCTGGGCGGCGGGCGCAGCAGGGGTCTCCATGGGTCAATCCTGACACATGTTAGGCCGGTGGTTCCTCCCAGGACGCAGCCTTCACCGGGTTGCTGAGCTCGCCAATTCCCTCCACCCGGCACACCACTGTGTCTCCGGGGTGGATGCGGGCACATTCCGCCGGGAAGCCGGTGAGGACCAGATCGCCGGCGTGCAGGGTCATGAAGGAGCTGAGGTACACGAGGATTTCGTCCACCTTCCAGCCGAGTTCGGTGCTGCTGGCGGCCTTCAGTTCGGTGCCGTTGTGGACGATGCTGATGGACAGGTCCGAGTCGTCGAGGTCCGTCACAATCCAGGGGCCCACGGGAGTGAAGGTGTCCTGGCTCTTGGCGCTGATCCACAGCTCGTCCGACTTCTGCAGATCGCGCGCCGAGACATCGTTGCCGATGGTGAATCCCAGGATGGCGCTCCGGGCAGTTTCCAGCGTCAGGCCACGGACGGTGCGCCCGACGACGACGGTCAGTTCGGCTTCCGGGTCAACGTAACCCACCGTGGAGCTCAGCTCGATGGCCTCGCCCGGGCCGATCACGCTCGATGCCGCCTTGTGGAAGGCCTGCGGGGGGAGGTCCCGGCCGGCCGGGCCGGTGTTGTGCGCCATGCCGAAGACGTTAAAGGGGACGGATGGCGCCAGGAAGGTGAACGAGTCCTGGTCTACTGCAGTGCCGGCTTCCCAGCCGGGCCGGGCCGGGTGGTTGGCGTTCGCGCGGGACGCCTCGAAGGGGGAATCAACAACTGTCCAGGACCGGCCTGCGTCGGAGCCGAAGTCGGGGGCGTCATTGGCCACGAAGAAATGTTCGTCGGCAACAGCCGGGGACAGGGGGCGGACGCGGGCAAGGCGGCGGGGGGCGCTGGCAGTCATGATGACATCCTACGTCCTCCGGCGGCCGGCGGCCGGTGGCCGGCTCCGGCAGGCTCAGTACAGCTCGCCCACCGGGATCTCCACGGCCAGGCGGTTGGACGGGCCGGGCAGCGGGCAGGCCCAGGCCTCGTTGTAGGCGCAGGACGGATTGTAGGCAAAGTTGAAGTCCAGGACAAACTCCGCGCCCGCCCCCGAGCCATGGACCCCGTGGAACGCGCCCTTGATGGTGTCCAGGAGGTACCGGCCGGCGCCGTAGGTTCCACCGGGCTGGCCGGCCGTGGCGTCCCGGAACGGAACGAAGATCCCGCCGCCGTAGCCGTGCAACTTCCACACGCCGAGCTGGCCCAGCTCGGGAAGATCGAACGTGCCCAGCCGGACAAACCGGACCACGCCGTCGGTGGCGGTTTCCACGGTCATTTCCCGGCCGGCTCCCTCAAGGGTCAGCGGCACATAGAAGCGGTAGATGGGATCGTAATCGGCCGTCTTCAGGCCGGAGAACTGCGACTTGTCCCTAGCGCTGAGGGCCGAGGCCGGATGCGTTGCGAACATACGGTCGCGTTCATGCCGCCACAGGGAATGGGCCTCCGCCGGATCTTCAGCGGCAACTTTCCGTACCGTGTCGTACAGGGCAAACGTCCGCAGCCGCCAGTCCGCAATGTCGATGGCGGAGATGTCCGCCAGGCTCTCAAGGTCCGCGCCGTACTGCTCATCCGCCATAGGCACCAGCCTAGTCCCTTGCGCGCGGGGAATGTCCGACGGCGACACGAGGCTCCGGCCCTTGTCCACAGTCGCCCGCCGATAGGCTGGCTGCATGACACACAAGGCGGCAATGTGGGGAGTGCGGACGGTAGCGCTGCTGATGGCCGGTGGCCTGGCGGCCGGCTGCAGCGCGCCCGGTAACAGCGATTCAGCGTGGACGGCGCAGCCGGACACATCGGCCAGCCCAGGCGCCAGTACGAGCTCAACCGCCGGCGCTACCGGTTCCCCGTCGTCGGATCCTGTTGCCACAGCGGGTGCGTCGACGTCCGCAGCACCCGGCCCGGCCGCAACAGCTGCTGCCTGGAAGACCTTTACCGATCCGGCGAAGACCGTCAGCTTCGATCTGCCGGAGGAATGGATCGCCCAATCCGTCACGCCCGAGGACGGGACATTGCCGGGTGCCCTGAAGATCGAGGTGAAAAAGCAGGACGGCACGGTGGTGGCCACGCTGCGGACAGGACTGCCGCCGTCGTCGTCCGAGTGCCCCGAGACTGCCCGGAAACCGTATGTTGTGATCAGCAGCGTGCCGGTGGAGCTTCCCAGCCTGACGGGGGAAGGCACCATCGCCCCGCACGTGGTGTTCCGCGTCATCCAGGGCTACCGCTACTTCGGTTCCTACGGCCTCACCAACATTGTGGGCGGGGCTGACGGCCAGGCCTGCGAACTGCGGAATGTGGTCCGTGGCCCGGCAGGACAAGGGGACTACTCGTTCGGTGACCTCGGAGTCCTGAAGGCCTTCGCCCCGGATGAGAAGGTGGCCCCGGCGAAGGCGTTTGACACCCTGGGCCAGGCCGAAAAGTACGTGGACGAGAGCTCGGAATTCGCGAACGTCCAACGGATGCTAATGTCTCTGGAGATCAAAAACTAGTCCTGCCCCTTGCCCCTCCACCCCGGGCCAGCGCGGGAAGTTCTGCCACTACCCCACACCCCGGAGATACATGGAACGCACCGTTTCAGCACGTATGGTTTTTAGGACCATCGCCGACACGAAGGCAGCCCTGGCCATCGCTGTAGCCAGGAATCCCGGCTACACCTCGTTTGATGAATCCCTGACTGTCACGGCCGACGGGCAGCCGGTTCCGTTGCAGGAACTCGCGGACCATCATGGCGGCCGCCTGCACTACATGGAGCTCACTGAACCCGCCGAGGTCACCGTTGAGTACTCAGCGGCGGTGGCCGGGCAGGCCGTTCCCGAAGAAGCCACCCTGGCTGAGCTCATCCGCTACGTGCGGCCAAGCCGCTATGCGGAGTCGGACCGGCTCCTGCCCACGGCCTATGCCGAATTCGGCGGCTTGCACGGCGCCGAACTGCTCCAGGCCGTGCGGAGCTGGGTCTTCGGGGAATTGCGGTACATCAGCGGGTCCTCCAGGGGAACTGACGGCGCCGTGGAAACCCTCCTGCACCGCAGGGGAGTGTGCCGGGACTTCGCGCACCTGGCCATCGCCCTGCTGCGTTCCAAGGACGTCCCGGCCCGGCTCACCGCCGTGTACGCGCCGGGGCTGAGCCCCATGGATTTCCACGCGGTAGCCGAGGCACATGTCAATGGCGCCTGGCACGTCATCGATCCCACGGGGCTGGCCCCGCGGGAGTCGATGCTGCGAATCACCGCCGGCCGGGACTCCTCGGACACCGCATTCCTGTCCACCGTGGGCGGGCGCCTCACGCTGAAAGAGCTGCGCGTCAGCGCGGTGGTCAACGGCCAGCTGCCGCCGGAAGATCCGGCCAAGCTGGTCATGCTGGGCTAGTTCCCGTAGCGCCCGGCCTCGGCCGGTCAGTTACTTCCCGGTCAGTTACTTCCCGGCAAGGTATTTCCCAGGCAGTTACTTTGCCGGCCGCGCCCCCACGGAATGCCGGAGTTTCTCGGTCAGCCGCTGGAGTTCCCTCTGCTCGGCAGCCGTCAGGGCCGGCCCCACCAGGCTGGAGATGTCCCGCACGTGCTCCCGGCCGATCTCCTTCTGGAGGGCGGACCCTTCCTCGGTGAGCTTCAGCAGCACGCCGCGGCCGTCGTCGGGGGCCGCCATCCGGACCACAAGCCCGCGCTTTTCCAGCCTCTCAACCAGCCTGCTGAGGCTCGACTGGCTCAGCAGGACATGGTCATTGAGTTCATTGAGCCGGAGCCAGCCGGACGGACACCGGGAGAGCGTGAACAGCACGTCGTACTCGTTGATGGCCACCTTTCGGAAGGCAGGACCGGCCTGCAGCCTGCGCATGACCGCAACCTGCGCCCGGAACAGGGATTCCCAGGTTTCCGCCGCCAGGCGGATGGGTGATTCGTTTCCGTCGGCAGCCATCACGCCTCCGAAGGGGCGGTCTCAGGCGCCGGTGCAGCCATCAGGGCGGCAACGCGGCCGGCATGCGTGGGCGGATCCGGCACGTGGGCGGGCTTGAGGGCAGCGTATTCCTTGCGGAGGACCGGGAGGACTTCCTCGCCGAACAGGTCAAGCTGCTCCAGCACTGTCTTCAGGGGCAGGCCTGCGTGGTCGATCAGGAACAGCTGGCGCTGGTAGTCGCCGAAGTACTCGCGGAACGTCAGGGTCTTTTCGATGACTTCCTGCGGGCTGCCCACGGTGAGCGGTGTCTGGGAGGTGAAGTCCTCCAGCGACGGGCCGTGGCCGTAGACGGGCGCGTTATCGAAGTAAGGCCGGAATTCCTTCACGGCGTCCTGGGAGTTCTTCCGCATAAAGAACTGGCCGCCGAGGCCCACGATGGCTTGGTCCGCCTTGCCGTGGCCGTAGTGCTCGTAGCGCTCACGGTAGAGGCTGATCAGCTGCTGGTAGTGCTCCTTCGGCCAGAAGATGTTGTTCGCGAAGAAGCCGTCGCCGTAGTAGGCGGCCACTTCGGCGATCTGCGGAGTGCGGATGGAGCCATGCCATACAAAGGGGGCCACGCCGTCGAGCGGGCGTGGGGTGGAGGTGAAGTTCTGCAGCGGCGTACGGAATTTGCCTGACCAGTTCACCGTGTCCTCGTCCCACAGCCGGCGCAGCAGGCTGTAGTTCTCGATGGCCAGTTCCACGCCGTCCTGGATGTTCTTGCCGAACCACGGGTACACCGGAGCCGTATTGCCGCGGCCAAGGACCAGATCCACGCGGCCGTCGGCCAGGTGCTGCAGCATGGCGAAGTCTTCGGCGATCTTGACCGGATCGTTGGTGGTGATCAGCGTGGTGGCAGTGGAGAGGGTGATCCGCTCGGTCTGCGCGGCGATGTACGCGAGCGTGGTGGTGGGCGAGGAGGAGAAGAACGGGCGGTTGTGGTGCTCGCCGAGGGCGAAGACATCCATGCCGATTTCCTCGACTTTTTTAGCGATTGCCACGGCTGCTTTGATGCGTTCGTTCTCCGTGGGCGTCCGGCCGGTGGTGGGGTCAGTGGTGATGTCACTGACGCTGAATACGCCGATCTGCATGGTGTGCCTTCCGTTTCCTGGACTCTCCGGGCTTGATTCCACTATACCCGATTTTCATGCGTTTGCATGTATCAACGGGTATAACGCCTCCCCGACGAGAATATTCCAGGTGTTACAGGGGGTCGCCCGGAGCGGCACGGCGGCCACTGACGCGGGGCACCATGCCGGTGGTCCAGTCGCGGAACTCGGCATCGACGTCGTCCGCTGCCGCAAACTCCGGGCGCTGCTGCATGGCACGGAGCAGTGCTTTTGTTTCCCGCCGTCCCTCCACGAGCCGGTACAGCACGGGAACCAGCACCAGGGTCAGCGCTGTGGACGAGACCAGGCCGCCGATCACCACCACGGCCAGCGGCTGGGAAATGAAGCCGCCGCCCCCGGTCAGGCCAAGCGCCATGGGTGTCAGGGCGAAAACGGTGGCCAGCGCGGTCATCAAGATGGGGCGGAGCCGCTGCCTGGCGCCATGGGTGATTGCGTCCGCCACGCTCATCCCGCCGCGGCCGTCCCGTGGCTGCCTGTACTGGTTGATGAGGTCGATGAGCACAATGGCGTTGGTGACGACAATGCCCACCAGCATCAGCATGCCGATCAGCGACGGCAGGCCCAGGGGAACGCCCGTGGCCAGCAGCAGGGCCACGGCGCCGGTGGCGGCAAAGGGAACGGACACCAGCAGGATCAGGGGCTGGATCAGCGACTTGAAGGTGGCCACCATAATGACATAGACAATCGCGATCGCGGCGAGGAGCGCCAGGCCCAGCTGCTGGAAGGACTCGGCCTGCTGGGTGGTGGCGCCGCCGAGTTCGGCGGTGACCCCTGCGGGGAGGCTGACCTCCGTGAGGCGCTTCTGCACCTCCGCGTTCACCGCACCGAGGTTGGAGCCCGACGGCGTGACTGACACTTTGGCGGTCCGCTGGCCGTTGCTGGCGGTAATGGAGACCGGCACGTCCACCTGTTCCACGGACGCGATGCTGCCCAGCGTGACGGGGGCGCCGGATGCAGGGAGTGCGATGTTGCGCACCGCGTCGATGCTGGTGAACCGGGTGCCCTTGCCGATCTGGACCGGAAAATCGTTGGTGTCGATCCGGACCGTACCGGCGGGGATGGGGCTGATGGTGGCAGCCAGGACGCCGGCCACCTGTTCCTCGTTCAATCCGGCCGCCGCGGTCTTGGCCCGGTCAACCTTGACCTGGACTACCGGCTGGCTGGCAGCGAGGTTGGTTGTCACCTCGCTGGTTTCCGGCACGCCAGCCATTGCTTCCACCATGGCCTCGCTGGCTGTGCGGAGGTCCTCGGACGTTGCCGCCTTGATGGTGATGTCCACCGTGGAGGATGTCCCGAAGCCTCCCTGCTGGGTGCCCACGGTAATCTTCCCGGAACCGGCCACCTTGCCTACTTCGGTCCGGACCGTTTCCTGGAGCGTTGCCTGGTTGGCCTTTTCATCCGTCACCACCGTGAACGTGGAGTTGGCGGCGCCGGAGGACGTCAGGGCGGCAAAGCCCGCCTGCGCGTTTCCGGAGGTGAGCTGGACATTTTTGACACCCTCGATGCCGCGGAGGACGTCCGCGACCTTGACGGCCGCTGCGCTGGTGTCGGCCAGGCTTGTGCCCGCCGGCATCAACTGGCGGACAGTCATGCTGTTCTGGCCGGAATCGCCGAGGAGGTTGGTGGACAGCAGCGGCGTCATGGCGGCCGTGGCGCCGAGCACCAGAACGGAGGCGACCAGGGTCAGCACCGGGTGCTTCTGGGTCTTGCTGAGGACGGGCAGGTAGGCGCGCTGCAGCCTGCTCTTCTGTTCGGCTTCCTGAGCCTGGGCACGGGCGGCGGCGGCAACACGGGCGGCAGCTTCGCGGGCGGCGGGCGAACCTGCAACGGGCGAACCGGCGGCGGCGGAACCGGCGGGGCTCTTGAGGAACCAGTAGGCCAGGACCGGAATGATGGTCAGCGATACCAGCAGGGATGCCAGCAGCGCCATGGTGACTGTCAGGGCGAAGGGCCGGAAGAGTTCGCCGGCGAGCTCACCCACGAAGGCAATGGGCAGGAAGACCGCCACGGTGGTCAAGGTGGAGGCGGTGATGGCGCCGGCCACCTCCCGGATAGCGGTGAGGATCGCGGGGACTTTCTCCTCCCCGTAGCTGAGATGGCGTTTGATGTTTTCGATCACCACAATCGAGTCGTCCACCACCCGGCCGATCGCAATGGTCAGCGCGCCCAAGGTCAGGATGTTCAGTGAATAGCCGGTCGCGGACAGGCCAACGAACGTGATCAGCAGCGAGAGCGGAATGGAGACCGCCGTAACAAGGGTGGAGCGGGCTGACATCAGGAAAACAAGGATAACGGCGACGGCGAAGCCCAGCCCGAGCAGGCCCTCGGTGGTGAGGTCCTTGATGGACTTCTCGATGAACGGGGCCTGGTCGAACACGGCGGTGAACTTTGCGTTGGACCCCAGCTCGGCCTCAAGGGCCGCCAACGAGTCGTTCACGGCGTGGGAGATTCCCACGGTGTCGCCCTCGGGCTTCTTGGTCACGGACACCGCCAGTGTTTCCTGGCCGTTGGTCCGGGTGATGGAGGTCCGTTCGTTGTCCTGCAGGCTGACCTCGGCCACCGTGCCGATCGTCGCGGCATCCTTCGCTCCGCCCAGGGGGAGTGCCTTGATGGCGTCCAGGGAATCCACCGGGCTGCCGATCTGGAGGGAGAGCGTCTTGCCCTGCTCCTGGATGGTCCCGGCCGGGATCAGTGCGCCGTTGTTGCCGAGGGCGTTCCGGATGGACTCGATCGTGGCGCCCTTGGCAGCCATCGCCTCGGGGCGGGGGAGGATCTCGATGTGCTGGGTGGCGCCGCCGGTCACGTCGGCTCCCCGGACGCCGTCGATCTTCTGGAGCCGGGGAACGGAGAGGCGTGCCAGGTCCGCGTTCAGTTCGCTCAACGGCTTGTCCGAGGACACGGCCAGGAACACGATGGGGAAGTCGCTGATGCTGCCCGCGATGGCCTGCGGCTGCACGTCCTCCGGCAGGGAGCGCTTGGCGTTGGAGATGGCGCGGTCGATCTGGTTCCGGGCGCGGTCGAGGTTTGTCCTGTAGGTGAACACCATGGAGATCTGCGAGACGCCGTTGCGTGACGTCGAGGAGGTGGACTCCAGGCCTTCGACGCCGTTCAGGGCAGTTTCCAGCGGTGCGCTGACCTGTTTGTCCACCACTTCGGGCGAGGCGCCGGGCATGGCGGAGAGGACGGTGATCTGGGGGAACTCAATGGAGGGGATGAGTTCCTGTTTCAGCGATGACATGGTGATCACGCCGAACACCGTCGCGAAGACGGTGATCAGCGCGATCAGCGCCCGGTTTGCCAATGAAAGTTGTGCCAGCCGGAACATCGCGGGTCTCTCCTGTGGTGTTGACGGACTCCTGCGGACCGGACCGTCCAGCCGGGCCTGCCGGCCGGAATGCCGGGCGTCAGTGGTTGGCGGAAATGCTCTCCAGCTGCAATGCCTTGGCCGTTGCCGTCTCGAGTTCGGCAGCCAGTTCCGGATTCTCATCCAGCTTCACACCGTAGCCCGGCATCATGTCCTTGAGCTTGCCCTGCCAGCCCTTGAAGTCCTTGGGGAAGGACTTCTGCAGCAGTTCAATCATGATGGGCACCGCTGTGGACGCGCCCGGCGACGCACCCAAAAGCGCCCCGATGGTGCCGTCGCGGCCGGCGATGACTTCCGTGCCGAACTGCAGCACGCCGCCCCTCTTCGGGTCCTTCTTGATGATCTGTACACGCTGGCCGGCGGTGATCAGCTCCCAGTCGCCGTCCTTGGCTTCGGGGTAGTACTCGCGCAGCGCTTCCACCTTGTCGCCGTGGCGCTTGGCCACCTCTTTAACGAGATACGCGGTGAGGTCCATGTTGTCCTTGGCCACGGCAAGCATCGGGATGATGTTGCTGGGCCGGATGGACAACGGCAGGTCAAGGTACGAGCCGTTCTTCAGGAAATTGGTGGAGAAGCCGGCATAGGGGCCGAACAGGAGCGAACGCTTCCCGTCGACGTACCGGGTGTCAAGGTGCGGGACCGACATGGGCGGCGCGCCCACCGAAGCCTGGCCATAGACCTTGGCGCTGTGTTGGGCGGAGAGTTTTTCGTCGGTGCAGCGGAAGAACTGGCCGGACACAGGGAACCCGCCGTAGCCCTTGCTTTCGGGAATACCGGAGGCCTGGAGGAGGTGCAGCGCGCCGCCGCCGGCGCCCACAAACACAAACTTGGCGTGGATCTTGCCGTGTTCCCCGGAAGCCGGGTGCTTGATCGAAAGGTCCCAGCCGCCGTCGGCCGCTTTGGAGATGCCGCTGACGTCATGGCCGTAATTGATTTCGACGCCGTTGTTCCCGAGATAGGTGGTCAGCTCACGGGTGAGTGCCCCGAAGTCGACGTCGGTCCCCTCCGTTGCCCGGGTGGCGGCGATGCGCTGTTTGGGGTCGCGGCCCTTGACGATCAGCGGCGCCCATTTGGCGATCTGGGCGTGGTCCTCGGAGTACTCCATGCTGCGGAACAGCGTGTGGGGCTTGAGCGCTTCGTAGCGGGTCTTGAGGAATTTGGTGTTGTCCTCGCCGATGACAAAGCTCATGTGCGGGACGGTGTTGATGAAGCCCTTCGGCGAGCCGATCAGGGATTCTTCCACAAGATGGGACCAGAACTGGCGGGACAGCTGGAACTGTTCATTGATGAGCAGGGCCTTGGCCGGGTTCACCGAGCCGTCTTTGGCTGCGGGGGAGTAGTTGAGCTCGCACAGGGCGGCATGTCCCGTTCCGGCGTTGTTCCAGGGGTCGGAGCTTTCCAGCCCGGGCTGATCCAGGCGTTCGAACAGGGAGATGGTCCAGTTCGGTTCAAGCTGCTTGATGAATGCCCCGAGCGTGGCGCTCATGATGCCGCCGCCAATCAGTACGACGTCGGCATGTTGGGTCTTGGATATGAAGGTCACAATCAGTCTCCGATAGCAGCGGCTCTGGCTGTCAAAGAATATCCCCGGGCGGCCCGCATACTGAAATTGGGCCGGGCCGTCAAGGCTTTAGCTGTACCTTTGTGAAAACTTCACTCAGGACCGGGGACGCCGGGTAGCTGCTGACGCGGTCCGAGAGTGCGAGTGCCGAGATGGGGAAGGCGATGGGAACCGCCGGCACAGTGGCCGCGATCTGGGCGTTGATGGTGTGGTACTGCTCGTCGCGTTCCTTGCCGGCAGGGAGGCCGCGGGCGCGGTTGATCTTGGAAAAGACCTGCGGGTCCTGGTAGCCGAATTCGCCGTTCTTTTCGCCGAACAGCGGGCCCACAAAGTTATCGGCATCCGCATACGCGCCGTTCCAGCCGAGTAGGTGAAGCCCGTGGTCCCCGGGTGACTGCACTTTCTGGAGGTAGCCCTCGGACCAGTCCACCGGGACAGGCTTAATGTTGAACCCGACGGCGGTCAGTTGCCTGCTGATTTCTGCGTAGATTTTCTCCGGCGTGGGCAGATACGGGCGGGTGGCGTTAAGCGGATAGTAGAACCTGATCTCTTCCCCGATGTAGCCGGCTTCGGTCAGATAGGCCTTGGCCTTGACAGGATCGTGGCCCAGCGCGGGAGCGTCATTATTGAAACCGCTGATCTTCGGAGGAACGAACTGTGAGGCCTTGGCGGTGTTGTCGATGAAGAACTTGCGGATCAGGGTTTCCTTATCGATGGCCAGCTCAATGGCCTGCCGCACTTTTTCGTTCTGCAGGACCGGAATTTCCTGGTTGATGCCCAGGTACATCACCGAGAAAGGATCACGCTGGACGATCTGCATGCCCCGCTTGACCAGCTGATCGAAATTGCCCACAGTGACGGCGTCGTAGCCGTCGATCTTGCCGTCCAGGAGGGCCTGAAGCCGCGTCTGGGGGTGGTCGTACGTGACGAAATTAATGGTGGAGATCTGCCCGCGGTCACCCCAGTAGTTTTTGTGGCTGATGAGCCGGACACTCGCCTCGTCCCAGGCGGCCAGGCTGAACGGTCCTGTGCCAACGGGGTTGGTGGCGAACCGGGAGACCGGGTTTCCGCCACGGGTCTGATCCAGGACATCCGCCGTGCCCGCTGTCAGGGCGGCCGGGGATGCGATGGCGAACGCCGGCAGGGTGAGCGCCTGGAGGAACGCGGTGAAGCGCTGGGTCAGGTCGATCCGGACAGTGTCAGCGGAAAGGGCCGTGCAGCTCTTGAAAATGGAGAGCGCAGGATCGTCGGAATGTGCCTTGAACACGCTCTTGAAAGAGCTTCCCGGCGCCTGCCGCCGCAGTTCCGCCGAGAAGGCGAACCAGCGGTTGAAGTTGGCACACACGGCGTCGGCGTTGAAGGGCGTGCCGTCCTGGAACGAGACGCCGCTGCGGAGTTTGAACGTGTAGGAGCGGCCTTCGTTTTCCTCGGACCATTCCGTTGCCAGCAGCGGCGTGGGCTTGCCCGTGGTCTGGTCCACACCCACCAGGCCTTCGAGGATCTGCCGGGTGATCCGGTAGCTTTCCACATCGCTCGAGAGCGCGGGGTCCAGGCCGAGGGGCTGGGACGCCGTGCCGAACGTGAACGTTTCGGTGGGTTCAGCGCCGGCGGGCGCCGTCGAAGGAGACGTTGCCGAGGGCGAAGGCGGTGGGTTGCCGGTACAGGAGGTCAGGCCTAACGCCATAAAAACGGCGCCGGTCTTGATGACCGTTCGCCGCGAAGTACTGCTGGGCACTCGTCTATCACCTCTGGCTGCTTCTGGCCGGCGCCGCGGACTGCGGGCCAAGGACACAGTCTAGTTGACACACCCCGGTGCTCCCTGGACACACGCCAGAGGCCTGTTCCGGTTGCGGAACAGGCCCCTGGGCTTGAAAGCCGGACTACTTGGGCATCAGCACCGAGTCGATCAGGTAAACGGTGGCGTTCTTGGTCTGGACGCCGCCGCAGATCACGCTGGCGCCGTCAACCATGAGGGCATCCTTGCTGCCGGTCACGGTGACTGATCCGCCCTGGACCGTGGCGTGTGTGCCGGCGATCTTGTCCGGGGTGATCTGGCCGGGGACCACGTGGTAGGTCAGGATCTTGCTGAGCAGGGCATCGTCCGTCTTGAGCGTCTCAATGGTGGCGGCATCGATCTTGGCGAAGGCGTCATCCACCGGAGCGAAGACCGTGAACTCGCCGCCGTTAAGGGTGTCAACCAGGTCAACCTTCGGGTTCAGCTTGCCGGAGACAGCTGCCGTGAGGGTGGTCAGGATGGGGTTGTTGGATGCCGCGACAGCTACCGGGTCAAGGGCCATCCCGGCAACCGATCCTGCCCCGGTGGGGACCTTCTCGGCGTAGCCGGCGCAGCCTGCGCCAACGAGGTTTGCGGCCGGATCCATGGAAGCAGCACTGGCGGACGGTGACGGAGCCATCTTGGTCGCCGACGGTGTGGCGGCCGGAGCGGAGGAGCTCGGGGCCGTCGTTGTGGTTCCACCGCAGGCTGTGAGGCTCAGCAGGGCTGCAGCTGCAACGCCTGCGACGGTGAAGGATGTGCGCTTGAATGACTGCATTTCGGTTCTCCTTGTTTGTGCCGATTTCTTGCCTGCCGCAGACGTTGTGCCTGCCGCGTGGCCTTTTCCGACTGTTGGGCACCTGCCCTTGGCTGGTGTCTCAATGGGTATTCGGCCGGCGCGCGGAAGCGGATGGGTGGATCACCAAGAGTTTTTTAATTTCATGCCAAACCGGGGAGAACGCCCTGGCCGGCGGCAGTTAAATGACAGAGATCCCGGGCCCATGGGCCCGGGATCTCTGTATCAGTGTGCGCAAGGGGGGACTTGAACCCCCACGCCCGAAGGCACAGGAACCTAAATCCTGCGTGTCTGCCAATTTCACCACTCGCGCTTGGCAGTTGCTGCCGCTGTCTTCGCCATCGGCCAGTTGGCCAAAGGATAAAAACGTACGACGGCGGATGCCAGTTTCCATTGTAGCCTCGGGCAGGCGGGGTTCCGGTCAGCCGGTTCCTGCCGACTGTTCCGGCCGCCTGTTCCCCCGGGGTAGTGCCCTACGCGTCCAGTTTGAGGTCGCGCCGCAGTTTTGCCACGTGGCCGGTGGCCCGGACGTTGTACTGGGCCAGAGCCACCTTGCCGTCGGGATCGATCACCACGGTGCTGCGGATCAGTCCCTCATAGGTCCGTCCGTAGTTCTTCTTTTCGCCCCAGGCGCCATAGGCCTCGGCCACGGCGTGGTCCTTGTCCGAAAGCAACGGAAAGCTAAGGTCTTCTTTGGCGGCAAAGGCAGCAAGTTTGTTCACAGAATCGGGGGAGACGCCCAGGACCCGATAGCCGGCCGACGTGAAGGACGCCAGGCTGTCGCGGAAATCGCATGCCTGTTTGGTGCAGCCGGGGGTGGCGGCGGCCGGGTAGAAATAGACGATGGTGCTGCCGCCGTGACGGGAAGCAAGGCTGACGTCCTTACCCGACGAGTCCTTCAGGATGAAGCCGGGCGCTACGTCACCGGTCAAGAGTCTGTCAGCCACTGTTAATCTCCTCGTTGCAGGCGGAACACACCATTTTAGTAAGCATCCAGGACCGGTGCTAACCAGCCTTAGCTATACTTGCTGGTATGCCTGACATGGATCGCTGGCCCACTGGGCGCCTATTGTCCACTGCGGCACGCCTCGTTGAACACTCCTGGAACGAAAAGCTAAGCGCCATCGGACTGACGCACGCCGGCGTGATCGCTATCGAAGTCCTCTCAGCACAGGGGCCGATGACACAGGCCCAACTCGCCCAATATGTGCGCGTTCAGGCCCAGACCATGGGTAAAACCCTGAGCCGGTTGGAGTCCCACGGCCACATTGCCCGCGTCCGCAGCACCTCGGACCGCCGCAGCCAGGTGGTGTCCCTCACGGACAGTGGCCGGGAAGCCGCAGCCGCAGCCGTTGAGATGGAACGCTCGGTGCTCGCCGCGGCAACCATTGACCCTGACGCCCTGCGGCAGGAGCTCCAGGCCGTGGTCCGGGAGCTGGCCAGCCAGTTCGCCTCGCCGTCAACCCGGGCCTTGGTGGACGGCGCCCCGCTGGGCTAGGAAATCCCGGGTATCCGGTAAATCTGACTGGCACCATTACTGCAAAATTCCGCAGTGGTGGTGCCTTTTTAGGTTGTACCCTGAAACGTCCAGAAGGGGGCGTCTTGGCCGCGTGATTTTGCAGCGGTTCAGGGCGCACTTTCAGGAGGTGCATCGATGGTCGCTTTACAAAGTCCTGCAGCGGCTGAGGGCTGGATCGTCTCCCGCCTCCAGGACCTTGTCCTGGAAACCGCTGACTCGGGGGAGTTCCTTGATGAACTCTTCAACATCACCAGCGGCATCTGGCCATTGGTCTCCGCGCGCGATGCCCTTATCATCTGACGTATGCGGAAACACTTGGTCGCGCTTGGGGTGGCGGCAATCTTCCTGGCTAGCTGCTCGGCCCCTTCAGCTCAGCCGGCAGTAACGACGGCGGCGCCGGCCGCCACATCAGCATCAGCCACGCCGACGCCTGCTACGCCAACGACAGGCTCGGCCGCGACAGATCTGAACTGGGGCACGCCGACCGCTGGCGACGAGTTCAATTATACCGGCGCACCGGACGCCGCGAAGTGGTCCGTGTACAACAGTGCCGGGCACGCGGGGAATGGCATTCGGAGTCCCCAGCAGGTCACGGTAGACGGTTCCAAAATGGTCATGACTGGAACACCGGACGGCACGACCGCTGGAATGAGCGCGAAGTTTGGACGCCAGAAGTACGGCCGGTGGGAGGTCCGCGCGGCGGGTTCGGGTGACAATGAGTACCGTATGGTGTCGCTCCTGTGGCCGGATAGTGGGATTTGGCCGTGTGAGGGCGAAGTTAACTACGCAGAGAAGACCGGTGACTGGAACGTCATCAAGTTCTTCTACCACTACGGATGTTCGAACTCGCAGACGTCGGCGTTCAAGGCTCTGGACATTTCACAGTTCCACAACTACGCAGTGGACTGGTCTCCGAATGGGATCGTCGGCTACATCGATGGGGTGAAGTGGTTTGAGGACAACGACCCCGCGCACCAGCCTCCCGGTTCGATGCACCAGACGCTACAACTGGACTGGGAGCCAGACAGCACTGATAACGGCGCTGGCGAGATGCGAGTGGATTGGGTTCGCGTCTATGCGGCAGGCGATCCAACTCCCGCTGCCCTGCCGCCGCCATCCGATGAGTCGTTTGAGTTCGCCGCCACCGGGGACATAAACCCTGCGGGTAACACGTCGGCCACGTCGCACAGTGGTAAGAACGCGGCTAGTATCATCGCCGGTCTCAACGACGGTTCGCTGGACAACTTCCTTGCGCTGGGCGATTTCCAGTATGACAAGGGCACCTGTACCGCGCTCGAGGCTTACAACCAGTTGTGGGGTCCCGCTAAGGCCAAGACGTACTGGACCGCTGGCCCGAATCATGATGTTGAATCCGGCGAGAATGACGACGTTGACCGCTACATGGATGGGCAGTGCGTGTCCACGGTGAAGAGCGCGACTAGCTCCGATGTTGTACGGTTCCAAGACGCTCTTGATTGGTATTCGTTCGACAAGGGCAACTGGCACATTCTTGTAGCGCCTACGGCCACATGGCGTTATAACGCTACGCGGGCGCAAGCGATGACCTCGGAGATGGATGCCGACCTGAAAGCGGCGAAGGCCGCTGGAAAGCATCTGGCGGTTATCTACCATGATCCGTATTTCACCAGCAACACGTCGAGCCATACCCGCTTCTCTAAGGCGAAGCCGTGGATTGACGTGTTCTGGGCGAACCGCGTTCGTGTGTTGCTGTCCGGCTCACAGCACAATTATGAGCGGACCTGCCCGATTAACAACGCGGACCAGTGCGTTGCGGACGGGATGCAACAATTTCAGGTGTCCACTGGTGGAATCGGTCTCCGGGCGTTCACCAGCAACCCCTCATATGTGCAGCGGAAGTTTAGCGACACATGGGGTCACCTACGGATGAGCCTCAAGGCTGACGGCTCTTATACGTGGGAATTCCGTCCCGTTTCTGGCGGAATGCAGACTGACAGCGGGTCCCGAAGCCCTGGCTAATTCCTCGGTTCCGATCACCGCCGGTTCGGGCACCGTGAGGGACGTACCGCCACATTCCGCACGCTAGTGTTCCGTGTAAGTGGTTTCTTTGCGTTTCATCCTGCCCAGTAGATAGTCCGCTGACTTGGCTTTGCGGAAGCCCAGGCCTTGGCGGGGACCCACTCCGGGGGAGGCTTTCGGGGCCACCGTTGCGGTGCTGGCTTGCTCTATCGATCCGACTCGGCCGCGATAATGGCGTATTCCGGAAGGATTGAGTGGCTCTTTGGCGGACATACGTGGTGCCAAGGAAGCCAAAGGTGGTTGGATTCGGAGTCTCGCGGCAGTCGGCTGTGAAGGCGGCGTGTCCCAGCTCTTTCCCCGGAGCAGCAGGGAGTAAATCAGCCCGTAAATGCCCCACAGCGATCGAGGGGCAAAAGGAAACCCCGTCTTCACGGCTTGTGGCCAGTGAAGACGGGGTTTCTTTGGTGCACCCCCCGGGACTTGAACCCGGAACCCATTGATTAAGAGTCAATTGCTCTGCCAATTGAGCTAGAGGTGCATCTCTTATGTGGTGACCTTCCGGGCTTTTTCTTTCCCGGTTGATCTCCGCAACGACATGAAACTCTACACGAACTTCCGACCCATGTGAAATCGAGGCCCCGATGCTCCCCAGGTTCAGCCGGGAGGGGCCAGAACCAGCACAAAATCAGAGTTTTTGTTGTTAGTAAGCAGCCAGAAGCCGCCGTCGGGAGTCCGGATGACGTCCCGGATCCTGCCGTATTCCCGTGTGAAATAGGCCACAGGAGCGCTTGCCTCCTCACCGGACAGGGACACCGTCCAGAGGCGTTGGCCGCGCAGGGCGCCGAGGTAGGCGGTCGACCCGACAATTTCCAAGCCGCTGGGTGAGGAGTCCGCCGTCGAAGGCCACACCACCTTCGCGTCCCGGTAGCCATCCCGGTGCGGTGCCCCGGTTACTGCGGGCCAACCGTAGTTGCCTCCCGGCTCGATGAGGTTGAGCTCGTCGTTGACGTCGGGGCCGAATTCGCTGGCCCAGAGCCGGCCGGCACTGTCCCAGGCCAGTCCCTGGACGTTTCGGTGCCCCAGGCTGTACACGGCATTGTCGAAAGGGTTGCCAGGTGCGGGGTCACCCTCCGGAGTCAGCCGCAGGATCTTCCCGCCCAGGGCGTTGCGGTCCTGTGGCTGTTCGCGGCGCTGGGAGTCGCCTGTGCCCACGTACAGGAACCCGTCCGGGCCGAAGCGGATCCGGCCGCCATTGTGGGTTGATGCCTTCGGGATTCCGGAAAAGACCACCTCAGGGTCGCCAAGGTCCAGGGATCCGTCAGGCTGTTCCGTCAGCTTCAGCCGGGCGATGCGGTTGTCCTGTGCCGAGGTGAAGTACAGGTAAAGGTAGTTGTCGGACGGAAAGCCGGGGGAGAGGGCTAGTCCCAGCAAGCCTCCCTCACCGCCAGGAGCCACGCCGGGGACCTGGCCGATGGTGGTCGCCCTGCCATCCCGGACAGCTTTCAGCAGCGCAGAGTCACGCTCGGAGACGACGGCGGTTCCGTTCGGCAGGAATACCGCGGCCCAGGGAATGTCGAGCTGGAGATCGAGGCGTGCCACAACCTCCGGTGGCGTGGCGTTACCCGGGCCGGTCCCGATCCCGTTTCCTGTGCTGGTCCCGGTTCCTGTGATACTGCCGGTGGGGGCATCGTTGGCGTCCCCCGTGCAGCCCGACAGCAGCACGGCCAGGCACACTGCGAAGGCGCCCGCAGTGGGCTTGGCCGCCGCGAAGGCCCGAAAGTCCGCCTGCGTCCGGTCAGATTCGCGTCCGCCGCGGGGCGCGGAAGCCGGCAGCTTCCGCATGGGCCGCCGACTCAAACCAGACGTCGGCTTTCGTCTGCTCATAGTCCGGATGCCCCTCCTCGTAATAGACCATTGTTCCGGCGTCGGCCTTGACCTCGAAATCCGCCGGACCGCTTCCATCCGGGCCGGGCGACGCGGAACCTGCGCCGTAGGGCTGGTCCGCGGCCAGATGCCCGGTCGGTTCCGGTGCTGAGTCGGAGGTCTCCGCTTCCGCTCCGGCTTCAACGGCTTCGGCAGCAGCCGTTTCGGCGCCGGGCAGCGTAGGAGCGTGGGGGTCGGTGTATTCCGTGTGATGGACGTATCCGGCGTCCTGGGCCGGTGACGCCTCCGCCAGCGGGGAGTCCGCGATAACGGTAGAGCCCTCGCTAGGCGGCCGGTGACCGGCGTCGGGTTGGGTTGGCGCGCTTGCCTCTGACCACTGGGTTTCCCACTCGGCGTCGTCTGCCTGCCGGCCCGCGCTTTCCTGGCTGCCGGGCTCCTGGGTTGTCAGCTCCTCAGGGCCAGCCGGCTCTTCAGGGGAAGACACTTCCTCTGGGCCAGCCTGCTCCTTAGGGGATGACAGTTCCTCGGAGGACACGCGTTCCGATGCAGCAGCTGAGGCGGTATGCGTGGAACCGGCAACGTCGGGTTCAGCGACGACGTTCTGCCCGACGCTGGTGTCTTTTTCAATGCTGACTTCTTCACCACCGGCCTTGTGCCCACCGCCGGCTTCTTGGGATTCTTCCGTGCTGGACCGCACGGGCGCCTCGTCCGCCGTCGTCGGTGGCGCTGGCTCAGCAGCGCCGAAGCCCGCAGCACTGGGGATGCCCGCCGTGCCGGCGGCTTCCGCCGAGGCGGCTGCGCTTCCGCCGGCGAGGGCGCCGTCCGTCCGGATCGGCGTGGAGTCGCCGGTACTCGAGGAGCTGCTGCGGTTCAGCAGCCACCACACAACGCCTACGATCAGCACAATGAGGATAATCCAGAAGACAAAATCCATAGCAGGGCCCTTCAGTCCGGATGGCAAGGTTGCCGTTCCCTGACGGTACGTCGGCGCGAACGGGACTGTCTAGGTTCCGGCGGACCGGTAAGGGCCCGTCTCAAAATTTGAGACGAGAGTCCACCATTTGATCGAAATATTCCTGAAAATGGGCCAAACGGGCTGTTCGGGTCGTTGGCGTCCCGATCGGAGTCATAGACTTTGACCCATGAGTGAGGACACCCAAACAGCAACCGAGAACAAGATCGACATCAAGCCCCGCAGCCGGGTCGTCACCGACGGGATCCACGCGGCGCCTGCGCGCGGCATGTTCCGCGCCGTCGGCATGGGCGATGACGACTTCGCGAAGCCCCAGATCGGCGTTGCGAGTTCCTGGAATGAAATCACTCCCTGCAACCTCTCCCTGAACCGCCTCGCGCAGGGCGCCAAGGAAGGTGTCCACGCAGGCGGCGGGTTCCCCATGCAGTTCGGCACCATTTCCGTCTCCGATGGCATCTCCATGGGCCACGAAGGCATGCACTTCTCGCTCGTTTCCCGTGAGGTCATTGCCGACTCCGTGGAAACCGTCATGCAGGCGGAGCGGATCGACGGCTCGGTCCTGCTCGCCGGCTGTGACAAGTCCCTGCCGGGCATGCTGATGGCTGCCGCCCGCCTGGACCTCGCCAGTGTGTTCCTGTATGCCGGCTCCATCATGCCGGGCTGGGTCAAGCTTGAGGACGGCTCCGAAAAGGAAGTCACCCTCATTGACGCCTTCGAAGCCGTCGGGGCCTGTGCCGCCGGCAAGATGAGCCTCGAAGACCTGACCCGTATTGAAAAGGCCATCTGCCCCGGCGAAGGCGCCTGCGGTGGGATGTACACCGCCAACACCATGGCCTGCATCGGCGAAGCCCTGGGCATGTCCCTCCCCGGCTCCGCCGCCCCGCCGTCGGCCGACCGCCGTCGTGATGAATTTGCCCGCAAGTCCGGCGAAGCGGTGGTCAACCTGCTCCGCCTTGGCATCACCGCCCGGGACATCATGACCAAGAAGGCGTTCGAAAACGCCATCGCCGTCACCATGGCATTCGGTGGCTCCACCAACGCCGTCCTGCACCTGCTGGCCATCGCCCGCGAAGCCGAAGTCGAGCTGACCCTTGACGATTTCAACCGCATCGGCGACAAGATCCCGCACCTGGGAGACCTCAAGCCCTTCGGCCGCTACGTCATGACCGACGTGGACAGGATCGGCGGCGTGCCGGTCATCATGCGCGCACTGCTCGACGCCGGCCTGCTGCACGGCGACTGCCTCACCGTCACGGGCAAGACCGTGGCCGAGAACCTCGCCGCGATCAACCCGCCGGATTTGGACGGCAAGATCCTCCGTGCCATGGACAACCCGATCCACAAGACCGGCGGCATCACTATCCTGCACGGCACGATGGCTCCCGAGGGTGCTGTGGTGAAGAGTGCCGGCTTCGACGCCGACGTCTTCGAGGGCACCGCCCGCGTCTTCGAGCGTGAGCAGGGTGCCCTGGCCGCCCTGGATGAGGGCCTGATCAAGGCCGGCGACGTTGTGGTCATCCGCTACGAAGGCCCCAAGGGCGGCCCCGGCATGCGCGAGATGCTCGCCATCACGGGCGCCATCAAGGGCGCGGGGCTGGGCAAGGACGTCCTGCTCCTCACCGACGGCCGCTTCTCCGGCGGAACCACCGGCCTCTGCATCGGCCACGTGGCACCGGAGGCTGTCGACGGCGGCCCCATCGCCTTCGTCAAGGACGGGGACCGGATCCGCGTGGACATCGCAGCCCGCAGCTTCGACCTGCTGGTTGATGAGGCCGAGCTCGAATCCCGCAAGATCGGCTGGGAGCCCCTTCCGGCCAAGTTCACCAAGGGAGTGCTCGCCAAGTACGCCAAGCTGGTCCACAGCGCCTCCACCGGCGCATACTGCGGGTAGCACGGTTTCGTTCCTCAACCTCCGGCCGCTGGTTGAGCCCAACTGGGTAGCAGTAACTGTCGTTATGAGCGCTCATAACGACAGTTACTGCGACCCAGTTGGGGAACGTGGCCAACCAGTGGACAATGGTGTCCACACTGTGAGATGCGCACAGTCCTCGTTGACATGTATCTCACACAGAGGGAAAACTGAACGCATGATCGCATTCGTTACCAGCTGCGCCGCTGCAGATGCAGCCGTCGTCCTTACCAAGCGCGTGGCTCACTAGCCCGACTGGTAACGAACCGTCACGCGCAACCCCTCGAAAAGCCGCCAGGCTGAGGGGTTTTTTTATTTCCGCATTTCCAAGTACACAGATGATCCACAAGGAAGAGTCCGATGAGCAAAGGATCGCCGATCAGCCCCTCGCTGATGGCTACTAAGTCCGCTGGAGCCCCCAAGGCTCCGGAACGCGCCGACCGAACGGCTGACCAGGCCGCCGTCGTCGCTGATCTTGCCGCTGTCTCTCCTGTCCTTGGGCCGAACAACGTTGTACCCCCAACGGTGATGACCGGCTCGCAAGCTATTGTCCGATCGCTCGAAGAACTCGGCGTCGACGATATTTTTGGTTTGCCTGGTGGCGCTATCCTGCCTACCTATGACCCCTTGATGGCCTCCAGCATGAATCACATACTGGTCCGTCACGAACAGGGAGCCGGCCACGCCGCGCAAGGCTATGCCATGGTTACCGGCCGGGTGGGCGTCTGTATCGTCACCTCGGGCCCCGGTGCCACCAACCTCGTTACCCCCATCATGGATGCCCACATGGATTCCGTGCCGCTGGTGGCCATCACCGGCCAGGTCTCCAGCGGTGTGATTGGCACCGATGCGTTCCAGGAAGCCGACATTGTTGGCATCACCATGCCGATCACCAAGCATTCGTTCCTGGTGACCGACCCCAACGACATCCCGCACGTTATGGCGGAGGCCTTCCACCTGGCCTCGTCCGGACGTCCGGGACCCGTCCTGGTGGACATCGCCAAAGACGCCCAGCAGGGTCAGATGACCTTCTCCTGGCCGCCGAAAATCGACCTCCCCGGCTACCGCCCGGTGACGCGCGGCCATAACAAGCAGGTCCGCGAAGCAGCCAAGCTGATCGCTGCGGCCACCAAACCCGTGCTCTACGTGGGCGGCGGCGTGGTGAAGGCTCATGCCTCCGCGGAACTCCGCGAGCTGGCTGAACTGACCGGCGCCCCGGTAGTCACCACCCTGATGGCACGCGGCGTCTTCCCCGATTCCCACCCGCAGCACGTGGGCATGCCGGGCATGCACGGCACCGTTTCTGCGGTGACCGCGCTGCAGCAGTCCGATCTGCTCATCACGCTCGGAGCCCGCTTCGATGACCGTGTGACAGGCATCCTGAAGTCCTTCGCGCCGAACGCCAAGGTGATCCACGCGGATATTGATCCCGCCGAGATCTCCAAGAACCGTACCGCCGACGTGCCGATCGTGGGATCCGTCAAGGAAATCATCCCCGAACTGACCGAAGCGGTCCGCTCACAGTTTGAATCCGCCGGCACACCGGACCTGACCACGTGGTGGGCGTTCCTTAATAACCTTAAGGAAACCTACCCGCTGGGCTGGACCGAGCCGGAGGACGGGCTCAGCGCCCCGCAGCGCGTCATCGAACGCATCGGCGCATTGACGGGTCCCGAAGGCATCTATGTTGCCGGCGTTGGCCAGCACCAGATGTGGGCGGCACAGTTCATCAAGTACGAGCGCCCGCACGCCTGGCTGAACTCAGGCGGCGCCGGCACCATGGGCTATGCCGTACCGGCTGCCATGGGCGCCAAGGTGGGGGCACCGGACCGCGTGGTCTGGGCCATCGACGGCGACGGCTGCTTCCAGATGACCAACCAGGAACTGGCCACCTGCGCCATCAACAAGATCCCCATCAAGGTTGCCATCATCAACAACTCCTCGCTGGGAATGGTGCGCCAGTGGCAGACCCTCTTCTATGAGGGCCGCTACTCCAACACGGACCTGAACACGGGCCACGAAACCGTCCGGATCCCGGACTTCGTCAAGCTGGCCGATGCGTACGGCTGTGCTTCCTTCCGCTGTGAGCGGGACGAGGATATCGATGCCACCATCCAGAAGGCCCTCGAAATCAATGACCGCCCCGTGGTCATCGACTTCGTAGTGAGCCCCGACTCCATGGTGTGGCCGATGGTGCCCGCCGGCGTTAGCAACGACCAGATTCAGGTTGCCCGCAACATGACCCCGGAATGGGAAGAGGAGGACTGAACATGACCCGCCACACACTGTCCGTTCTGGTTGAAGACAAGCCCGGTGTACTAACCCGCGTCGCGAGCCTCTTCGCCCGGCGCGCCTTTAACATCAACTCCCTGGCCGTGGGCCCGACGGAAGTTCCGGGCATGTCCCGGATGACCGTCGTCGTCGACGCCGATGGTGACCTTATTGAACAGGTCACCAAGCAGCTCAATAAGCTGGTCAACGTGATCAAGATTGTTGAGCTCACCCCCGAATCTTCCGTACAGCGAGACCACATCCTGGTTAAGGTACGTGCGGATGCCGCAACTCGTCTGCAGGTGACCCAGGCTGCAGACCTGTTCCGCGCTTCAGTGGTTGACGTCTCCACAGACTCCGTGGTCATTGAAGCGACAGGCCATCCCGAAAAGCTCACGGCGCTGCTTTCAGTGCTGGAGCCCTTCGGCATCCGCGAAATTGTGCAGTCCGGCACCCTGGCCGTTGGACGGGGATCCCGCTCCATGAGTGACAGGGCGTTGCGCAGCGCTTAGCAAGGCGGGGCGTGGCCCCACCGCGGCGCAATGCCCGTGCAGTACCGCAACACCCACAGACGAAGTACCCAGTGAATCCACTCAAGAGGAGTTACCCAAGTGACTGAAATGTTCTACGACGACGACGCCGACCTGTCGATCATCCAGGGTCGCAAGGTCGCCATTGTTGGCTATGGCTCCCAGGGCCACGCCCACGCGCTGAACCTGCGCGACTCCGGCGTCGAGGTTGTCATCGCCCTCAAGGAAGGCTCGAAGTCGATCGCCAAGGCCGAAGAAGCCGGCTTCAAGGCCCTGACCGTTGCCGACGCCGCCGAATGGGCCGACGTCATCATGATCCTGGCGCCGGACCAGTACCAGCGCTCGATCTACAACGACTCCATCAAGGACAAGCTGACCCCGGGCAAGGCCCTGGCCTTCGCCCACGGCTTCAACATCCGCTTCGGCTACATCGAGGCACCGGAGGGCGTTGACGTCATCCTGATCGCCCCGAAGGCTCCGGGACACACCGTGCGCCGCGAATTCGAAGCCGGCCGAGGCATCCCGGACATCATCGCCGTGGAGCAGGACGCCACCGGCGCAGCCTGGGACCTGGCCAAGTCCTACGCCAAGGCCATCGGCGGCACCCGCGCCGGCGTCATCAAGACCACCTTCACGGAAGAGACCGAAACCGACCTCTTCGGCGAGCAGTCCGTCCTCTGCGGCGGCGTGTCCCAGCTGGTCCAGTACGGCTTCGAAACCCTGACCGAAGCCGGCTACCAGCCGCAGATCGCCTACTTCGAGGTTCTTCACGAGCTCAAGCTCATCGTTGACCTCATGTGGGAAGGCGGCATCGCCAAGCAGCGCTGGAGCGTTTCCGACACCGCAGAGTACGGCGACTACGTCTCCGGCCCGCGCGTCATCACCCCCGACGTGAAGGAAAACATGCAGGCTGTCCTCGCCGACATCCAGAGCGGCGCGTTCGCCAAGCGCTTCATCGACGACCAGGACAACGGCGGCGAAGAGTTCAAGGCCCTGCGTGCCAAGGCTGAGCAGCACCCGATCGAGGCCGTTGGCCGCGAGTTGCGCTCCCTGTTCGCCTGGCAGCAGACGGACGAGGACTACGTAGAGGGCTCCGCAGCCCGCTAAGTCTGCTGTGCGGGTGCCCCTCGGGGTGCCATCATGAGGCCGGGTTCACTTAACAATGTGAGCCCGGCCTTTCCGTCCGCCTAGACTTGTTCCATCCCAAGGACTGCAACGCAGAGGATCACTCGTGTCAAAACCCGTAGTACTGCTCGCCGAAGAACTTTCGCCCGCCACCATCGAGGCCCTCGGCCCGGACTTCGAGATCCGCCAGACTGACGGCTCCGACCGGTCCCAGCTGCTCGCCGCCATCGCGGACGTGGACGCCATCCTGGTCCGCTCCGCCACCCACCTGGACGCCGAAGCCATTGCCGCCGCGAAGAACCTCAAGGTCATCGCCCGCGCCGGCGTTGGCCTGGACAACGTCGACATCAAAGCCGCCACGCAGGCCGGCGTGATGGTGGTCAACGCCCCGACGTCGAACATCATTTCGGCAGCGGAACTGACGGTGGGCCACATCCTGAGCCTTGCACGCCACATCCCGCAGGCCAGCTCCGCCCTGAAAGACGGTGAATGGAAGCGCTCCAAGTACACCGGCATTGAACTCTTCGAGAAGAAGATCGGCATCATCGGCCTGGGCCGCATCGGCGCCCTCGTTGCTGCCCGCCTCCAGGGTTTCGACACCGAGATCCTCGCCTATGATCCGTACATCACCTCTGCCCGCGCCGCGCAGCTCGGCGTCAAGCTCGTCACCCTGGATGAGCTGCTGAGCCAGTCGGACTTCGTGACCATCCACATGCCCAAGACGCCGGAAACCGTCGGCATGCTCGGCGCTGACGCGTTCACCAAGATGAAGTCCACCGCCTACGTGGTCAACGTGGCCCGTGGCGGCCTCGTGGACGAAGAGGCGCTCTACGCGGCCCTGCAGGACCGCCAGATCGCCGGCGCAGCCGTGGACGTCTTCGTCAAGGAACCCAGCACGGACCTGCCGTTCTTCGCCCTGGACAACGTGGTGGTCACCCCGCACCTGGGTGCATCCACCGATGAAGCCCAGGAGAAGGCAGGCGTCTCGGTTGCCAGGTCCGTGCGTTTGGCGCTGGCCGGCGAACTCGTACCGGATGCCGTGAACGTGGCCGGCGGCGTGATCGCCTCCGATGTCCGTCCGGGCATCCCGCTGATCGAAAAGCTGGGCCGGATCTTCACCGCGCTGACCCACGCCTCCCTGACCCAGATCGACGTCGAGGTGGCCGGCGAGATCGCGGCGCTGGACGTCAAGGTCCTGGAACTTGCCGCGCTCAAGGGCATCTTTGCCGATGTGGTGACCGAGCAGGTTTCCTACGTCAACGCGCCGGTCATCGCCGAACAGCGCGGCATCAACGTCCGCCTCATCACGACGGCGGAAGCGGAGGACTACCGCAACGTCCTCACCATCCGGGGTGCTTTGAGCGACGGCAGCCAGATCTCCGTGGCAGGTACGCTCACGGGTCCGAAGCAGATCCAGAAGCTCGTCGGCGTCAACGGCTACGACGTTGAGATCCCCATCAGCGAGCACCTCGTGGTGGTGGCCTACGCCGACCGGCCGGGTGTGATCGGAACCATCGGACACATCCTGGGCATGAACAATATCAACATTGCCGGCATGCAGGTGGCACGGCAGGCGGAAGGCGGCCAGGTTCTGGCACTGCTGACCATCGACAGTTCCGTTCCGCAGCAGGTGCTTGACGCCATCAAGGCAGGCATCGGCGCCGAAATGGTCCGCGAAGTGGACCTCGAGGACTAAGAACCGCACCGCCATCAACTACGCGTGACCGAACCTTAACGTCGGCCACGTATGATTGGCCGGTCTGCTTACAATGGCTAGGTCCTGTTTCAGGACCACGCCGGCAGACCGGCCAATACTTTTTGCACACCAGGCAGGAAATCCTATATATCCGCCGCCTGCGGATCCCGGTGTGCGCACGCAATCCAGGTTTCAGGGAGCCCAATGAACGCCGTCCAGAGGTTCATCAGAAGCAAAGTGCTGCTGCTGACCGCGGCCATCTTGATCGCAGCCATGTGCTTGTCGGTCCTCGTCCAAGGCCAGTCGCAGGCCGCACTCAACCGAACGGTGGATGAGAACTCGCGGGGTCTCTACGACGTCCTGGTCCAGGCCAAGGCAGGCTCTGGGGCGCTGATGCAGCCGGAGATCGCCAACGGCGGCGGCGGCATCGGCTTTGACCAGCTCGAGAACATCCGGAAGCTTTCCGGAACGTCCGTGGCGGCCCCCATCAGCCTGGTGTCCCGCGTGACGCAGAACCTGGAAGCGCCACGGCTCGACGCCATGGACTACCTGGGCTACAACTCCGGGCTGGCAGGCACAGCGACCACGGACCAGGCCGCCGGCGCCACAGATCCCAGCAAATGGCCCGCTGCTGAGTCCGTTCTCGGCGACACCCCCAAGAAGTACCGCCTGACCGCCAGCGCCGTCAGCTCCGACGGTGTCTCCGAGCAGACCCTGTTCAAGTCCACCGCCGAGGGCAGCCTGGGCAAGGCCCGCCTGATCGAAGAGCAGACGGCCGGGGGCACCAGCATCCGGATCGCACCTCCCGCAGGCGAGACGGGCATCAAATTCCCGGCTCCAGCCGGCGGCTCCGAACATAACCTGTTCAACCTTTCGGTGTCACTGCCGCTGTCTCCCGAAGTGACCGAGTCCGTGGTCGCCGTCGACCCCGTCTCCGAGCGCGCACTGCTTGGCTCGGCGGGCGACTTCCTCGCCCCGCTGGAGAAGGCCCCGCCCGCTGACGCGCGGAACGCCGGAGCGATCGGCCGCCACTTCGAGAGCCTCTTCACCAACGGCATCAGCCTGGAAGAGCTCAACGAGGGCCCTGACTTCCTCGGCGTCAAGCTCAAGTACTGGGCACCGCTCATGACGCAGTACCAGCAGGCGAAGCGCAGCGGACAGCTGACCGCTGACTCGCAGGCCATTCCCCTGGTTGTCCGTTCCGGCACCTCCCTGGACCTTAAGTACAACGTGAACATCGAGGAGATCGACGCCGCGGGCAAGGTTGTCAAGGACGTCGGCACCGCCACGCGTTCCCTCGGTAAGGACTACCTGCCGTTTGTGTCCAAGGACCCGTTCGCTCTGTCCTGGCCCGGTTCCACCGATCACTCCGGTCTCCTGGGCAGCGCCGGAAACTTCAACCAGGGGCTCTACACTCCGGCTACGTGGAGCACCGACTTCGCTGCCGCGCCGAAGTACACCGACGGCGAGGCCGCGGCCAACGGTGCGGTCCAGAAGACCGCCGTTCCCGGCGACTGGGTCACCGTAAACCGCCTGCCGGAGAAGGGTGCCAACGGCGCCCCGGTGGACCAGACGCAGCGTGAACCCGTGGATGAACGGTCCTACCGGGAAGACCTGGCCATAGGGGAGAAGCTCGCGGCTCCGCTGGCCATGGTCTACGGGACTTTCGACCCCGCGGCTGTCGAGAAGGCCGCCGGCGACGTCAACCGCCTTCCGCTGGGTGGGTACGACCCCACTCCGTTTACCCTCACCAAGGACGCCGAAGGCAAGTCGGTCTCCGCTACCGGACTCAAGCCTTCACTCAGTGCCACCGGACTGGCGAGCCAGTCGGCCGGCGCCATCACCGACTTCTACGGCTTGGCGGCAGCCCGCGGCTACAAGGACAACGCGGCAGTGATCGATGCTGTGCGTGTCCGCGCCAAGGCTCCTGGCAGCTGGAAGGAAGCCCAGCCCGACGTCGAAAAGCTCGCCAGCGAGATCCGCGACATGGGTCTTGAGGCTACTGTTGTGGCCGGTTCCGCCCGTGAGGACGCCAGCATTTTTGTCCCCGGATACTCAAAGGACGACGCCGGCAAGGAGTCAGCGCTGGGCACTGTCCAGCAGTCCTGGGTCCGGCAGAACGCAGCGGACGCAGTCTCCGGCTCCCTGACAGGGACCAACGTGACACTGCTCTTCCTCACGCTGTGCGGAGCCGCGCTGTTGACCGGCGCCTCCACCGTCAGCTACATCCGCAAACGCAAACGTGAAGCCGGGACCCTCCGCGCCATGGGCTGGACCCAGGTGCGCATCAGGAACTGGGTGCTCGAGGAATTCGGTGTCGGCGCTGCGCTGCTCGCGGTAGCCGGGATCGTCCTGAGCCTGGTGAGCTGGAGCGTGACCACAGCCATCGTCTCGGCCTCCGTCCTGGTCCTGTATGCGGCAGCGGCCTTCTTCGCCGCCCAACAGCTGCGTCACCGTGATGAGGTGGACCAGGAACCGCAGCACGACGAGCGGCTGATCCCGGTGGACTCCCCGCTGACCTTTGCCAACCGGCAGCTCAGCACGAACAAGTTCAACACCCTGTCCCTGGCCGTCGCAGTCGGCGTGTTCGGAGCCGCGGTGGGCGGACTGGTTGCCTTGCTCATCGACATCCCCCGTGCCGCCGGAGCGAGCGCCCTCAGCGGGCTGGCCGCAGCAAGCGTGGCGATGCCCAGCATGCTCCTGGCACTCGCCGGCGTCGCAGTGGGGCTGGTCCTGACCTTGGTTACCGGCCGGTTTGAGCTCAACGCCAAACGCCAGTACCTGGGCATCCTTGAGGCCATGGGCTGGAACCCGGACATGCTCCGCCAGGTCCGTCTCTTCGAAAACGCGCTGGTGGGCACGGTGGCCCTGCCGCTGGGCGTCCTGGGCGCGCTGGGCATCGGGCTCCTCCTTGCCCCGTATGCCGCGCTATGGGCCGGCGTCGCCGGCCTCGTGGCTGTACTTTGCTGGATACCGATTGCAACGAAAGTGGTCCAATGACAAACGAGACGAATGTTCACCGGAGCCGGAGGTCCGGATTGGCTGAGGCGCCCCTGCAGACCCGTGCCAACACCATCGTCAAGGCCGCGGACCACGGGACCCCGCTGGAACTGAGCGACATCACCATCCGCTACGGCGGCGGCAAGGGCGGTGCCGAAGCCGTCAGTGTTGTGGAGGGCTTCGACCTCACGCTGCACGCCGGCGAGATGCACTGCGTCGCCGGCCGAAGCGGATCCGGCAAGACCAGCATCCTGACAGTGGGCGCGGGACTGACCCTGCCGACGTCGGGCCGTGTTTTCTGGGAAGGTGATTCCCTCGAAAGCATGGGCGACGACGAAATCGCCGACCGCCGTCGGGCCCTGATCGGTTACGTTGACCAGGGCGGCGCCCTGATCGACGGCATGAGCGCCCTCGAGAACGTCCTCCTGCCGGCCGTGCCCGACGGCGAGGTGGACCAGCGCCGCGACATGGCCAAGGACCTCCTGGACCTGGTGGGCCTGGGCCGCCGGATGCGGCACCGTCCGGCCCAGCTTTCCGGTGGTGAACGCCAGCGTGTGGCGATCGCCCGGGCCCTGATTCTGGGCACGCGTGTGCTGGTGGTTGATGAGCCCACAGCCAGCCTGGACAGGGCCTCGGCCAACCGCATCATCAGCATCCTTAAGGACACCACCTCGGACGGCATCGCAGTACTGGTCGCTTCACACGACCACGAACTGGTCCGCCTGAGCGACACGCTGACTGAACTGATCTAGCCCTGCCCCTTCGCACCAAAGGTAACGTCCGCACGTGAGCGCAACAGCCAAAACCCCGTTCTACATCACCACGGCCATCACCTACCCGAACGGTGTTCCGCACATCGGGCATGCCTACGAGTACATCGCCACCGACGCCATGGCCCGCTTCAAGCGGCTCGATGGCTTTGACGTGATGTTCCTGACGGGCACAGATGAGCACGGCATGAAGATTGCGCAGGCGGCCGAGAAGGAAGGCGTCACGCCCAAGGAGCTGGTGGACCGCAACGCGGAAATTTACAAGTCTGCCCACGCCGCGCTGGGGATCACCTACGACCGCTTCATCCGGACCACGGACGCTGACCACTACGCAGCGTCGCAGGCCATCTGGAAGAAGATGGAAGCCAACGGCGATATCTACCTGTCCAAGTACGAGGGCTGGTACTCCGTCCGGGACGAGGCCTTCTACGTGGAGGACGACACCCTGGTCAAGGACGACGGCGTGCGGTACTCCAAGGAGACGGACACCGAGGTGACGTGGACGGCTGAGGAGAGCTACTTCTTCCGGCTGTCCTCCTACCAGGACCGGCTGCTGGCGCTGTACGAGGCCCAGCCGGAGTTCGGTGCACCGCAGTCCCGCTTCAACGAGGTCATCAGCTTCGTCAAGCGCGGCCTCGAAGACCTGTCGATCAGCCGCACCACGTTCGACTGGGGTGTCCCCGTCCCCGGCAACGACAAGCACGTAATGTACGTCTGGGTGGACGCGCTCACCAACTACCTGACCGGCGTCGGCTACCCGGACGTCGACTCGGAGTCCTTCAAGAAGTTCTGGCCCGCCGATGTGCATGTGATCGGCAAGGACATCTCACGGTTCCATGCCATCTACTGGCCGGCGTTCCTGATGAGCGCCGGCATCGAACTGCCCAAGCGCGTCATGATCCACGGCTTCCTGCACAACAACGGCGTGAAGATGTCCAAGTCCCTCGGCAACGTGGTGGCGCCGGCGGACTTCGTGGCGCAGTACGGGCTGGACCAGGTACGGTTCTTCTTCCTCCGCGAGGTCCCGTTCGGCGCCGACGGCAGCTACAACCATGAGGCCATCGTGGGCCGCATGAACTCGGACCTGGCCAACAACTTCGGCAACCTGGCGCAGCGTTCGCTGTCCATGGTGGCCAAGAACTGTGAGGGCCGGGTCCCGGTTCCGGGTGCGTTCACGGCTGAAGACACCGCGATCCTGGCGCAGGCCAACGGGCTCCTCGAGACGGCACGGGCCGCCTTCGAAAAGCAGGAATTCAGCCGCGCACTCGAGGCCATCTGGGGCGTCCTGGGGGACACCAACGCCTACTTCGCCGATCAGGCCCCCTGGGTGCTGCGGAAGACCGACGTCGAACGCATGAACACCGTGCTGTACGTGACGCTGGAAGTGCTGCGCATCGTGGCCATCCTGGCCCAGCCAGTGATGCCCACCGCCACTGCCGCGCTGTTGGACACCTTGGGACAGCCCGACGGCGGATCCCGCCAGTTCTCCTCGCTCACCACGCCGATTGTCGCCGGAACGCCGCTGCCGGCCCCGGCGCCCGTCTTCCCCAAGTACGAGGAGCCGGCCGAAGCCTAGGTATGTCCCTGCTGGCTACTTGCCGGTACGCGGACTGAGTACGGTTCCGGGGCCGGTCAGTAGGGCCCGCCTTGTAAGGCGGGTACTGAGTACTGGAGACATGACGGTGTCCGTCTGTCTAGCCTTATCTGGTTAGCAAACTGATGATTCGCATCTGGGAGAACCGTCGCCCCGATGCTGTCCGTTTGCCTTTAGCCCTCCGTGTCGGGGATGGCGCCGTTCTTCCACCTGTCTGATCAGTTTGGACCAGACAATGGATGGAGACGGAAATGAAACGGATCCTTGCCGCTTTTGGTGTCGCGGGTCTTGCGCTATTGGGTGCCACTGCGCCGGCCACCGCGTCGCCTTCTGAGGACGAGAAAAAGATCACCATTTGCCACGCCACCGGCTCGGAAAGCAATCCCTACAGGCCGGTGACCATCAGCCTCAACGCGCTCAACGCCCACGTGGGCCACCAGCACGAGGAGGACATCATTCCGGCCAACGACGGGAAAGTCCTACCCGGAGGCCAGAACCTTGACAAGGCAAGCATCTGGAATGCAGGCTGCGCCGCACCAGGCGAGGGTAACGGCCACGGCGATCACAAGATCAGCATCTGCCACGCCACGGGCTCCGACACGAACCCGTACCGGCCGATTACGATCGCCCTGCAGGGGCTCAACGGCCACGCCAACGCCAACCACCAGCACACTGAAGACATCATCCCGCCGAACAACGGCAACGTGCTGCCTGCAGGCCAGAACTGGACGGCTAAGGGGCAGGCAACCTTTAACAACGGCTGCGTTCCCACAACGGTGCCGCCAATAGTACCGCCAGACGTGCCGCCTGTTGTTCCTCCGGTGGTCCCGCCTGCTGTTACGCCGGTGACGCCGGGCGAAACTCCCAGAGGTGCTGTTGTGGGTGCTCCGGCGGGTCAAGGTGCCGTAGCCGCCAACAACCCTGGCTTCAATGTCCAGACTGCAATGGCAGGTTCGACTGACGTTTCCATCGCCCCCTGGGCCGCTGGCATCGTCGTGATGTTGCTCGCTGCAGCGGGAGTGGCTGCCCGCAAGACCCTGGCAGCCAGCGGTACCGTATCCCGGCACCGGAAGGAATGACGCCGGCTACTGGCGCCCGCAGGGGCGCTGTTTGAATCACCGGCAGGCGCCGTGGCCACAAAGGGCACGGCGCCTGCCGGCAAACCGGGCAAATCCGACTGACAGCGGGTAACGATGGACAGCGATGGAAGGCTCTTCACCGCCAAGAGCATTGTCTTTGTGGCGCTGTGTGGAGTGCTGGCCTACCTGGCGTTCGCATTTCTGCCACTCCTGGCCGGGCCGGGAGCGTCGCCGACGGTGACCGGGGTTGCTGTGCAGCCGACGGCCCCGACTCCAGTGCCAGCCACCCCCACACCCTCGGTGGATACCGGCACGCCCGTCCCGGCCGGTCCGGCAGCGTCGCCGCCGCAGCGGCTGGTGTACCCGGCCGCTGACATCGATGTGGTGGTCCATCCGCTCAAACCCACCGGCGAGGACCAGGCCACTCAAACTATCGTGCCGCCGCCCACCATGGACGGCTACTGGCTGTCGCCCTACGGTGTGCCCGGAGCGGGCTCGGTCAATACCACCTACATCGCCGGCCATAGCTGGGTGGACAGGGACGCGCCGTTCAACCGGCTGAGTACCAAGGCGGCGGCAGGTGACAGGCTGACAGTGGCCACAGCCACGGGCGAAGTGGCCTACGTGGTGGATTCGGTGACTACCTACGTCAAGTCCGGCCTCAAGGACAGCCCCATCTGGCAAGTGGCACCCAACAGGCTGGTCCTGATTTCCTGTTATACGGATGATTTCTGGGGCACCAACGTGGTGGTGGTGGCCTCACCGGAGGACCCACTCCTGCGTCTCAGCAAATGAGACTGATTGTCCGCCATGCGGATCGTCTTAATATTCTTGGACCATGAGCGCATCCACGATCAATCTCGCTGTCATTCCCGGTGACGGCATTGGCCCAGAGGTCATTGCCGAGGCACTGAAGGTACTCGAAAAGGCTGTCGCCGCTGAAGGCGTTGTCCTAGAACAGACCCACTACCAGCTCGGTGCCGAGCACTGGCTGGCCACCGGCGAGACCCTTCCGGACGAGGTCCTCGCCGACCTGCGTACACGGGACGCGATCCTCTTCGGTGCTGTCGGCGCCGCCCCCGGCGACACCCGGATTCCGTCCGGCATCATCGAGCGGGAGATGCTGCTCAAGCTCCGCTTCAGCCTGGACCACTACGTCAACCTGCGGCCGTCGCGGCTGTACGGAACAGTCGGGAGTCCGCTGGCCAATCCCGGCACCATCGATTTTATCGTCGTCCGTGAGGGAACCGAGGGTCCATATGTGGGCAACGGCGGCTCGCTTCGCACCGGCACACCCCACGAGGTGGCCACCGAGGTCTCACTGAACACGGCATATGGCGTGGAGCGCGTTGTCCGCGATGCCTTCCGCCGCGCCAGCGCCCGGGAACGCAAGCATGTGACCCTGGTGCACAAGCACAACGTCCTGGTCTACGCCGGCCACCTGTGGAAGCGCACCGTCGAGGCGGTGGCCCAGGAATTCCCCGAGGTCACCCACGATTACCTGCACGTTGATGCGGCCACCATCTTTATGGTCACCGACCCCTCACGCTTCGATGTCATTGTCACCGATAACCTCTTCGGCGACATCCTCACTGACCTCGCTGCAGCCATCACCGGCGGCATCGGGCTGGCGGCGTCCGGCAACATCAACATGGACCGCACGGCCCCGTCCATGTTTGAACCTGTCCACGGTTCGGCCCCGGACATCGCCGGACAGCAGAAGGCAGATCCCACCGCGGCCATCCTGTCGGCGGTGCTCCTGCTGGACCACCTCGGCTACACCGCCGCGGCCCGCCGGATCGAAGCTGCGGTGATCGCCGACGTCGAAACCCGCGACGGCGGCGCCCGCAGTACCAGCGCCGTCGGGGACGCCATCGCCGCAGCGCTCTAAACCGTGCTCTTGAGACTCGGTTAACCGGCGTAAGCTAGTTTCGAATCACCAAATGCTGCCCTGCGGTTCAGTGCTGAACCGCATTCGGAAGGCAGCCGATCGTGGAGGAACCATGACTCAGACCGCCCATGGCGTCGAATTTAACCAGCAGCTCTCGGCAACCCCGAAGTCAGCTGAAGAGCGTGCAGCCATCCTGGCCAACCCAGGATTTGGCAACTACTTCACCGACCACACGGCCGTCGTCGACTACAGTGTGGACGAGCAAGGTGAGGGTCGCTGGCACAACGCGCGCGTTGAGGCCTACGGACCCATCTCGCTGGACCCGTCTGCCGCGGTGCTGCACTACGGCCAGGAGATCTTCGAAGGCCTCAAGGCATACCGCCACGCTGACGGCTCAATCTGGACCTTCCGTCCGGAGGCCAACGCGGCCCGCCTGAACAAGTCGGCACGACGCCTGGCACTTCCGGAACTGCCCGAGGAATACTTCCTCGGCGCCATCCGGGAACTGGTGCAGGCGGACAAGGCATGGGTTCCCGCCGGTGACGGCGAGGCCCTGTACCTGCGCCCCTTCATGATCGCCACCGAGGCCTTTCTGGGTGTCCGGGCAGCGCGTGAGGTGTCCTTCCGTGTGATCGCCTCTCCTGCCGGCAACTACTTCGGCGGCGAGCTCAAGCCTGTGTCCATCTGGATCTCCCGCGAGTACGCCCGCGCAGGCCGCGGCGGCACCGGTGCGGCCAAGTGCGGCGGCAACTACGCAGCCTCCCTGATCGCCCAGCAGGAAGCCGAAGCCAACGGCTGCAAGCAGGTCCTCTTCCTGGACCAGTTCAACGACAACGCCGTCGAAGAGCTCGGCGGCATGAACGTGTTCTTTGTGATGAAGGACGGATCCCTCGTGACTCCTGCACTCACCGGAACCATCCTGGAAGGAATCACCAGGATGTCCGTTATCCAGGTGGCCAACGACATGGGCCGCGAGGTCGCCGAGCGCAAGATCACCCTTGATGAATGGCGCGAGGGCGTGGCCTCCGGCGAGATCACCGAGGTCTTCGCTTGCGGCACCGCAGCGGTCATCACGCCCATCGGTGTCCTGAAGGACACCACCGAATTCATCGGCTCCGAGGACGCGAAGGCGGGCGAGACCACCATGGCCATCCGCGAACAGCTCCTGGGCATCCAGACCGGAACCGCGCCGGATACCCACGGCTGGCTGACCCGCCTGGCCTGACCGCCACAACCCTGACCACCGCAACGCGGGGTCACCTAGCGCCCAATAACCGCATCGGGATGGGCGTTAAGTGACCCCGCGTTGCTGTTTCCAGGCACCCTCAGCGGCGGGCGGCCTTCCGGGCCGCATTCTTGAGGGCCTTGCGCGAGACCGGCTTCAGGGCTTTGCGCGCCGCTTCGTCGGCCAGGGCGCGGTTGCGGCGGGCATCGATGACGTCGTTCCAGAGTGCGGTGGCGAAGGCACCGCCGTCCTGAGCGTAAACGTCGTAGGGATAGTCGGCAAAGATGGACTGTTTGCTGCCGCCGGTGGGCAGATCCGTCCCCGCTGCCTCCGCAACGGCGTCGGCCACAGCCCAGGTCCGGGTCAGGTGCTTCGTAAGGTTCGCCTGGACAAAAATGTTTGCGTCGCTGGAGGCAGCGGCGCGCTTGAGGAGTGAGTCGAGGTCTGCGGCCAGGAAATTGGACGCCCCTTTTTCCACCGGACGTGAACCCGACCTGAAGTCCTCGGCGAAAGCATCGACTTCCTCGCGCCAGTCGGTGGTTTCACGGAACTTCCGCCACGTGGGAAACCAGACAATGGCGCCGGTCGCGTGGTTGTGGATGTGCTGCAGGCCGCTGTTCTTCTCCGTCAGCGCGTGGTCGTGCCCCACGGCGTCGGCGCCGGACAACAGGTCGGACAACGAGATGCTGGATGAAGTGCTCATGGGTGTGCCTGTCTCTCTGGGCGGTGGTTTCAGCAGCCATAACCTGCCGCGGGGGTGAGGTTATTCCGTGCCGGCCTAATGCGAAGATGGTGCAGTGAACTTCACCTCGAGCGGTACTCCACTCGCTGCCAGTCCACTGACGGCCTTCTTCCTGGCACCCAACCCCGGGCCCATGAGCCTGGACGGCACGAATTCGTATGTCATCTCCGCCCCCGGCGCCAGTACATCCGTGGTGGTGGATCCGGGCCCTGCCGACGAGGCCCACCTCCGCCGCCTCGCGGACGTGGGCCCCGTGGAATTTATTCTGGTGACCCACCGGCACGCCGACCACACGGCGGGTTCCCAGCGGCTCCACGAGCTCACGGGCGCCCCGGTCCGCGCGGCCGATCCCCGGCACTGCCACGGCGGCGGCGAGCCCCTGCAGGACGGCGAAACCATCCAGGCGGCCGGCGTGACGGTCCAGGTCCTGGCCACGCCTGGCCACACCTCGGATTCGGTCTGCTTCTTCCTACCCGACGACGGCCCGCATGGCTCTCTGCTGACCGGCGACACCATTCTGGGCCGCGGCACCACCATGCTGGACTACCCGGACGGCAGGCTGGGGGACTACCTGCGGTCCCTCGACCGGCTCGAAGCCCTCGGCCCGGCCACCGTCCTGCCGGCCCACGGGCCGGTGCTTCCCTCCCTTGCAGCCATTACCCGCGCCTACCGCGAGCACCGGCAGGAGCGGCTGGCACAGATCCGCGCAGCGCTGGTCCGGCTCGGCGGGGACGCCGCGGTGGCGGACGTGGCAGACGCCGTGTACGCCGACGTCGACCCTTCCGTCCGGCGGGCAGCCGAAATGTCCGTGGCCGCGCAGCTCGACTACCTCCGTGGGCTCCCGGGCGCCTGACAGTACGGCGTGACGCAAGGGCAGCTGCCGCCGCTCAAGACGGTAGGCTAGCCACCATGCGTATTGCCAGGTTTGTAGTCGATTCCGATCCCCTCTACGGCGTTGTTGAAGGCGAGCCCGGCAGTGAGGAAATCACTGTCATCAACGGCGACCCCTTCTTCAACGGCGTGGAGCGCACCCACGTCAAGCACAAGCTCGAAGACGTCCGGCTCCTGGCGCCGATCATTCCCCGCAGCAAGGTGATCGGCGTGGGCCGCAACTTCGCAGAGCACGCCGCCGAGCTGGGCAATGAAGTCCCGCAGCAGCCGCTGCTGTTCCTGAAGCCGAACACCTCCGTCATCGGCCCCGGCGACCCCATTGTGCTGCCGGAATTCTCCGACGAAGTTTCGTTCGAGGCCGAGCTGTGTGTGGTCATCGGCCGGATCTGCAAGGACGTCCCGGAAGACCGCGTCGACGACGTCATCTTCGGCTACACCTGCGGCAACGACCTCACCGCCCGCGATGTCCAGAAAACGGACCTGCAGTGGGCCCGGGCCAAGGGCTTCGACACGTCGGCACCCCTCGGACCGTGGATCGAGACCGAGCTGGACACCGAAGACCTGGCCATCAAGGGCTGGCTCAACGGCGAACTGCGCCAGGACGGCAGCACCAGCCAGATGATCCGCGGCGTCCGGGAAATCGTTTCCATCGTGTCCCAGGCCTTCACCTTGCTCCCCGGGGACGTCATCATGACCGGCACCCCGGCCGGCGTCGACGTCGTCACCGCAGGGGACCGGTATGACGTGGAGATCGAGGGCATCGGCCGCCTGTCCAACCCGGTGGTCCGCCGCTGACGGGTAAAGTTGGAACCATTATGACTACTGCCTCCGCGCTGAACCCTGCCGCCATCCCGTCCGTCACTGCCGAAACCCCGGTCCGGGTGCGGTTCTGCCCGTCACCCACGGGCACCCCGCACGTGGGCCTGATCCGCACGGCGCTGTTCAACTGGGCCTATGCCCGGCACACCAAGGGCACCCTGGTCTTCCGCATCGAGGACACGGACTCGGCGCGGGACAGCGAGGAAAGCTACCACCAGCTGCTGGATGCGCTGAAGTGGCTGGGCATCACCTGGGACGAAGGTGTCGAGGTGGGAGGCCCGCACGAGCCGTACCGCCAGTCCCAGCGCAGCGACATCTACCAGGATGTCATCGCTCGGCTGAAGGCCGGCGGCCACATTTACGAGTCCTACTCCACGCCGGCTGAAATCGAAGCCCGCCACCGTGCGGCTTCCCGCGACCCCAAGCTGGGTTATGACGGGTTTGACCGTCACATCACCGAGGAACAGCTGGCCCAGTACAAGGCAGAAGGCCGCCAGGCCGTGCTGCGCCTGCGGATGCCGGACGAGGACCTCACGTTCAAGGACCTCGTCCGCGGCGAGATCACGTTCAAGGCCGGCTCCGTGCCGGACTTCGCGGTGGTCCGTGCCAACGGCGCGCCGTTGTACACGCTGGTAAATCCCGTGGACGATGCCCTGATGGGAATCACGCACGTGCTGCGCGGCGAAGACCTGCTCAGCTCCACGCCCCGCCAGATCGCCCTGTACCGTGCCCTCCACGCCATCGGCGTGGCCGAGTACATGCCGGAGTTCGGCCACCTTCCCTACGTCATGGGCCAGGGCAACAAGAAGCTCTCCAAGCGCGACCCCGAATCCAGCCTGTTCCTGCACCGCGAACGCGGCTTCATTCCCGAAGGCCTGCTGAACTACCTGTCCCTTCTGGGCTGGTCCCTGAGCGCCGACGAGGACATCTTCACCGTCAAGCAGCTCGTGGAGCACTTCGACATCCACGATGTGCTGGCCAACCCGGCACGTTTTGACCTGAAAAAGGCAGAGGCCATCAACGGCACGCACGTCCGGCTGCTTGAGGCGGCCGATTTCCGTGCGCGCCTGGTGCCGTACCTCAGGGCCGCGGACCTGGTGGGGGAGATCCTCACGGACCGGGAGGAAGAGATCCTCACCGAGGCCGCACCCCTCGTCCAGGAGCGGATCACCCTGCTGGGGGAGGCCCCGGAAATGCTCGCCTTCCTGTTCAAGGCCGACGACGCGATCGACGTCGCAGACGACGCCCGCAAAGGCCTGCCCGCCAACCTGACCGAAGTCCTCGACGCCGCCCTTGCTGCCCTTGAGCCCATTCGGGACTGGAACCCGGAGGAGATCCAGACGGCACTGAAGCAGGCACTCGTGGAGGACCTCGGGCTGAAGCCGCGGCTGGCCTTCGGTCCTGTGCGCACGGCCATCTCCGGGCGCCGGATCTCGCCGCCGCTTTTCGAATCCATGGTGATCCTGGGCAAGGACTCGTCCTTGAGCCGGCTCCGCACCTTCCGCGGCTGATGTCTGCCACGGGCACCACCGCTGACGGAGTCCTGAAGACGCGCTTCGGGACCATCCGGGGCGTCCTGTTCGACATCGACGACACCCTGGTGGACCTCGAATACGCCATGACCACAGCCCTGCGCGAGGTCAGCGAGCACCTCCTGCCCGGCCTGGACCAGACCTCGTGGGAGCGTTTCGGCAGGATCTTCACGCATGAGACCACCCACTATTACGACAGGTACCTGGCGGGGGAGCTGACCTTTAACGACCAGCGCCTCCTGCGGGGGCGGGCGGCCTTGGGGCACTTCGGGGTGGATCTTGCCGACGGCGAAGAGTCGCACCGGTGGCTCTCGGCCTACAGCCGGCTGCAGCCCACGTATGTTCGTGCCTTTGAGGACGTGCTGCCGCTCCTGGACCTGCTGGACGCGGCCGGCATCCCCTACGGTGCCGTCAGCAACAACGTGCACGACTACCAGCGGGCCAAGCTCGACGGCGCCGGCCTGGAACGCGTTATGCGCCTGGTTGGCACGGACACCGTCGGAGTGGCCAAGCCCGAGCCGGCCATCTATCTCGAAGGCGTCCGCCTGTTGGGGACTGTCCCGGAGGAGACCCTCTATGTGGGGGACAACAGGATGCTGGACGCTGAAGGTTCGACGGCGGCGGGCCTGATAGGGGTCTGGCTCGACAGGGTGGGGGAGCCGGCGCCGGATTTCACCGGTCACAAGATCACCTCGCTGGGGCAGTTGCTGGGCTGACCGTCCGCTTACTCCGCAGACTGCAGCCTTCGCCTGTTCCACAGCACCATGTAGATGCCCACGGATCCGAACACAAGCACAGCAACCAGGCCGAGGGCAACGGCGGTATCCGACTTCCCCACCATACTGGTGGGCGAGATGGCCGCTGCGCTGGAGTACAGGGTGTCCGTGCCATCCGCAATCCGGGCATTGCCATCAGCAAGTTTCTCGGCACCGGTCGCCAACTCTGTCGATCCCGAGGCCAGCTTGGTGTTGCCTGTGGCCAGCTCCGAAGCGCCCGCAGCCAGTGCCTGGGAGCCGTGGAGCAGGCCGGGGTTTGACGGATCGGCCGGATCGCCCTTGATCCCGGCATTCAACGCCACCGTGCCGTCCGCCAGCCGTGAGCTGCCCTCCGTGATCTTGGCGACGGCATTGATCAGGCCCGGGCGGTCGGCATTGCCGGGCACGCCGTCCATGCCGGTGCGGATCTGGGCAGTTCCGGCGGCCAGCAGTTCGGTACCGAGCACAACACCAGGGTTGTTGGGATCGCGACTGTTGAGCTTTTCACCCAGAGTGGCGAAGCCGGCGGTGAGGCGCCCTGTTCCAGTGTGCAACTGTGCCGCTCCGTCATTGAGCTTCCCCGCGCCAGCCTGCAGTTGCTGCGCTCCGGCGTCGAGCTTGTGGGCTCCAGCGGTGATCTTGGCGATCTTGTCCTTGACAACGGACAGTGGAACCAGCCCCTGAAGCGGGTCCGACGCTGCCGCTTCCAGCAGCTCAAGGGCCTGTGCCAAGGCCGCCGTGCCGGTGCCTGCCTCGGGGGAGTTGTTCGCTCCCCGGTAGCCTTTCAGCTGGGCCGTTCCGGCGGCCAGCTCGCCGGTTCCGGAGGCCAGACGGCCCGCACCTGCATTCAGTGCAGTCGCGCCGTCCGCCAGGTTGTTCTCGGCGTTTCCGGCGGCCGAAGGCGTCAGTGCCGCGGCGAGCTGGGTGGCTCCGGCGGCGAGCTTTCGGGCGCCATCGTCCACTTTGTACACGCCGGGCGCGAGCTTGTTGTTGACGTCAGTTTCGATCTTGACAGCGCCAGCGGCGAGTTGGTCTGCACCGGACTGCAGTTTTTCAGCGCCCGGGGCCAGCTTCTCGCTGACACCCAGGGAGACTTTGTCGGCGCCGGAGGAGAGCTTGCCGGCACCGGTGTCTGCCATGCCCGCGCCGGCCGCCAGCTGACCGGCGCCGTCCTTGAGCTGCTCAGCGCCGGCCGAGGCCTGGCCCGCACCGTCCATCAGCTTGGCCGATCCGTCGGTGATCCTGCCGGTGACCAGGGTGTAAAACCCAAGCAAAGCAATCAGCATCAGGGCCAGGACGGCGATAGCAAGCTGCTGTGCCCGGGTTCGGGTCTTGGTGGGCGCGGCGGCACGACTTTGTGTCACGGTGGGTCCTCTCGACGGTTTGCCGGCAGTGTGAAATCTGCCGGCCACCCACCTGGACCAGGGGCGGCAGTCCGGACGCAAAACTAAAATCCGAAGTGCCTGCAGCAAAGGCAGAGGGTGGTTACTCTCGGGTAACTTACCGAGAGTAAACTTATTCCGGGTGATCTGGCAAGGGGTCCGGACCTCAGTCCTTCGGCGCCGATTTGTGCCAGCCCAAAGTCTCGGGTAAAGTAATTTCTCGTGCTGAGGCGCACGGAGCGCGGCTTGAAGCCCGAAACTCCGGCCCGAAAGTATCATTGGGATATGGTGTAATTGGCAACACTACGGTTTCTGGTACCGTCATTCTAGGTTCGAGTCCTGGTATCCCAGCTCTGTTTGGTCGCAGGCTAACCGCGGCAAATCAGTGGTTTCAGATCGGTTCGCCGATTTGAAACGCGCGCTGAGTGTATGAAATACTCACTTAGCAAACCGGCCTGGCGCCGGTTGGAAGTGAAAACTTCCTGGAAGTACGCGGCCCCATCGTATAGCGGCCTAGTACGCTGCCCTCTCACGGCGGTAACGCGGGTTCGAATCCCGCTGGGGTCACCAACGAACGGTCCCGGGCATCAGCCCGGGGCCGTTTTTTCGTTGTGGAGGCTGCGCTGCGGGTTATAGGACAAAACCGGGGCCCGGTGGAAAAGCCGGCGCAACTGGCATGATGATCCTGTGACCTCCTCAGACGGGCTTCGTCCCACGCAGCCTTCGCCGCCTAAGCGCGCCCCGAGAACGCAGCCGGACCGGCTCGACGCGGCGTCGGAGCCAGCCTTGGCCTTGCTTGAGGCCGTGCGTGGGGATCTGTCCGCAGTGTCGTTGCCGCTCGCCCTTGCGGACGTCGAACAGGCGCGCCAGGACACGCGGAACGCCGTCGCCCAGCTGGACGACTACATCCTGCCGCGGTACCGCAGCCTGGACGCACCGCTGCTTGCCGTCGTCGGGGGTTCCACGGGCGCCGGCAAGTCAACGCTGGTCAACGCCCTGGTGGGGCACCCGGTCACACGCTCCGGCGCCATCAGGCCCACCACCCGGCAGCCCATTCTGCTGCACCACCCGGCCGATGCCGGCTGGTTCGAAGGCCACCGTGTGCTGCCCACCCTCAACCGGATCCGGGGGACTGTTTCCACGGAACCCGTCCCGGCCAGCCGGGCCGGCGCAACACCCGATGCGGAGGCCATTTCCTCCCTGGTGCTGGTGGCGGACAAGGCTGTTCCGCAGGGGATCGCGCTGCTTGACGCTCCCGACGTCGACTCCATTTCCGACGACAACCGCCGGCTCGCCGGTCAATTGCTGGCCGCCGCGGACCTCTGGGTTTTTGTGACCACTGCCAACCGCTACGCAGACGCGGTCCCGTGGAAGCTGCTCCTGGACGCGTCCTCGCGGGACATCATGGTGGCCCTGGTCCTGGACCGTGTGCCGGCGGAGGCGGAAGCCGAAGTCAGCGCCGATCTCCGCGCGTTGCTGCGGCAGGAAGGCCTCGGCGATGCCGGACTGTTCATTGTGCCGGAGACGGACCTGGACCATCTTGGCATGCTGCCAACGAGCGCCGTGGAGCCGCTGCGGCGCTGGCTGCAGGACCTTGCAGCCGACGCCGCTGGGCGGTCCGAAATTGCCCGCCGGACCCTCAACGGGACGGTGAAGGCGCTGGCCGGGCGGGTCGGCGCCGTGGCGCACGCGGTCCAGGGACAGGAGCGGGCCGCGGCCTCGCTCCGTGCAGGCGCTGAGGCCGCCTATCGCGATGCCGGAGCGCGGATCCTGGACGCAACAAAGGACGGCGCCCTCCTCCGCGGCGAAGTATTGGCGCGCTGGCAGGACTTCGTCGGAACAGGGGAATTCTTCCGGGCGCTGGAACAGAACATCGGACGGCTGCGGGACCGCGTGGGAGCGTTCTTCCGGGGCGAGCCGACGCCGGCCGTCCGGGTTGAGGCCGCCATCGAAACGGGGTTGCAGGCCGTCATCCTGGACGAGGCCGCCAACGCCGGCGAGGAAACTCACCAGCGGTGGCGCTCGGACCCGGCCGGCCGCGGGCTCCTGGGGACGGACGATCTGTCCGGCACCAGCCCCGGATTTGCCGATGTGGCCGCAGCGGAGATCAGGGCCTGGCAGGCCGGCCTGATGGAACTGATCCGGACGGAAGGGCAGGGCAAGCGCACGCAGGCCAGATGGCTTTCCTTCGGCATTAACGGACTGGGTGCCGCGCTGATGATCGTGGTGTTTTCCATGACCGCCGGCCTCACCGGGCTGGAGATCGGCGTGGCGGGCGGTACCGCCGTCGTCGGCCAGAAACTGCTCGAGGCAGTGTTCGGCGAAGCCGCGGTCCGCCGGCTGGCGCAGACTGCGCGGGATGACCTCCATGCCCGTTGCCAGCGGCTGCTGCAGGCAGAGCAGCAGAAATTCCTCCAACGCCTGCCGGAGGGCGGCGCGGACACCGGCCGGATCCTGACCGACCACGCCGCTGCCCTGGCCCGCCTGGCGGACAAGGCATGAGCCGCCACAGCGTTGCCCGTGAAGCGTCGCAGCTGGACCGCAGGCTCGAAGCCCTCAATGATGCCCGCGAACTCGCCGAAGGCGTCTTGCCGGATGCCGCACTCGAGGAGGTGTACCAGCTACTCGAACGCGCGAGCTCCCGGCGGTCACTGTCGGCTGATCACACCGTTGTTGGGTTCTTCGGTGCCACCGGCAGCGGCAAATCGTCACTCTTCAACGCGGTCAGCGGCGCTGAAATCGCGACGGCGGCCGCCCGCCGCCCCACAACGTCGGAACCGTTGGCAGGTGTCTGGGGCGCTGACGGCAGCGAGCCGCTGCTGGACTGGCTTGAGGTGCGCAACCGCCACCATGCCGAGCCCGTGGCCGGCTTCGCGGACGAGGGCACGGGGCTGATCCTGCTGGACCTGCCTGACTTCGATTCCACCAGGGCCGCGAACCGCGCGATCGTGGAGCGCATGGTTGGCCTGGTTGATGTCCTGGTCTGGGTCCTGGACCCGCAAAAGTACGCCGACGCGGCAGTCCACAACGATTTCCTTACGCCCCTGTCCGCCCATGGTGCCGTGACCCTGGTGGTCCTCAACCAGGTGGACCGCTTGCCTGAACGGGACGTGCAGCCTGTGCTGGAGTCCTTGAAAGGGATCCTTGCCCGCGACGGGCTGGGCAAGGTTCAGGTCCTGGGCGCATCGGCCCTGAAGGGCACCGGTGTGGACAAAGTCCGGAGCGCCATCCGGGGTGTTGTGGTGCAGCGCCAGGCACTTTCGCAGCGGCTGGCCGCGGACGTTTCGCGGGCCTCCGGGCAACTCCGGGAAGCCGCCGGCGCTGGTGAAGCCGCCGGTGTCAGGCCGGCGTCGAAATCCCGACTCACCGATGAGCTGGCAACGGCCGCCAACGTGCCCGTGGTGGTGGACGCAGTTGCGCGGTCCTATCGCATCGAGTCGACGCGCCGCACGGGGTGGCCGGTGACGCGGTGGCTGGTGCGGTTCCGGCCGGATCCGCTCCGCCGGCTCAATCTGAGAAGTTCTTTTCCGTCCCAACTTAACCGGACGTCGCTCCCGGCAGCGGGAGCTCCGGAACGCGCCCGGACGGATGCTGCTGTCCGTGAGTTTGCGGACGCGGCGAGTGCGGGCGCGCCCGGACCGTGGCGTGCGGCAATCCGGGGTGCTGCCCGGGAAGGGCGGGAAGCGTTGCCGGATGCCTTGGACCAGGCCATCGCGGGCACGGACCTGATGGCGTCCCGGAAGTCCTGGTGGTGGGGGGTGTTCAACGTGGTCCAGTGGCTCGCGCTGCTGACAGTCCTGGGTGGCCTGGGCTGGCTTGGCGTGCTGGCAGGGCTCGGCTATCTCCAACTGCCCGTCCCCGAGGTTCCGAAGGTGGAAGGCTGGCCGGTGCCGACGTTGATGATTGCCGGCGGTGTGGTGCTGGGGATCTTCCTGGCGCTGACCGGAAAATTCATTGGGTCGGAAGCCGCGAGGGCGCGTGCGGCCAGGGCCAGGAAACGGCTGAGGGCAGCGGTGGGCGAGGTTGCCCGGGACTTCGTGGTGGAGCCGGTGGAAGTTGAGGTCAGCAGGCTCGCGTCCTTCAACGCGGCGCTGATGGCTGCGGCTGGAAACTAAGGCCGTTACGCCAGGACGGACGCGGCGTCGCTGACCTTGATCAGCGTCCGCAGGTTCCGGGTGGTGGTGGTTGCCTTGAACTTGGCCTTGGACGAGATCTTGCTGAAGGGGCTGTCCAGCGTCCCGCCGGCCGGAGCCAGCCAGGCCAGTGCCTCCGGACCGAGCCGTTTCTGTTCAGCCCCGTCAAGGGCTGCGCCGGCCGCGTCCAGCTCATCGAGCATGGTGGTGTCCGAGGCCAGTGTGATGTACGTGTGTGTTGCCTTGTCGTCCGGCGGATACGGGCAGGCCGCCACGAGTTCGGAGACCCGGTGTGCCGTCAGGACAACTACCCAGGCGTCGTAGCCGAACGCGTCACGCAGGCATTTTTCAAACGTCCGCTTGACCGCAGCAGGATCCTCGTCGCTGGCAAGCACCACATTGCCGCTGGCCAGCAGTGTCTTGACATCCGCGAACCCCTGCGACGCAAGTGCATCCTTGAGGTCCGCCATCTTGATGTTGATCCCGCCGACATTGATCCCGCGGAGGAAGACTGCGTAGCTGTTCATGCCGACAGCCTAGCCGGGGGCAGCCAGGCCTGGACGGACGGGGCCTCAGTCGTTGCTCTTGCGCAGGGCCTCGGTGAGGAGCCGTGCGGCGTTGCAGACCACCTCGGCGTGGAGGCGGCCCGGCTGGCGGGTGAGCCGCTCGATGGGGCCGGAGATCGAGACGGCGGCGATCACGCGTCCGGACGGTCCCCGGACGGGGGCCGAGACTGAGGCGACCCCGGGCTCGCGTTCGCCGAGGCTCTGTCCCCAGCCCCGCCGTCGTACGCCTGCCAACACGGTGGGCGTGAAACGGGCGGCCTGCAGGCCCTCAAGAAGCCGGTCGTGGTCTTCCCAGGCGAGCAGCACCTGGGCGGCGGAGCCGGCCTTCATGGAAAGCTTGGTGCCGACGGGGATGGTGTCGCGCAGGCCGATGGGGCGTTCCGCGGAGGCGACGCAAATACGCCATTCGCCCTGGCGGCGGAAGATCTGGGAGCTTTCGCCGGTGGCGTCGCGCAGCTGCATCAGGACCGGCCCGGCGGAAGCGATGAGACGGTCCTCGCCGGCGGCGGAGGCCAGCTCCACCAGGCGGCTGCCGAGGACAAACCGGCCCTGGATGTCGCGGCTTACAAGCCGGTGATGGATCAGGGCCAGGGCGAGCCTGTGCACGGTGGGCCGGGCCAGGCCCGTGGCGGCCACCAGCTGTGCCAGCGTGGTGGGGCCGGCCTCCAATGCATCAAGCACATGGGCCGCTTTATCAATGACGCCGACTCCACTAGAATTGTCCATGTAATGATATTGCCGTCTCATTATCTGAGATGCAAATCTTTGGGCTGGCACAAAATGCAGCCCTGCTGGTTCAGTGGAACCAAACAGCCAAACAGCAGTGAAGGGAGATGGCCGTGGCAAAGACACTGGCCGAGAAAGTCTGGGACGCACATGTGGTGCGCAAAGGCGAGGGCGAAGGAGCCAATGCCCAGCCCGACCTCCTCTTCATTGACCTTCACCTTGTCCATGAGGTGACTTCTCCGCAGGCCTTCGAGGGCTTGCGCCTGGCGGGCCGCAAGCTGCGCCGCCCGGACCTCACCATCGCCACGGAGGACCACAACACTCCCACGCTGGACATCCACAAGCCCATTGCCGATCTCACCAGCCGCACGCAGATCCAGACGCTGCGCAACAACTGCGCGGAGTTCGGCGTTCGCCTGCACTCGCTCGGCGACGCGGAACAGGGCATCGTGCACGTGGTTGGCCCGCAGCTTGGCCTCACGCAGCCTGGCATGACCGTTGTCTGCGGCGACTCCCATACGTCCACCCATGGCGCGTTCGGTGCCCTGGCGATGGGCATCGGCACGTCCGAGGTGGAGCACGTCATGGCCACCCAGACGCTGTCCCTGAAGCCGTTCAAGACCATGGCCATTAATGTCGAAGGCACGCTGCGCCCGGGCGTCACCGCCAAGGACATCATCCTGGCCGTGATTGCCAAGATCGGCACCGGCGGAGGCCAGGGCTACGTCCTGGAATACCGCGGTTCCGCCATCCGCGCGCTGTCCATGGAAGCCCGCATGACCATCTGCAACATGTCCATCGAAGCCGGTGCCCGCGCCGGCCTGGTGGCCCCGGACCAGATCACCTACGACTACATGAATGGCCGCCCGCACGCGCCACAGGGCGCCGAATGGGATGCCGCCGTCGAGTACTGGAACACGCTGAGGACCGACGACGACGCCACGTTCGACGTCGAGGTGGCCCTGGACGCCGACACGCTGGAGCCGTTCGTCACCTGGGGCACAAACCCGGGGCAGGGTGTTTCGCTCTCCGCCAAGGTGCCGTCCCCAGAGGACTTCGGCGACGAAAACGCCAAGGCTGCCGCCGAACGCGCCCTGCAGTACATGGGGCTGACCGCCGGTACGCCGATGAAAGACATCCGGGTGGACACGGTCTTCCTGGGCTCCTGCACCAACTCGCGCATGGAGGACCTCCGGGCCGCTGCGGACATCGTCCGCGGACGCCAGAAGGACCCCAACATCCGGATGCTGGTGGTGCCCGGTTCGGCCCGCGTGCGGCTGGAAGCAGAGGCCGAAGGCCTGGACAAAATCTTCAAGGACTTCGGCGCCGAGTGGCGCTTCGCCGGCTGCTCGATGTGCCTGGGCATGAACCCGGACCAGCTGGAGGTGGGGGAGCGTTGCGCCTCGACGTCCAACCGAAACTTCGAAGGCCGTCAGGGCAAGGGCGGCCGCACTCACCTGGTATCGCCGGTGGTGGCAGCGGCCACGGCCATCCGTGGCACCCTGAGTTCGCCGTCGGACCTCGATCCGGCTCCCGAATCCGCCGCCATCCGCACCGACGCAGCCTAGGAGGCCCCCATGGAAAAGTTCACCACCCACACCGGCATCGGCGTGCCGCTGCGCCAGAGCAACGTTGACACGGACCAGATCATCCCCGCGGTCTACCTCAAGCGGATCACCCGCACCGGCTTCGAGGACGCACTGTTCTCCGCCTGGCGCAAGGACCCGGCCTTCATCCTGAACCAGGCGCCGTTCAACGCCGGCTCCGTCCTGGTGGCGGGCCCGGATTTCGGCACCGGTTCGTCTCGTGAACACGCCGTCTGGGCTCTGAAGGACTACGGCTTCAAGACCGTCCTGTCGTCCCGTTTCGCTGATATTTTCCGCGGCAACTCCGGCAAGCAGGGTCTGCTGGCCGCTGAGCTCGCCCAGGACGACATCGAGCTGATCTGGAAAGAGCTCGAGAACGCTCCCGGCACCGAAGTCACCGTTGATCTCGTCTCCAAGACTGTCATCTGCGGCACCATCGTGGCACCCTTTGAAATCGACGATTACACGCGCTGGCGCCTCCTGGAGGGCCTGGACGACATTGGCCTGACACTCCAGCACGAAGAGGACATCACTGCCTTCGAGGCCACCCGTCCGGCCTTTATGCCCACAACGCTTCCGGCCCGCCTTTCCTGAGCGGGAGCGCGGAATTTCCCGCCCCGGACGGAGCCGCCTGCACGGCGCCGCGCCGGAGGCTTTCGGCGCCCGTATTTCGGTTCGGTAACGCAACCTCCTATGCTTAGCTGGAGCCTTTGCAAGGATTTTGGGGCGAGTAATCGTAAGGAAACCGGTATATGAGTAGTGTTCTGACAATCCGCGGCGGAGTCCCGCTTACAGGCCGCGTCAGCGTCCGGGGGGCCAAAAACCTTGTTCCCAAGGCCATGGTGGCCGCATTACTGGGCAACGAGCCGTCGGTGTTGCGGAACGTTCCAGAGATCAAGGACGTCGAGGTTGTCACGTCGCTCCTGCAGCTGCACGGAGTGACGGTGGTCAAGGATCCCGTCAGCGGTGACCTCACCCTGGACCCGAAGGCGGCCAAAACCGCCCCGAGCACGGCTATCGATGCCCACGCCGGTGATTCGCGGATCCCCATCCTGCTCTGCGGACCCCTGATCCATGCGATCGGTGAGGCCTTCATTCCGGACCTTGGCGGCTGCAAGATCGGTGACCGGCCCATCGACTACCACCTGAACGTGCTCCGCCAGTTCGGCGCCGTGGTGGAAAAGCGCCCGGGCGGCATTCACATCTCTGCGCCCAAGGGCCTGCATGGCGCCAAGATCAATCTGCCCTACCCCTCGGTGGGTGCCACGGAGCAGGTGCTCCTCAGCGCCACCCGCGCCGAAGGGATCACGGAGCTTTCCGGCGCTGCCACGGAACCTGAGATCATCGACCTCATTGCAGTGCTGCAGAAGATGGGCGCCATCATCAGCGTCCAGACCGACCGGACCATCCGCATTGAAGGCGTCCGGGACCTGGGCGGCTACAACCACCGTGCCCTCTCGGACCGCAACGAATCGGCGTCGTGGGCTTCGGCAGCACTGGTGACCCGCGGTGACATCTTCGTCGAAGGCGCCTCGCAGCGGGACATGATGACGTTCCTGAACACCTACCGGAAGGTAGGCGGCGGCATGGACATCGGCGAGGACGGCATCCGCTTCTACCACCGGGGCGGCAAACTCAACCCGCTGGTCCTGGAAACGGATGTGCACCCCGGCTTTATGACCGACTGGCAGCAGCCGCTGGTGGTGGCCCTGACCCAGGCCGAAGGCGTGTCGATCGTTCACGAGACCGTCTATGAAAACAGGTTCGGCTTCACCGACGCGCTCATCCGGATGGGCGCGAGCATCCAGGTGCATCGCGAGTGCCTGGGCAGCGTGCCGTGCCGCTTCGGCCAGCGCAACTTCCTCCACTCCGCCGTCATCTCCGGTCCCACCCAGCTCAAGGGCGCCGACATCGACGTACCGGACCTGCGTGGCGGCTTCAGCCACCTGATCGCGGCTCTGGCCGCTTCGGGCACGTCGCGCGTGACCGGGATCGACATCATCAACCGCGGCTACGAACGTTTCACCGAAAAGCTGTCCGGCCTCGGCGCCGACTTCGACATCACCTCGACAAAGTAGCGGTGGGTACGTGAAGGAAACGGCCAAGAGCCAGGCCACATTCGTTGTGGTCGCGGCCATAGTGCGCACGGTGCTGAACGCAATGATGAACAAGAAGTGGGAAGGCCTCGAGAATCTCCCCGCCGGCGGGTTTATTGCCGCGCCCAACCATTGCACGGAAATCGATCCGCTGATCGTGGGGCACATTCTCTACAACCAGAAGCGCGCCCCGCACTTCCTGGCGAAGGCCGGGCTGTTCAAGGTTCCCGTCCTGGGCGCGGTCCTGCGGGCCACCCGGCAGATCCCGGTGGAACGTTCGACGGCGGGAGCGAACCGCTCGCTGCAGCTCGCCCAGGAGATTGTGGCGGACGGCGGGGCCATCATCATCTACCCCGAAGGTACACTCACGCGCGATCCCGGGCTGTGGCCGATGAAGGGCCACACCGGCGCTGCCCGCCTTGCCTTGGAAGGCGGCATTCCCGTGGTGCCGATCGCGCACTGGGGGGCCCATGAGGTGTTCCCGCGTTATGCGAAGCGGTTCCACCTTTTCCCGCGCAGGACGTCCAGGGTGATGGTGGGCAAGCCCGTTGACCTCAGCCAGTTCATTGGCCGGCCACTGGACAAAGCAACGCTGACCGCGGCTACCGAGAAGATCATGGATGCCGTGACCGGTTTGCTGGCCGACATCCGCGGGGAGGAGCCGCCCGCTGAACGCTGGGACCCTTCCAAGCACAATCAAGCCACGCATGGGCGCTTCGTTGTGCGGGAAAATCCTGACGACGCTGCGGATGCCACCTGATGGCTGACGGAAGCCGTCAGGGTTCCGCCCGGTCTGTCGCCGTCCTGGGTGCCGGTTCCTGGGGTACCACGTTCGCCAAGATCCTCGCCGATGCGGCTCGGGCAGCGGGGGAACAGCGGAGCATCCGGATCTGGGGCCGGCGCAGCGAAGTGGTGGAGCAGATCAACAGCACGCACCGAAACGTCCAGTACCTGAAGGACACAGAGCTGCCGCCCAGCATCACAGCGTCCACAGACGTCAGCGAGGTGCTGGCGGGCGCGGACCTGGTAGTCCTGGCCGTTCCTGCACAGTCACTGAGACTCCAGCTCCGTGAATGGAAGCCGCTGATCGCCGCTGACGCCATGGTGGTGTCCCTGATGAAGGGCCTGGAGCTCGGCACGGACTCCCGGATGAGTGAGGTGATCAGCGACGAACTGGGGATTCCCAAGGACCGCATTGCCGTGGTTTCCGGTCCCAACCTGGCCATGGAGATCGCCCGGGAGGAACCGACTGCTTCTGTGGTGGCCTGTTCCGATGCGGCGGCCGCGGGCTGGATCGCGAGGAGCTGCACCGCACCCTACTTCCGTCCGTACACCACGGCGGATGTCGTCGGCGTGGAAATTGGCGGCATCGTCAAGAACGTCATAGCGCTGGCCGTGGGCATCTGTGAAGGTAAACAGATGGGGGACAACACCAAGGCCTCCGTGATCACCCGGGGCTTGGCCGAAACATCCAGGCTCGCCCTTGCCCTTGGTGGCGAGGCACGGACCATAGCCGGGCTGGCGGGCCTGGGGGATCTGGTGGCGACGTGTTCCTCGCCGCTGTCGCGAAACCATACGGCCGGCCGGATGCTCGGCCAGGGACTTACCCTTGAGCAGTTGGCGCAGCAGATGACACAAACAGCCGAAGGCATCAAATCCGGCCAGGCTGTGCATGAACTTGCGGGGAAACTGGGCGTCGAAATGCCCATCACTGCCGCCGTCGTAGCCGTCCTGGCCGGCAAACTGTCCGTTGACCAACTGGGGCCGCTGCTGCTGGCCCGGGACCTGAAACCCGAAGGCGATTACTGACGATGTCCGACGATAACCTGACCGCAGCGGACTCCGCCCCCCGGGCCAAACCCCGCGTCGCGGTCCTCTTTGGTGGCCGGTCCAGTGAACATGCCGTGAGCTGCGTGACCGCCGCCGGCGTCCTGGGCGCCATCAACAAAGACAAATACGATGTCATCCCCATCGGCATCGCCAAATCGGGGCAGTGGGTGCTGGCCGCGGGGGATACCGCCCAGTGGTCGCTGTCCGCGTCGTCACTGCCGGAGGTCGCGCCGTCGTCGGAAACCGTGACACTTGCCGAGATCGGCGGCGAGCACCAGCTGATCGTCGCCTCGCCGAACCAGGTCCCGCAGGAACTCGGCACGGTGGACGTTGTGTTTCCGCTGCTTCACGGTCCCTTTGGCGAGGACGGCACCATCCAAGGACTCCTGGAACTGTCCGACACCCGCTACGTCGGCGCCGGCGTGCTCGCGTCGGCTGTGGGCATGGACAAGCACTACATGAAGGTCGTTTTCGAGTCCGCCGGGCTGCACGTGGGGCCGTACATTGCCGTGACGGACCGGCAGTGGGTCAAGGACGCGGAATCTGTCCGCAAACAGGTGGACCAGCTCGGCTTTCCCGTGTTCGTCAAGCCGGCGCGGGCGGGTTCGTCCATGGGGATCTCCAAAGTCGACTCGCTCGAGGAACTCGACGCAGCCGTCGAGGAAGCCCGACGCCACGACCTCAAACTGGTCATCGAGGCCGGCATCGTAGGGCGTGAAATCGAGTGCGCCGTCCTGGAAGGACGCGGGACCGATGCCCCCCGAACTTCCATGCCGGGCGAAATCTCCGTTGCCGCCGGAACGCACGAATTCTACGATTTCAACGCTAAGTATGTTGAAGATGACGCCGCCGCGCTGAGCTGCCCCGCGGACATTCCCGAGGAAGCCATCGTGCGTGTCCGTGACCTCGCGGCAGCCGCCTTTGACGCTGTAGGTGCCGAAGGCCTGAGCCGTGTGGACTTCTTCTACACGCCCGACGGCGAACTGATCATCAACGAGATCAACACCATGCCCGGGTTTACGCCCAAGAGCATGTACCCGCAGATGTGGGCAGCATCAGGCCTGAACTACGCGGACCTGATTGATGAGCTGATCCATCTGGCCTTGAACCGGAAGACCGGCCTGCGGTAGTCCCCACCGGTACCCTAACCTCGCTCCGCTTCGGCCAGGGAACCCTACCGGCGTGGGCCCACCACCTGCCCCCCTACCGGGTGGTGGGCAGGTTCTGCAGGTCTTCCTGACCCACGCAGTTCCGGCTGGCCGGGATCTTTCCGGCTGAGGCGGAAAGATCCGCCAGGACAGTTGCGGAGCTGATCTTCTCCGGATCCATCAGGATTTCCGTGGCGGGGTCGCGGCCGAAGGTAGTCAGCGTCCACACCGGATCGCCCTCCTTGATAACCCAGTCGATGCCGTTGACACTCACGCACCGGTCAGTCGTCGGGCCTGGAACGTTGACGCCGCAGCGCAGGATCACCTGAGACGGGTCCCCCCAGGCGGCGGTGGCCTGGCTGTTGGTTTTCCGCAGGGCTGCATCGCCGATGGCGTCCGGGAGGGCCACCATCATCGGAGCGCAGGCCGGATTCGCCGCGTCGCCCGCGGCTGTGACATCCACAGTCGGGGCACAGGCGGACAAAGCGGCTCCAGTGAGGGCCGCGGTCAGCAGAATTCCGGACACGCGGACAGGCAAGGGAAAACGGGGATTGCGCATCCATCCAGCCTAGCGTCGCCGCCGTATGGAGCGGGACGCAGGAAGGACCGGACGCCCGTCGCGAGGACCTCCACAACAAGGGGCGGACCAGCAATGTCGGTGCCGCGCTGTAGCGTAGGGGCGTGCCTGAAATTCCGTTGACTGAAGAAACGCTGACTGTCGCCGCGCTGTCCGAAGCCGAACTGCTGGCCCGGATCTTTCCGCGGCTGGAAATGGCCGGAACGCACGGTTCGGCAACCCTGCTTGGCCCGGGAGACGATGCCGCCATTATCGCCGCTCCGGATGGCAGGACAGTAATCAGCATCGATACCCAGGTGCAGGACCAGGACTTCCGGCTCCAATGGCCCAACGGGTACCGCACCACGGGCTTCGACGTCGGCTGGAAGGCGGCGGCCCAGAACCTCAGCGATATCAACGCCATGGGCGGCGTGGCCACGTCGCTGGTGGTGAGCCTGACGTTGCCGCCCGACACCCCTGTCAGCTGGGTGGCGGACCTGGCCGACGGCCTGACTGCGGGAATCCGGGAACTCGGGGCCACAGACTGTTCGGTGGCGGGGGGCGATTTGGGCCGCGGCCGGGAAATCTCCGTGACGGTCGCCGTGCTGGGCTCATTGGCTGGCGGCAACGCGGTCCTGCGGTCGGGGGCCCGTGCCGGCGACGTTGTGGCCCTGGCCGGTACGGTGGGCAGGGCCGCGGCCGGGCTTGCGCTCCTGGAAGCGGAGGCTGCTGTGCAATCCCTGGCGCCCGCGCAATGGGCGCTCGTGGAAGTGCAGTGCAGGCCACGGCCGCCACTGTCCGCGGGGCCGCTGGCCAGGTCAGCCGGAGCCACTGCCATGCTGGATATATCGGACGGCCTGGTGCGCGACGGCGGCCGCCTCGCCGCCGCCAGCGGCGTCGTCCTTGACCTTGACCCCGCGGCATTGAAGCCTCTCGCGGAAGCCCTGCATCCGGCGTCGGACCTTCTCAGAGCTGACCCCATGGCCTGGGTGCTGGGCGGGGGAGAGGACCACGGCCTGCTGGCCACATTCCCGGCCGGCGTTCAGCTGCCTGCCGGATTCACTGCGATAGGCTCAGTACAAGCCTTGGGAAGCGCCACACTTCCGGGCGTCACAATTGCGGGCCACGCCGTTGGCACCGGGGGATGGGATCACTTTGCAGACTAAGGTTGCCGCCAACGCGCAAGCGATGAAGCGGTGGTTGGACAAGGCTGAAACCGCCATTGCCAACCACAGCGACCGCCTCAATGCCATCAACATTTTCCCCGTGGCGGACGGTGACACCGGCACCAACCTTTACCTGACCGTTCGGGCGGCCGCCCGTGCCCTGCACACCGGCCCTGCGGTCCAAGGCACGGCAGTCACTGCTGATCCCGGCCAGGCGGATGTCGGAGCAGTGCTGGCGCGCGCCGGCCGGGCCGCAATGGAGCAGGCCCGGGGCAACTCCGGAACCCTTTTCTCGGTCTTCCTCTGCGCTGCGGCTGAACCCCTGGCCGGTCACACCCGACTGACCTCAACCCTTCTGGCCGCCGCCCTGAACCGCGCCCAGATCCGCGCCTGGTCCGCGTTGAGCGATCCCGTACAAGGCACCATGCTTTCGGTCATGGAGGCCGCCGCCCGCGCCGCCGCGGCAGTGGACGCCGGACACAACGGCAACGACAGCAACCATGCCCTGGGCAAAGCCCTCGACGCTGCCGTCAACGGCGCGCTGAAAGCAGTAGTCAGCACCGAGAGCCAGTTGGCGGCCCTTGAAGCCGCGCATGTGGTCGATGCCGGGGGCGTTGGTATGCTGCTCATCCTCGACTGCCTTCGCTCCGCCGTCCTTGGCGAGGAGCTGCAGGACGAACTCCTCGACGGGCTGCACGGCTATGACGTCCAGGACCCCCACATCCACGCTGATATGCCGGCTGACGACGGCGTTGAGGTCATGTCCACCATCAGCCTTTCGCCGCTCAGCGCGGCCACGCTGCGCCAGCGGCTCGACGAAATCGGCGAGTCCGTCATCATGAGCCAGGTGGACAGCCTGGCAGATGCGCACGGCAGGTACCGGTGGCGGGTCCACGTGCACGTCCCCGACGCCGCACCCGCGGTCGCCCTGATCCGTTCCCTCGGCGAGCCCAGCGACATTTCGGTCAGCGAACTCGCCCTGGCCCGCGAACCCGAACCAGCTCCGGTGAACTCCAGTGGGCATGAGCGCTGAACTCGGCCTAGGCCTGGAACGCCTGATCGGAAAACGGTCAGCGTCGGCCATTGAGAAACACCTGGGCATCGCCACAGTCGGCGGCCTCCTGAACTACTTCCCCCGCCGGTACCTGAACCGCGGCGAGCTGACCCCCATCAGCGAGCTGCCCGTGGACGAGGAGGTCACCCTCATCGCGCGCGTGCTCTCCAGCAGCACCCGCAAGATGCATACCCGCCGCGGTTCCATCACCGACGTCGTGATCACCGACGACGCCGCCTCCCATGGGCGTCCGCGCCTTGCCTCAGTCGGCCCCGGCAGCGGGCACGGCACGCTCAAGGTCACCTTCTTCAGCGGCTACCGGGCCCAAGCCCAGCTCCTGCCCGGCCGGCGGGTGATGTTCTCCGGAAAGGTGACCCGGTACGGCCCGTCCCTGGGCTTGACCAACCCGGACTTCCACCTCCTCGACGAGGACCCGGACATGCCGACCATGGACCCCGAAAAGCTCGCCGCGATGCCCATCCCGGTCTACCCGGCCACCGCAAAGCTCACCAGCTGGTCGATTCAGAAAGTCATCTCCACGCTCCTGGAAACCGTGGATCTGGACGCCCTGCCGGATCCGCTGCCGGAGACGGTCGCCGCGCGGGAAAAATTCCTTCCCGTGGCCGAGGCCTACCGGCTCATCCACAAGCCGGAAACGCAGGCTGACTGGAAGAAGGCCCAGGAGCGATTGCGATACCAGGAGGCCCTGGTCCTGCAGGCGGCACTGGCCCGGCGCCGTGCCCAGCTTGCGGCCGAGGAAGCCACGGCGCGGCGCCCGGCCACCAACGGGCTCCTGACGGCGTTCGACAGGCAGCTGCCCTTCACGCTCACCGCCGGCCAGGCCGCCGTCGGAAAAACGCTGGCCACGGAGCTGGCGCAGGACAGCCCCATGAACCGGCTGCTGCAGGGTGAGGTCGGCTCGGGCAAAACCATCGTCGCGCTGCGGGCCATGCTGCAGGTGGTGGATGCCGGCGGGCAGGCGGCCCTCCTGGCGCCCACCGAGGTCCTCGCCGCCCAGCACTTCGAATCCATCCGGCGGACCCTGGGCTCCCTGTCCCGCGACCCCATGCTGTCCCCGGACGGGCTGCTGGGCAGCCTGGCCGAAGGGGCCGTTCAGGTCACTCTCCTCACCGGCTCCATGCCCACCGCCGCCCGGAAACGGGCCATGCTGGACGCCGCATCCGGCGCGGCCGGGATCGTGATCGGCACGCACGCGCTGCTCAGCGACAACGTCGCGTTCTACGACCTTGGCCTGATCGTGGTGGACGAACAGCACCGGTTCGGCGTGGAGCAGCGGGACGTTCTCAGGTCAAAGGCCAACAAGCCCCCGCACCTGCTCGTCATGACGGCCACCCCCATTCCACGCACCGTGGCCATGACGGTCTTCGGCGACCTCGAAACCTCCATCCTGGACGAGCTGCCCGCCGGCCGGGCACCGATTTCCACCCATGTGGTGGGCCTCGCCGAAAACCCCGGCTGGGCAGACCGCATCTGGTCCCGTTCCCGTGAGGAGATCGACGCCGGGCACCAGGTATACGTGGTGTGCCCCAGGATCGGAACGGACGACGACGGCGACTTCAGTCCGGGGGAAGCGGAACCTTCCGCGGCTGACCTGGCAGGCGACGGCGCTGCGCGCGAGCTCGCGTCGGTGACTGCCGTCGTCGAACATCTCCAGCAGGAGCCAGCTCTGGCCGGTGTGCCGCTCGGGCCCATGCACGGCCGTTTGGACACCGCAGTGAAGTCCGCCGCGATGGCCGACTTCACCGCCAACCGGACCAAGCTCCTGGTCTCCACCACCGTTATCGAAGTCGGCGTCGACGTCCATAACGCCACCTTGATGGTGATCCTCGACGCCGACCGCTTCGGCATTTCCCAGCTGCACCAGCTGCGCGGCCGGGTGGGCCGTGGCGGGCTTCCCGGAACGTGCCTGCTGGTCACCAACCTCGAACGCGGGCACCCGAGCCGGCGCCGGCTCGATGCCGTGGCGGCAACCACCGACGGCTTCGAGCTATCGCAGGAGGATTTGAAGCTGCGCCGCGAGGGCGACATCCTGGGCGCGTCGCAGTCCGGCGGGCGCTCCACCCTGAAACTGCTGCGCGTGCTGGAACACGAGGACATCATTGCGCAGGCGCGCCAGGACGCCCAGGAAATTGTGGGCTCGGATCCGGCCCTGGCGCGGCATCCGCGGTTGGCGGAGGCCATTGACGAGTACTTGAACCCCGAGAAGGAGGCGTTCCTTGAGCGCGGATAGGAGGCGGACATGAGCCGCATCATCGCGGGCGCCGCAGGCGGGACCCCCCTGGTCAGCGTCCCCGGCTCCCTGACCAGGCCCACTACCGACCGCGTGAAGGAAGCACTGTTCTCCCGGCTCGACGCATTCGGGATCATTGCCGGTGCCCGGGTCCTGGACCTGTACGCAGGGTCCGGATCGTTGGGCGTGGAGAGCGGCAGCAGGGGCGCTGAGGCGGTGGACCTCGTGGAATTCGATGCCAAGGCCAGTTCCGTGTGCCAACGCAATGCGGACCTGATCAACGGCGTGCTGGGCCGCAAGGCGGTGACGGTCCACCGGTCCAAGGTGGAGTCCTTCCTGGAGCGCGCGGCGGAGACGGCCAGCTGGGACCTGGTGTTCCTGGACCCGCCGTATCCGCTGGATGACCCTGCCCTGTCGGCGGTGCTGGGCAATCTCGCCGATCATCTGGCTCCGGCGGCCGTGGTGGTGGTGGAGCGGTCCTCGCGTTCACCGGAGCCGTTCTGGCCGGCCGGTCTGGAACGGTTTGCCGAGAAGAAGTACGGCGAAACCCGGCTCTGGTTCGCGGAGCCTTCAGTGCTTCCGGAGGACTGAGATTCAGCCAGCGAGGCCATCCAGGTCCACGCCGGCCAGAACCTTCGCGGGGTGGGGGCCGCGTGCCGTCAGTTCGGCGGTCCAAGCTTCGGGCCAGGGCGCCTGCGTTCCGGCGAGGATGATGTTGCCGGGGTAGCGGCCCGCGAACATCCCGGTTTCGGCGAAGGCCGCCACATCGGTCATGGCGCGGCGCATGGCGGCGGCCTGGCTTCGTGCCAGGGTCAGGCCGGGTTCATCGCCCACGTTGACGATCAGCAAGCCTTCCGGTGCAAGGCGTGCACGGGCCCCCTGGTAGAACTCCTCGCAGGCGATGTGGGCCGGGGCTTCCGGTCCGGAGAAGATGTCCAGGATCACGACGTCGAACAGAAGTTCCGCGTTCAGGTCCGCCAGGGCGTCTCGGGCATCGCCGATGACGGTGTGCAGCTCGGTACCGTCAGGCAGGGGGAGTTGCTGCAGGACAAAGTCGAGGAGCTCGCGTTCCAGCTCCACCGCATACTGGACGGATCCGGGCCTCGTCGCCTGGATGTAGCGCGCAAGGGTCAGGGCTCCGGCCCCAAGATGGAGCGCGGTGATTGGCCGGCCTTCGGGAGCGGCGAGGTCCACAATGTGGCCGATCCGTCGCAGGTACTCGTAGAAGATCTCCTCAGGATGCGCCAGGTTAACATGGGACTGCTCGGCCCCGCCGATGCTCAGGACGTAGCCGCCGTCGGTGAAAGCATCGGGCTCGATGGACGCGTGCTGTCCCGTGGTCCGCAGGAACCGCGTGGAACGTGTGCCGTCGGGCTCCGCCATCAGAGCTTTCCGCTGAGGGTCGCCAGCCTGGCGGCGGCCTCCTCGAGGAGCTGCACTTTCTTGCAGAACGCGAATCTGAGCAGGCTCCGTGTCCGTTCCGCGCCCTCCGGGTGGCAGAAGACGGGGACGGGGATCGCGGCCACTCCCACCAGTCCGGGCAGCCTGCGGGCCAGGTCCACGGAGTCGCCAATGCCAAGGGGTGCGGTGTCCACGTTGACGAAATAGGTTCCCTGCGGCGTGTAAACGTCGAATCCTGCGGCGCGAAGGCCTTCGCTGAGGATGTCCCGTTTTTTCTGGAGAGTGGCCGCAACGCCCTGGTAAAACTCATCCGGCAGTGCAAGGCCGGTCGCAATGGCCGCCTGGAACGGTGTACCGGAGCTGTAAGTCAGGAACTGCTTGACCGTCCGGACGGCCGCCACCAGATGATCCGGGCCGGTCAGCCAACCGATCTTCCAGCCAGTGAAGGAGAAGGTCTTTCCGGCGGACGAGATGGTGATGGTCCGCTCCGCTGCACCCGGCAGGGTGGCGACAGGAATGTGCCTGGCGCCGAAGGTGAGGTGCTCGTACACCTCGTCGGTGATGATGAGGCAGTCATGCTTTGCGGCAAGCTCAACGACGCGCTGCAGAACATGGCGGGGGAAGACGGCGCCGGTGGGATTGTGCGGGTTGTTCAACAGCACCACCCTGGTGCGGTCGGTGAAGGCCGCCTCCATGGCCGTCATGTCCGGGTAAAAGTCGGGAGCCAGCAGCGGGGCAGTGACGTGAGTGGCGCCTGACAAGCCGATGACGGCGCCGTACGAGTCATAAAACGGTTCGAACGTCAGCACCTCGTCACCAGGGCCGACGAACGCCAGCAACGTTGCGGCGATCCCCTCTGTGGCGCCGGTAGTGACGATGACCTCTGTGTGTGGGTCCGGGGCCAGCCCGTAGAACCGCTCCTGGTGGGCAGCCACGGCCTCACGCAGTTCCAGGATGCCCTTGCCGGGCGCGTACTGGTTGGCCCCGGCTTCGATGGCGGCCATCGCTGCCGCCTTGATTTCCCGCGGTCCGTCCTCGTCGGGAAAGCCCTGCCCGAGGTTGATGGCGCCGGTCTGCGCCGCCAGCGTGGTCATCTCTTCGAAGATGGTGACGCCCAGTTGGCCGGCAGGTCCCAGCAGATTGGCGCCTGAGGCGGTGCGCTGCCACGGGGCAGGCACGCTGGGCATGGAAAGGTCCCGTGGTGGATGCATCCAGTCATGGTATCCCGGCCGCCCCATGCGGTAGGTTCGGTGCATGAGACGCGCTGTCTGCCCCGGATCCTTTGACCCCATCCACAACGGCCATCTCGAGGTCATCGCCCGTGCCGCTGGCCTCTTCGATGAGGTGATCGTGGCGGTTTCGACCAACTATGCGAAGAAGTACATGTTCAGCCTGGGGGACCGCCTGGATATGGCGCGCGAAACCCTGGCGTCCCTCAAAGGCATTGTGGTGGAACCGGTGGGCGACGGTCTCCTGGCCGAGTACTGCCGCCAGCGCGGCGTCTCCGCGATCGTCAAAGGTCTCCGCTCATCCTCAGACTTCGACTACGAACTTCCGATGGCCACGATGAACCGCCAGCTCAGCGGCGTGGAAACGGTGTTCCTGCCGGCGGAGGCGCACTACCTGCATTTGTCATCCACCCTGATCAAAGAGGTGGCCGGTCTGGGTGGCAGCGTGTCCGACTACGTGCCCCGGTCGGTACATAAAAGGTTGCTCGCGGGCGGGTCTGCGCCCGATCAGCCGCCAAGAGGGTAGGCTAGTCCGGTACTTCGACGGCCGTCCGTCGCCTGGTTTGAGTCCCTGCGGTTCTTCAGGCTAAGATGGTACGTCGGTCATATGTTCAACAGGAGTTCTCATTAAACGAGATGCTAGTTCGCCCTTGGCGTTCGACGTCAAGGACCTCGGGCGCAGCCCGGGCAGCATGCGGACACTGAAGGAACATGTACCCGCACCAAGTGATCTTGGTGTGGCACTCATTGGCGTTCAGGAAGGCTCGGACATCGAGCTGGATCTGAGGCTTGAGGCCGTACACGAAGGAATCCTGGTATCAGGCACCGCGGTCGCCGAAGTAAAAGGCGAATGCGGCAGATGCCTGGATCCCCTTGCGTATGACCTTGAGGTCAATGTGCAAGAACTTTTCTTCTACGAGGGCGTTGTGCTTTCGGACGAAGAAGACGAAGAAGAGCAATATCGAGTCGAGCGCGATGTTATCGATCTTGAGCCGGTGTTGCGGGACGCAGTTGTAACCATGCTGCCGTTCCAGCCGGTGTGCCGGGAAGACTGCCAGGGCCTTTGCTCCGAATGTGGAGTCCGCCTGGAAGACGAGCCGGGGCACCACCACGAGATCGTAGATCCTCGCTGGGCTGCCCTAGCCGACTTGGCTAAGCCTGACCGGCAAAACTGATTTGTACGTGTTTGTCTAGAGAGAAATGAGTTAGCCGTGGCTGTCCCGAAGCGGAAAATGTCTCGCTCGAATACCCGCGCCCGCCGCTCCCAGTGGAAGGCAACTGCCCCCCACTTGGTGAAGACTGTCGAAAACGGCCAGGTTACCTACAGCCTGCCGCACCAGGCAAAGGTCGTTACCGACTCGGCTGGCACCGCGCTGTTCCTTGAGTACAAGGGCCGCAAGGTAGCAGACGTCTAATCGGCCGCTTGGGCTGACATGATGTCTTCAACTGAAGAGCTTCTGAAGCGTCTCGGTGTCTCCATTGACGCCGGGACGCTTCGTCTTGCTCTCACACACCGTTCCTACGCCTACGAAAACGGCGGCATCCCCACCAACGAGCGGCTCGAATTCCTGGGCGACTCCATCCTGGGCTTCTCCGTGACCGATGCCCTGTACCGGGACAACCCCACACTGCCCGAAGGCGACCTCGCCAAACGCCGCTCTGCGGTGGTCAGCACCCGCGCCCTCGCCGGCATCGGCCGAAGCCTCGGCATCGGCGACTACATCTACCTGGGACAGGGCGAAAAGCTCACCGAGGGCAAGAACAAGGCTTCGATCCTGGCGGACACCATGGAAGCACTCATTGGTGCCACCTACGTGTCCAACGACATCGAGACTGCCCGTCAGCTGGTCATGCGCCTGATTGGCCCGCTGCTGAAGGATGCTGCCGCTCTCGGCGCCGGCACCGACTGGAAGACCAGCATCCAGGAACTGGCGGCCAGCCGGCAGCTCGGCACCATCTTCTACGCCGTTGAGGGGTCGGGGCCGGACCACGCCCGTACTTTCACGGCTGTCCTGAATATCGGGGGCAAGCCATACGGCAACGGATCAGGCCACTCGAAGAAAGAAGCGGAGCAGGAAGCTGCCGCGGACGCCTGGCGTCAGCTCTCCCCAATCGCGGGAGCCGCCGCTGCCCCTGTAGCGGAGGGCGCATCACCGGAGTCCTCCCGCAGCGTCTAGGCTGAGCCGTGCCTGAGCTGCCTGAAGTTGAAGTGGTCCGCCGCGGACTGGTGAGCTGGGTCCGCGGTCGGACCATCACATCGGTAGACGTGCTGGACCCGCGTTCGCTCCGCCGCCATGCCCTGGGCGCCGAGGATTTCAGGGGCAACCTCCAGGGTGCCACGGTTGTGGACGTGGTGCGCCGCGGAAAATTCCTCTGGATGCCGCTGTGTGAGACACCCGGCGCCACTGGCACGCCGACCGTCGCACTGATGGCCCACCTCGGGATGAGCGGCCAGCTCCTGATGCAGGACGCGGACGTGCCCGACGAGAAACACCTCAAGGTCAGGCTGCGCCTGAGTCCCGTGGCCGGTATGCCTGAACAGCTCCGGTTTGTGGATCAGCGGATTTTCGGCGGGCTGTTCGTCACCGGCATGGTTCCCACGGACGACGGAGGCCCGGGCGGCCAGGCGGAATCTCCCGTTGCGTTCATCGCCGAGGAAGCCTCCCACATCGCCCGGGATCCCCTGGACCCGGCGTTTTCCTTTGACCTTTTTTACAGCCGGCTGCGGAAGCGCAAGACGGGCCTCAAACGCGCCCTGTTGGACCAGGGTCTCGTATCAGGCATCGGCAACATCTATGCCGACGAGTCCCTGTGGCGGGCAAAACTGCATTACGCCAGGCCCACCGATACGTTGCGACGCGGCGACGCGGAACGGCTCATCACCAGCGCGCGCGAAGTTATGCTGGACGCACTTGCCGCCGGCGGTACCAGCTTTGATTCGTTGTACGTCAACGTCAACGGGGCCTCTGGCTACTTCGACCGCTCCCTGAACGCCTACGGGCGAGAAGGGAAACCCTGCAGCCGTTGTGCCGCCGTCGGAATTAACTCCATACTTCGCCGCGAGCAATTCATGAACCGCTCCTCCTACACCTGCCCGGTCTGTCAGCCGCGCCCCCGCAACGGCCGCTGGTAGGCCGCCGTCGCCCTGCCGGGCATGATCGGGCGCTGTCCGGTGCAGGGACAGGCACCCGGAAATCCGCGGATTTCCGCCATAACGCAGTAGATTTGGGGCAGCAAAGCAGCCGCTTCAGCCATTCAGGAGACCAGAAACACCTTGCACCTCAAAAGCCTTACCGTCCGTGGGTTCAAGTCGTTTGCATCGGCCACAACCTTCGATTTTGAGCCTGGCGTCACGGCAGTGGTGGGGCCGAATGGTTCCGGGAAATCCAACGTGGTAGACGCCCTCTCCTGGGTGATGGGGGAGCAGGGAGCCAAAACGCTCCGCGGGGGAAAAATGGAGGACGTTATTTTTGCCGGGACTTCCGGGCGGCCGCCGCTGGGCCGGGCCCATGTGTCCCTGACCATCGACAACGCTGACGGGGCGCTGCCCATCGAATACAGCGAGGTCACTATCTCGCGGACCCTCTTCCGCACCGGGGGCTCTGAATACGCTATTAACGGTGCCAGCTGCCGCCTGCTCGACATCCAGGAACTGCTCTCGGATTCCGGTATGGGCCGGGAAATGCATGTCATCGTGGGCCAGGGGCAGCTGGACAAGGTCCTGCACGCCACTCCGGAGGACCGCCGCGGCTTCATTGAGGAAGCCGCCGGGATCCTTAAGCACCGACGCCGCAAGGAAAAAACGGTCCGCAAGCTGGAGGCCATGCAGGCGAACCTGCAACGGCTGAGCGACCTGACGGGGGAGATCAGGCGCCAGCTCACACCACTCGGCAAGCAGGCTGATGTGGCGCGCCGCGCCCAGCGGGTCCAGTTCGATGTCCGGGACGCACGCGCACGGCTGTTGGCCGACGACCTCGTCCAGCAGCAGAGTTCACTTGAGCAGGACGTGGCTGACGAAACGGCGCTGAAGGCCCGCCGTGCCGTAGTGGAGCAGCAGCTGGAGGAGGGGCGCCGCCAGCAGGCAGCTGTGGAACAGCTCGCCGCCGAGGCCACGCCAAAGCTCAACGCCGCGCGGGATACCTGGTACCGGCTCTCCGCTTCCAGGGAACGGCTCCGTTCGCTGGGCTCACTGGCCCAGGAACGCGGCCGGCTGCTGGGCGCCGTTGATGCTGAACCGTACTCGGGCAGGGATCCTGAGCAGCTGGAACGGCAGGCCGTCCGAGTCCGGGACGAGCTGACGGAGCTGGAGCGCCACATCCTGGACCGGCGCAGCGCGCTGGACTCAGCGACGGCTGCGAAGGCGGGGGCCGAACTCGAGGCGTCTGCCGAGGAAAAAAGGCTCACTGCCGTCCTCCGGGCCGCAGCGGACCGCCGCGAGGGCCTGGCGAAGCTTGCCGGACAAGTCGGTGCGGCAAGATCGCGGGTTGAATCTGCGCAGGCCGAGCTGGGCAGGCTGCGGGAATCACTCGCCGCCGGACAGCAACGCCGCCGCCGGGCCCAGTCGGAGTTCACCGCGCTGGAAACGCAGGTGGCGGGGGTCGAAGAGGGGGAGGAAAGCCTCGACGCGGACTACGAGGACGCCAGCGCAGAGCTCGACGCCGTCGTCCAGGAGATTGCCGATCTGACCTCCGCAGGGGGAGAAGCTGTCCGCCAACGTGACGCGCTCGTGGCCCGACGGGACGCACTGCAGCTCGGCCTTAACCGAAAAGACGGCGCGGCGCACGCCCTCAACTCCGGGCTGGCTGGCGTTGTGGGCACGCTTGCCTCGGGCCTCACCATTCAGCCGGGTTATGAAACGGCGATAGCCGCGGCACTGGGCGACGCCTCCGAAGCGATCGTGGTCCGGGATCCAGCCGTGGCCGCCGTCGTGGTGCAACTCCTGAAGGACGACGATGCGGGGCGCGCCTCCCTGCTGTTGGCGTCTGCAGCGCCCCTGCCGGACGCAATCTCCGGCACGGGCGGACCCTTGCCGGCAGGCGCACGCTGGGCTGTGGACCTGGCATCAGGCGGGGGCGGGCCCGCGCCCGTTGTGGCCGCGCTCCTGACGGGGGTGGCAGTTGTTGAAGACCTGGATGGTGCCGGGCTGCTGGTTGCCGAACGCCCGGACCTGACAGCCGTGACCCGGGCCGGGGACGTGTTTACCGCCCTTACAGTGACTGGAGGCTCGGCGAAGGCGCCGTCCCTGCTTGAGGTGCAGGCCGCCGTGGACGACGCCGAGGCCCGGCTGGCCGTTGTCACCGCGGATCTGGAACGGAACAGGTTCGCCCTGGCAGGCGCCGAGGTCCGGCGCGCCGAAGCCCGGACGAGGGTAGAAGCTGCCCTGGACCGCCTGCACGATTCCGACGCCCGGCTCGCGGCCGTGGCCGAAAAGCTCGGCCAGCTGAACTCCATCCTGCGCAGCGCCGTCGGCGAAAGCGACAGGCTGGCCACTTCGCTGGCCAGGGCCGAGGCCAATGTTGTTACCGAGGAACAGGCGCTCGCCGCCGTTGCGGCGCGGCTGGCTGCGGCGCAGGAGGCGCCCGCCGAAGAGGAACCCTCCACCGAACAGCGCGATGCGCTCGCACTGGCCGCATCGCTGGCCAGGTCTGCGGAGATGGACGCGAGGCTCTCGCTGCGCAGCACCGAAGAGCAGCTGACCGCCACCCGCAACCGGGCCCTATCGCTGGAGCGGGCAGCGGCCACCGAACGACGGGCGCGTGAAGAGGCTGCAGAACGGGCGCGCCGCCGTCGGATCCAGGCCAGACGGGCGGCAGCCGTCTCCGCTGCGGTGGAGGTGGCAATCCGGTTCATCGACGTGTCTGTTGAGCTGGCCCGGCATGAACGTGACCGCGCCGAAGAGAACCGGGAAGAGCGGGACCGTGCGCTGCTGGAGACCCGGACAACCAATGATGCGCTGGCCCGCGAGCTGGCAGAGCTGACGGACTCGGTTCACCGGGACGAACTGGCCCGCGCCCAGCAGCGGGCACGGATTGAGGCCCTGGAAACACGTTCCATCGAGGAACTCGGGATTACCCCCGACGTGCTGATGGCGGACTTCGGCCCGGACGTTCCCGTGCCCGTCCCCGCGGAGGAAAGCGGGGACAAATGGGCGGCACTGCGGACACCCGTGGACGACGACGGCACACCGGTCCCCGAAGGCATGCCCTTTGTCCGCGAGGAGCAGGAGAAGCGCCTCCGGAAAGCCGAAAGGGACCTGTCAGCCCTGGGCAAGGTCAACCCGCTGGCACTGGAGGAGTTCGCGGCCCTGGAGGAACGGCACCAGTTCCTCAGCACCCAGCTGGAGGACCTGAAGTCCAGCCGTAAGGACCTGCTGGACATCATCAAGGAAGTGGATGACCGGGTCCAGCGGGTCTTTACCGAGGCCTTTGAGGACACCCGGGACCAGTTCGTCCACGTCTTTGAGCGCCTCTTTCCCGGCGGCGAAGGCCGGCTGGTCCTCACCGACCCTTCGAACATGCTCACCACCGGAATCGAAGTCGAAGCGCGACCTGCCGGCAAGAAAATCAAGCGCCTCTCACTCTTGTCAGGAGGCGAACGGTCGCTCACCGCCGTCGCCCTCCTGGTGGCCATCTTCAAGGCCCGACCCTCGCCGTTCTATGTTATGGACGAGGTTGAAGCGGCGCTGGATGACACCAACCTCGGCCGGCTCATCACCATCTTCGAAGAGCTGCGGGAGTCCAGCCAGCTGATCGTGATCACCCACCAGAAACGGACCATGGAAGTGGCTGATGCGCTGTACGGCGTCACCATGCGCGGGGACGGCGTGTCCACCGTCATCAGCCAGCGGCTGGGTGCCGACGTGTAGCATCCGTGCAGGTGGCGGCCCCGAACGCCTGCCGCGTTTGTGAGAAGCTAGGGGGGTGAATGACATCCTCCCCATTATTCTGTCCATTGTTGCTGCCCTGGCGGTTATTGGCGGGCTGATCCCGGTCCTGTTGAAGACGCGGAAGAACATCACCCAGTACCCCGGGACGCGCGACGCCAATGATCCCGCCACCCCGCAAGGCGGGGGAACACTGCTCGAGGACGCGCCCGTGGTTCCGGCCGAGCGCAACGCTCCCGCCGGCGTCGACCTCGAAGACCTCGAAGTCACCGATGTTCCTGATGACGTGGCGGGCCTGGAAACCATCCAGGTTGAGACGCCCCTTCCCGTCGCCGGCCGCCTGACCCGCCTCCGTGAGCGACTGGTCCGGTCGAACAACATCCTCGGCAAGAGCCTGCTCGCGTTGCTGTCCAGCGATAAGATCGATGAACACGTCTGGGACGAAGTGGAGGAGACCCTCCTGCTGGCCGACCTCGGCACTGAACCCACCATGCAGCTGGTCGACGCTCTGCGGGAACGCGTGAAAGTGCTCGGCACCAGGACCCCTGAGCAGGTCAAGGCACTGCTCCGCGAGGAACTGATCAAGCTCGTGGATCCCACGATGGACCGCGCCCTGCGCACCGACCGGCACGCGGACAAGCCGGCCGTCGTGCTGGTGGTAGGCGTCAATGGCGTGGGCAAGACCACCACCGTGGGCAAGCTCGCCCGCGTGCTCGTTGCCGAGGACAAGGACGTCCTGCTGGGCGCGGCGGACACGTTCCGCGCGGCAGCCGCGGAGCAGTTGGCCACGTGGGGCCAGCGTGTGGGTGTTCCCACCGTGAAGTCCGACGTCGACGGCGCGGACCCGGCGTCCGTCGCCTATGAGGCGGTCAAGGCGGGCATTGAGCAGGAAGTCGACGTTGTCATGATTGACACGGCGGGCCGCCTGCAGAACAAGACCGGCCTTATGGACGAACTCGGCAAGGTCAAGCGCGTCATCGAGAAACTGGCCGAGGTGGATGAGGTTCTGCTGGTTCTGGACGCCACCACCGGCCAGAACGGCCTGAACCAGGCCCGCGTTTTCTCCGAGGTTGTGAACATCACCGGCATCGTCCTGACCAAGCTCGACGGGACCGCCAAGGGTGGCATCGTGGTGGCCATCCAGAAATCACTCGGCGTGCCGGTCAAGCTGATCGGTCTTGGCGAAGGCGCCGATGACCTGGCTCCGTTCGAAGTTGAGAGCTTTGTCGACGCCCTGCTGAACTAGGGACCGGGTCTACACCGGGTCGACACCAACGGGGGGTGAGTTCCCGCCGCTAAGCACAGGCTTTAGCAGCGGGACCTCACCCCTCGATGCGTTTCAGCGGCTCGCGCGTCACGGACCAGCAGGCCGCCGCGAGCACCAGCACACCGCCGGTGACGCCGAATGCCCAGCCGTAGCCCAGCCGGTCCGCCAGGACGCCCACCAGCACCGGCCCGGCAATGGCACCGATGTCCGAGGTCATCTGGTAGGCCGCCAGGACCCGCCCGCCGGACCGCTCATTGCCAATGACATCCGCGACGGCGGCCTGCTGGGCAGGTCCCAGCAGGCCGGACCCCACCCCGGCCACAACCGATGCGGCGAGGAACCAGCCCAGGTGGGACGTGAAGCCGATGGCGGCCGTGGCGAGCCCGGCGACCAGGAGCCCCACGACCATCAACGGCCGCCTGCCCAGGCTGTCCGCCAACCGTCCGGAGAACGTCAGCGCGGCGGCATTGCCCGCGGCGAAAACGGCCAGCGCAAGGCCAGCGGCCTCGGGACCGGCACCCAGCGCAGCAACGGCAAACAGCGGGACGGTGGCCATCCGCACACCGAATGTGGCCCAGCCGTTGGCGAAGCTGGACAGCAACGCCGAGCGGTAGACACCAATCCCCCAGGCATCGGCGAAGCGCATGTCCGGGGCGCGGCCCACTGTGGACCGGTCCGCGGACGGCGCGTGGCTGAGTTGGGTCTGCACCACCGCGGCAGCAAGGATCAGCGCGGCGGCGTAGCAAAGGAACGGCACCCGCAAGCCGAATCCGGCGAGCAGCCCGCCCACCACCGGGCCCAGGACGCTGCCGATCAGGAACGCGGACGCGTAAGCGCCGGATACCCTGCCCCGGCTTTCCGGCGGCGCCAGCCGCACCACAAGGGCCATGGAGGCCACCGTGAACATCACCGAGCCCACGCCGCCGAGCCCCCGGAAGACCAGGAGCTGCCAATAGTCCTGGGCAAAAGCGCACGCCGCGGTTGATACCGCCACAATCAGCAGCCCAGCCACATAGACCGGCCGCTCACCCCATCGTCCGACCAGGACCCCGCCGGCCGGTGCGAACACCAGCCGCATAAAGGCGAAGATGCTCACGATCACGGCGGCCGCTGTTGCCCCGACGTCGAAAGTGGTGGCGAACTGCGGCAAGACCGGTGCCACCAGCCCAAAGCCGAGGGCAATCAGGAACGCCGCAGCGAGCATCACCTTGATGTCGCGCGGAAGCGTGGGCCTCTGCGGGCGGATAACGGACAAGATCCGCGCTGTGGCGCGGCTCACGCGTGATGGTGCCGTCATGGGGCGGGTTCCTTGCAAGGTAGGCAGCCGAGGGTCGGCGGCAGTGGTGAAACATAACCGTAACAAGCCAGATATGCACCATTTACTTCCGGGAGGTTGTTGTAACAAGCCAGCAATGTAAATCCTCTGCGGGCGAAACACGGCAGCGACAGACTCGATACAGGACGCAAAAGGCGTTAGTAAGGCGGAGCATTCCGCAGCATCGATCATAGGGAGGACGTGCACCATGGAACTTACCGCAGGTCACGTATGGCTCATGGTGGCAGCAGCACTCGTGCTGTTCATGACACCAGGTCTGGCATTTTTCTACGGCGGCATGACGCGCGCCAAAGCTGCACTGAACATGATGATGATGAGCTTCATCTCCATCGGCATGGTCGGCGTGGTCTGGGTCCTCTGGGGCGCTTCGATGAGCTCCGGCGAGGGCTTCCTGCAAATCGTCGGGAACCCGTTCGCCACGTTCGGCCTTGAAGGCATCACCACGCCGGACGGGCTCATCAAGGTCGGCTATGCCGCCACCTTCGCCATCATCACCGTCGCACTCATCAGTGGCGCGATCGCTGACCGCGCCAAGTTTGGCGCCTGGGCCCTCTTCGTCCCTGTCTGGGTCACCCTTGTCTACTGCCCGCTTGCCTACATGGTCTGGGGCGGAGGCCTCTTCGGCCCTGAAGGCGCAGTTGGCCAGGCACTCGGCCCGGCCATCGACTTCGCCGGCGGCACCGTGGTCCACATCAACGCCGGTGTGGCAGCCCTCGTCCTGGTCCTGATCATCGGCAACCGCCGCGGCTTCGGCAAGGACCCCAACCACCGCCCGCACAACATCCCGTTCGTGATGCTCGGTGCAGCCATCCTGTGGTTCGGCTGGTTCGGCTTCAACGGCGGCGCGGCCACCACTGCTGAGCAGGGCGGCCTGATCTGGGTCAACACCCTCGCAGCCCCGGCCGCGGCAATGCTCGGCTGGCTCGTCACCGAACGTATCCGCGACGGCCACCCCACTTCCCTTGGTGCTGCCTCCGGTGTGGTTGCCGGCCTGGTTGCCATCACCCCGGCCTGTGCCAACGTCAGCCCGGTGGGCGCGCTCGGTCTCGGTGTCATCGCCGGTGTCGCCTCGGCCCTGGCTGTCGGCCTCAAGTTCCGCTGGGGCTTCGATGACTCCCTGGATGTTGTGGGCGTTCACTTGGTCTCCGGCATCATCGGAACGGTTGCCCTGGGCTTCATTGCCCTCCCCACCGACGGTGTGGGCGGTGGCCTCTTCTACGGCGGCGGCGCGACCCAGCTTTGGGCCCAGCTCGCAGCAGCGGGCATCGCCATCGCTTACTCGGCCATCCTCACCGCAATCATCGCCTTCGCCATCCACAAGACCATGGGCTTCCGCGTCTCGCAGGAGCAGGAAGTCGTTGGTGTTGACCTCAGCCTTCACGCCGAAACGGCGTACGAGTTCGGAGTGGGCGGCCACGGCGGGAGCTTCCAGCCGCTCCACGAACTGATCAAGGGCAAGGGCTCGGCCGCTGACGGCGCAAAGAAGACCGAACCGGCAGCGGGCAAGGAAAGCGTAGAAGCATGAAACTGATCACAGCTATTGTCCGCCCGGAGAAGCTCGAAGCCATCCGGGAGGGCCTGGAGTCCTACGGCGTCCAGGGGCTGACGGTCAGCGCGGCCAGCGGCTACGGCCGCCAGCGCGGCTACACGGAGGTCTACCGCGGAGCTGAATACAACGTGGACCTCCTGCCCAAGATCCGGGTTGAAGTCCTCGCCACGGACGAACAGGCCGATGACATCCTGGACGTCATCATCGCCAGCTCCAACACCGGCCGCGCGGGCGATGGCAAGGTCTGGACCGTGGAGGTCTTCGAAGCGGTAAGGGTCCGGACTGGCGAACGCGGCGTCGCCGCCATCTAGCTGTTCCAGAAATCTATTGATCCACACGGACGAGCGGGCAGGGAACCTCGAAAGGTTCCCTGCCCGCTCTTTTTGTTCTGGCATACCCAGCCGGCGCTTACCCAAGCAGCACTTAGCCAGCCGCCGCGGAACCGGGCCATCCGGCGGGACCGGCCGAACCGGCGTCGTACTTTTCCAGCGGCACCGTGCCCCGCTGCCAGGCCTTCAGGACCGGCTCAAGAATCCGCCAGCAGTCCTCCGCTGTATCGCCGCGCACCGAGAGCAGCGGGTCGCCGCTCAGGACGCCTTCCAGCACTTCGCCATAGGGCAGCAGCTCAGAAGCGCTCAGCTCCGCATTCAGCGTTGTGCGGCTCAGGCTGAACATGCTGCCGGGACCGTTGACGTCGACGTCGAACGCCAGGGTATCCGGTCCGAACCCGATCCGCAGCTGGTTGGGGGAGTCCACGCCCGTGAATCCTGCCGGAAGATGCGGGACGGGGCGGAAGGTGACCACGGCTTCCTTGCGCTTCACCCCGATGGCCTTGCCCGACCGCAGGATGAACGGGACCCCCTTCCATCGCCAGTTGTCGATGTCCACCCGGACTTCCGCCAGGGTCTCTGTCCCGCGGGCTGCGTCCACCCCTACTTCCTGCGCATAGTCCGGGACGTTCCTGCCGGCAATTGAACCCGCCGTATACGTGGCCCGGCGCGTGGATTTCGCGTACGGCGCGCTGATGCTGCTGGCGCGGAGCACGGCTGCGATGGCGTCGCGGAGGTCCCGCTCCCCGATGGTGGCCGGCGGCTCAATGGCCATCAGGGCCATGATCTGGAGCAGGTGGCTCTGGATCATGTCGCGCAGGGCGCCGGCGTTGTCGTAATACCGCGCCCTTCCCTCCAGTGCCAGGTCCTCGTCGAAGATGATCTCGACCTTCTCCACATGCTCGCGGTTCCAGACGGGTTCCAGGAAATTGTTCGCAAAGCGCAGGCCCAGGATGTTCAGCACCGTCGCCTTGCCCAGGAAATGGTCCACCCGGTGAATGTGGTCCTCCGGCACCAGGGCGGCGAGCGTGTGGTTAAGGGAACGGGCCGAGGCAACACTTGCGCCGAACGGCTTCTCCATCACCAGCCGTGTTCCGGCCGGAACCTGGTCACGGTGCAGGGACTCGCAGGCCAGCTGGCTGACATGGGGAGGCAGCGCAAAATAGATCGCGGTGGGGCCTTCCAGGCCTGCCAACAATGCCGCCAGGGCTCCGTCCGCCGTAACATCCAGCTGGTGGTAGGGGGTAGCTTCCGCCAAGGCGGTGAGTGCCTTTTTTCCAGCCGCGTCGGCGGCCTCCGCGGCGGGGGCGAAGGCTTCGTGGACCCGGGTCCGCCACTGTTCCGGCGTCCAGGCATCGGAGCCGGCGCCCACCAGGGTCAGGCCATCGGCGCGGCCGCTCGCCACCAGCCGGGCCAGTCCCGGGAGCAGAAGGCGGCCGGTCAGATCACCTGAGGCACCCAGAATGAGCAGGGTTTTTACACTTGTTTGGCTCGTCACCCTGCCAGCATGCCATCCGGCAAGCCGGCTTGGTACCCTAGATAGTCGAGTCCCCCCTGTAAATCCACTGAAAGAAGTGCGCGGCGCGTGTTCAATTCACTCTCTGACCGGTTGACAGCAACCTTCAAGAATCTCCGTGGCAAGGGCCGCCTCACTGAGGCGGACGTTGATGCCACAGTCCGGGAGATCCGCCGCGCCCTCCTCGATGCCGACGTCGCCGTTCCCGTGGTGCGTGAGTTTACGGCCCGCGTCCGCGAGCGTGCCCTCGGGGCAGAGGTATCGGGGGCGCTGAACCCGAGCCAGCAAATCGTCAAGATCGTCAATGAGGAGCTCGTTGAGATCCTCGGTGGCGAGACCCGCCGCATCCGCCTGGCCAAGACCGGCCCCACCATCATCATGCTGGCCGGCCTCCAGGGTGCCGGTAAGACCACCCTCGCGGGCAAGCTCGCCAAATGGCTCAAGGCCCAAGGCCACAGCCCCCTCCTGGTGGCATGTGATCTCCAGCGGCCCAATGCCGTCACGCAGCTCCAGGTTGTCGGCAACCGCGCCGGCGTGCCCGTTTTCGCACCGCACCCCGGAGCCACCTCGGAACTGGAGCACCCCGCCGGTGACCCGGTCGCCGTCGCCCGCGCCGGCGTCGAGGAAGCGCGCCAGAAGCTGCACGACGTCGTGATTGTCGACACCGCCGGGCGCCTCGGTGTTGACGCCGAGATGATGGAGCAGGCGAGCGAGATCCGCCGCGCCATCGTCCCCAATGAAGTGCTGTTCGTGATCGACGCCATGATCGGACAGGACGCCGTGAACACGGCTGTGGCGTTTGACGAGGGTGTGAACTTCACCGGCATCGTGCTGTCCAAGCTCGACGGCGACGCCCGCGGCGGTGCCGCACTGTCGGTTGCGTCGGTCACCGGTAAGCCGGTTATGTTCGCCTCCACCGGCGAAGGCGTGGATGACTTTGAGCTGTTCCACCCGGACCGCATGGCCTCCCGCATCCTGGACATGGGTGACGTCCTCACCCTGATTGAGCAGGCCGAGAAGAACTGGGACAAGGACGAAGCCGCCCGGATGGCGAAGAAATTCGCCGACCAGGAAGACTTCACCCTGGACGACTTCCTCTCCCAGATGCAGCAGATCCGCAACATGGGCTCCATGAAGAAGATGCTCATGATGATGCCCGGAGCGCAGAACATCCGCGAGCAGCTGGAGAACTTTGACGAGCGCGAGATCGACCGGGTCGAAGCGATCGTCCGTTCCATGACGCCGCACGAACGCGTCGCCCCGAAGATCATCAACGGCTCCCGCCGGGCACGCATCGCCAGAGGTTCAGGCGTGCATGTCTCCGAGGTCAACGGCCTGCTGGAGCGCTTCGGCCAGGCCCAGAAGATGATGAAGAAGATGGCCCAGGGCGGCGGTATGCCGGGAATGCCAGGGATGCCCGGCATGGGCGGCCCCGGCGGTGCGCGGAAGGGCGGCAAGAACGCCCCGAAGAAGAAGGCCCGCTCAGGCAACCCTGCCAAGGCTGCCCAGGAGCTCAAGGATGCCGAGGCCCGGCGGGCCGGCGCGGCGAAGGCTCTCCCCACGGGGGCAGCGTTCGGCCAACAGGGCGGCGACTTCGACCCTTCGCAGTTGAACCTGCCCAAGGGATTCGACAAGTTCCTCGGCAAGTAACCACCCTCCCGACTGGGTAGCAGCAGGTGTCTTTTTGAGCACTCATAACGACATTGACTGCTACCCAATTGGGATGTCTGCACCGTGGAATAGGGTTGGGTCATGTTCAAACAGCGCGTAGTGTTCGTGCACGGCGCCGGACCTTTCGGTGCGGCGGCGTGGCTGCGTCAGCACGGAATGGCGCTGACGTACGACGCCCTCTTCCTGCGACGGCACGGCTTTGATCCGGTGGCTGAACCCGTGGAGTCCTCGTTCGCTGAAGACACCGCCATCATCCTGCGCTCACTTGCGGATGACGGCCGCGGGGCCGCCGGGGGCCATGTCGTCGCCCACGCCGAGGGCGCCATTGCGGCCATGATGGCCGCCGTCGAACGCCCCGATCTGGTGTTTTCCCTCACGCTGGTTGAACCGGCATGTTTGTCCCTGACCGCCGAACTGCCGGCCACGTCTGCCTACATGGCCCTGATGCAACCGCTGTTCGACGTCCGGCACCAACTCAGCGATGAAGACTTCCAGCGGGAGTTCGTCCGGAGAATGTTCGCGGCGGACCTGCAGGAGCCCGCCACGCCGGAGGAAAAACGGTCGGCGCGCCGGCTCCGGTTGCAGGCGCCGTCGTGGGAGGCCCAACTCCATATTGTTCCGGGCGTCCCCACCATGGTCCTGACGGGTGGGTGGGAACCGCTCTATGAAGAGATCGCTGGATATCTGCAGGAAACCGGTGCCCTGCACCGCACTGCTGCGGGAGGACACCGGCCCCAGGACTCAGCCGAAGGTGACCGTGCCATCCGGTCCTTCATCGCCGACGTCGGCAGGTCACGCTCAGTTCAGGCTTCCTGAGCCGTCAGCTCCCGGCTGGGATCCGAAGCTCGGGGAGATAGACCTTCCCGCCGGCGGCCAGGAACTCCGCACTCTTTTCGCGCATCCCGCTGTAGGCTTCGGCGATGGCCGCCTGCGAATCGGCGGAACCGTATTCGTCCCTAATGTCCTGGCTGATCTTCATGGAGCAGAACTTCGGGCCGCACATGGAGCAGAAGTGGGCGGTTTTGGCCGGTTCGGCGGGCAGCGTCTCGTCATGGAAGGCCTCCGCCGTGACCGGGTCCAGGGACAGCGCGAACTGGTCGCGCCAGCGGAACTCGAACCGGGCCTTGGACAGGGCATCATCACGTTCATGGGCGCCGGGGTGGCCCTTGGCGAGGTCGGCTGCATGGGCGGCGATCTTGTAGGTGATCACGCCGGTCTTCACGTCGTCCTTGTTCGGGAGGCCAAGGTGTTCCTTGGGCGTGACGTAACAAAGCATGGCCGTGCCGTACCGGGCGATTTCGGTGGCGCCGATGGCGGACGTGATGTGGTCATAGCCCGGGGCGATGTCCGTGACCAGCGGCCCGAGTGTGTAGAACGGGGCGCCCTTGCAGAGTTCCTGCTGGCGTTCCACGTTCTCCCGCACCAGGTGGAACGGGACGTGCCCGGGACCTTCCACCATGACCTGCACATCGAATTCCCACGCCCGCTGGGTCAGTTCAGCCAGGGTGTCGAGCTCGGCGAACTGGGCCGCGTCGTTGGCGTCCGCCGTCGCTCCCGGGCGCAGTCCGTCGCCCAGGGAGAACGCGACGTCGTACTTGGCGAAGATCTCGCACAGGTCGTCGAAGTGCGTGTACAGGAAATTCTCCTGGTGGTGGGCCAGGCACCAGCCCGCCATGATCGCACCGCCCCGGGAGACGATGCCGGTGACGCGGTTGGCCGTCAGCGGCACGTAACGCAGCAGCACACCGGCGTGGATGGTCATGTAGTCCACGCCCTGCTCGCACTGCTCAATGACCGTGTCCCGGAAAATTTCCCAGGTCAGAGCATTGGCCTCGCCGTTGACCTTCTCCAGCGCCTGGTATATCGGCACTGTACCGATGGGCACGGGGGCGTTGCGGATGAGCCATTCGCGGGTGGTGTGGATGTCATCGCCGGTGGACAGGTCCATCACGGTGTCGGCGCCCCACTGGGTGGCCCACTGGAGTTTGTCCACTTCCTCGGCAATGGAGCTGGTCACCGCGGAGTTACCGATGTTCGCGTTAATCTTCACCAGGAAGGCCTTGCCGATGATCATCGGTTCGGATTCCGGGTGGTTGATGTTGTTGGGGATGATGGCCCGTCCGGCCGCCACTTCGCTGCGGACCAGTTCCACGTCGCAGTTCTCGCGGAGGGCAACGAACTGCATCTCGGGGGTGATGACACCCTGCCGCGCGTAGTGCATCTGGGTGACGGTCCGGCCGTCGACGGCGCGGCGGGGCACCGGCTGTGCACCCTTCCACTCTGCGGAGGCTGCGCCTCGGCGCACCGCCGACTTGCCGTCGTCGAGCAGGTTCCGTTCCCGTCCGCTGTAGGGCTCGGTATCGCCGCGGGCGGCGATCCACTCCGAGCGGAACGGGTTGAGGCCCACCACAGGATCGCTGCCCGGACCGGCCGTGCGGTAGGTCCGGAAAGGCCCGTTCGCCTCGCCGTTCGGCGACGGTTCCAGCGCGATCTCCGTCACGGGAACCCGGATCCCGGTGGCCTCATCGGTGATAAACGCCAGCGAGTGGGACTTCAGCGACTGGGTTTCAGGCTGGAGCGTTTGATCCACGTCGGTTTCATTTTGGACGGGGATCAGCTGTGTTTCTTGTGTATTCAATGAATACTCACTTCCTTCGCCGGCATTACCCGGACAGGTTCAACGGTCGCAGGCTGCGTCGGCCCGATCTCAGCCCGTGCAAGGGCTCCCGTGTGGTCAAGTCGAAGCTACCACAGGCCGAGGGTGGACTGGTGACAGCAATCACGGGAAAGCGGTCGCAATCAGTCTGCTCCGCCACTTGAATTAAATTGAAGCTTCAAGTAAATTAGAACCATAGCCGCTTTCATCCGAAGGCCAACGGACCGGGAGTTTTCAAATGACTGCAGAAGCCACCAGCCGGGATCTCCTTCCTGCCGACCTCTCCATGGGCACCGTAATGCTCAAGGTGGGCGACGTGAAGCTGATGACCGACTACTACCATCGTGCGCTCGGCCTGGAGGTCGTCGCAGAACAGGACGGCGGCGTCTATCTTGGCCGCCTTCAACGCCCGCTGGTGCATCTCGCGGCCGCCCCGTCCTTGAATCTGCCTGGCAGGGGAGAGGCCGGGCTGTTCCACACCGCACTGCTCTTTGGCGACCAGGCGTCGCTGGCGGCCACGGTAGCCACCGCCGCCCAGTACGAACCCCGGTCCTTCACGGGCAGCGCCGACCACCTCGTCAGCGAGGCCTTCTACTTCAATGACCCCGAAGGCAACGGCGTCGAGCTGTACTGGGACAGGCCCCGCGAAAACTGGTCCTGGAACGGGAAGGATGTAGTGATGGACAGCCTGGCACTGCCGCCGCAGCGCTACCTCGAGCAGCACCTGACCCAGGAATCCGTGGCCGGCCAGCGGGCCAGCGAAGCCGGCGTGGGCCACGTCCACCTCCAGGTGGGCGACGTCCAGTCAGCGCACGATTTCTACGTGGGCACGCTGGGCTTCGAAAAGACCGCCGGCTGGCACGGGCAGGCGCTGTTTGTCTCCGCGGGCCGGTATCACCACCACATGGCCATGAACGTCTGGAACAGCCGCGGAGCCGGTCCCCGCAAGGACACCCTGGGCCTCGGCGAAGTGCTCATCGAGGTCCCTTCCGGGGATGACGTCGGAGCGCTCGCCGACCGCCTGAAGGTCGCCGGTGTAGCCTCGCACCACACGGGCGCCGAGCTTCGCTTCGAGGACCCGTGGCGCAACAGTATCCGTGTCGCCGTCCGCTGAGTGCGGACGCCAAATGTGCGGCCTGCCTTGTACTAGGCTGATTCTGAACGGCCGGGGCGGCACTTGCTGCTGCCCTTCCAGGCCGCACCGTCGACGGAATGAGGGCTGTTCCCATGGGCTTCACTGAAATTTTTGTTTCCACTCACGATGCCGCGCTGAAGCGGGCGGACGTCCTGGATGCAGGCGGCTCCCCGGCGGGCCAGGCCCTGCGGATTCCCGGAATCAGCGATTTCGAAATCGAGCAGCTTGGCGATCTTGCCGGTGTTGCGGTGCACGCCGGTGGCGCGGACTACGAACTGGCCATGGTTGACGTGGCCAGTGATTCCCTCCTCGGGGTTCCGCCGGCCATGGTGCGTGCGCTGGCGGATCTGCTCAGCTACGAGACTGAAGGTGAAGGCAATGTCCTGGACGACGTCGCTGAAAAGTGGGCCGCCCAGGATGACATGCCGTTCGGCGTGGCCGAGGCCCGGACGTATGTCCAGCAGTTCGCTGAGCTGGCCAACTCCGTCGATGACGCCGCACGCACAGGGGTGTATGTCTGGTCGTCGTAGGCCGGCCGTGGCCCGCCGGGTCCGCGCGGCTGCCCCATCCCGACGTGTCAAGTCGAAATCCGGACGCTGATCTGGCACAATAAACAGGTACTCGATCTGCGTGGCCCCTCTCTCCGCGTCCGGATCCTGTCCTTCGAACCCTCAAGTATGGCCCGCCCCACGGGTGCAGAACGTCGGTTCACCCCTTTTCTGAAACAGGAGTGACCACAAAAGTGGCCGTAAAGATTCGCCTTAAGCGCTTTGGCAAGATGCGCGCACCGTACTACCGCATCGTCGTCATGGACGCACGCTCCAAGCGTGACGGCCGTGCCATCGAAGAGATCGGCAAGTACCACCCCACCGAAGAGCCCTCATACATCGAGGTGGACACGGACCGTGCCCAGTACTGGCTCGGCGTCGGCGCACAGCCGTCCGAACAGGTTGCCGCGATCCTGAAGATCACCGGTGACTGGCAGAAGTTCAAGGGCCTGCCGGGCCAGGAAGGCACCCTGAAGACCAAAGCTCCGAAGGCTGCCTTTGTTGCCCCGGAAAAGGGTTCCGTGATCATCCCGGAAGCCATCACCAAGAAGTCGAAGCAGTCTGACGCAGCCGAGGCCCCGGCCGAGGCAGAGACCACCGAGGCTGAGTAGATTGCTGGCAGAAGCGCTCGAACACCTCGTCCGGGGAATCGTTGATTCGCCGGAAGATGTCAAGGTCAGCTCGAAGAACAACCGCCGCGGGGACACCCTCGAGGTTCGTGTTCATCAGGATGACCTGGGACGGGTGATCGGCCGCCAGGGCCGCACAGCACGGGCATTGCGCACCGTTGTGGCGGCACTGGCAGACGGCGAGCCGGTCAGGGTCGACGTCGTCGACACCGACCGCCGCCGCTAAGCGCTCGGCAACATCAGTTTTTTGCTCCGGCCCTTCCACCAGCAACGGTGGAGGGGCCGGAGTGCTTTCACCACATCGCCCAATCCCGGCACGATCACAGACAGAGGAACAGATGCAGCTTCAGGTGGCACGAATCGGCAAACCGCATGGAATCCGCGGCGAAGTGACGGTCCAGGTGCTGACCGACGCTCCGGGGGACCGGTTTGTTCCCGGTACCGAGTTTGTGGTGGAGCCTGCATCGGCCGGCCCGCTCATTGTTGAGGGTGCGCGCTGGAACAAGGACATCCTGCTCCTCGCATTCGAAGGAATCGAGACCCGCAACCAGGCAGAGACCCTGCGCGGCGCCAAGCTTTTCATCGAAACCGAAGAGCTAAACGAGGACGACGACGAAGGCTGGTACGAGCACGAACTGGTAGGACTCGAAGCGCGCGTCGGGTCGCAGGTGGTCGGCAAGATCGCTGCCCTGCACACCTTGCCCGTCCAGGACCTGCTCGTGGTTGAAACGCCGGACGGCAAGGAAATCCTTGTCCCGTTTGTGCAGCAGATCGTTCCGGAGGTCAATGTGGCCGATGGCTTCGTCCTGCTGACGCCGCCGGACGGTCTCTTTGAGGTCAACGACGGCGAAGCCGGCCCCGGTGAAGCGGAGGAAAACGCGTAGATGAGAATCGACGTCGTCAGTATCTTCCCGGAGTACCTGGCGCCCCTGGAGCTCTCGCTCATTGGCAAGGCCCGCCAGGACGGCCTGTTGGACCTGCGCGTCCATAACCTGCGTGATTTCACCACCGACAAGCACCGCTCAGTGGACGACACCCCGTACGGCGGCGGCGCCGGCATGGTGATGAAGCCTGAGCCTTGGGCGCAGGCGTTGGCTGCCGTTGCCGCAGCTGCTGGCGCCGGAGCCGGTGAAGCCGCAGGGGGCGCCGAGGCCACGGCGGCCGAGCCCGTCAAACCGGTTTTGATTGTCCCGTCGCCGGCAGGGGAGCGCTTCAACCAGGCCCTGGCCCATGAGCTCGCAGAAGAGGACCAGCTGGTTTTTGCCTGCGGCCGCTATGAGGGCATCGATGAGCGTGTCATCGAGTGGGCGGAAGAGCACTTCACGGTGCGCCCCATGAGCCTTGGTGACTATGTGCTGAACGGCGGCGAAGTGGCCGTTTTGGCCATGGTCGAAGCCATCGGCAGGCTGCTGCCAGGCGTTGTGGGCAACCCTGATTCCCTGGTGGAGGAGTCGCATTCGGACGGGCTGCTGGAATACCCCGTGTATACCAAGCCCGCCAGCTGGCGGGACCGGGATGTCCCGGCAGTGCTGCTGAGCGGCAACCACGGGAAGATCGCGCAGTGGCGCCGCCACGAGCAGTTCCGGCGGACGGCGGAACGCCGTCCGGACCTGCTGGAAACGTTCGACGCCGGGAAGCTGCCACGTGCCGACCGGACGGCTTTCGCCGACCTCGGGTACGACGTCGTCGACGGTCACCTCCTGGCACGACGGCAGGCCGATACCAGCACGGACACTGGAACCGACGCCTCAACCTGAACCGGCGCGTCTGTGGTCCAAGGCGATTGGCTGTAGGCCCGCGAGTGTGGCAAAATTAGTCTTTGTGTCTGCTGGGTCCGCACCTGCCACAGGGGGAGCGCAACCAACAGCTGGACACCCCGGGACCTTCAATCAGTGAAGGAACCGGCCCCACTTAATTTTCGGCGGTAATTTCCGGTACTTCCGGGCTTGCCCGCCGTGACCCAAAGTGAATGACCTGTGGCGTTCACCAGGAGTGCAATTATGCATATTCTCGATTCCGTAGATGCAGCCTCGCTGCGCACCGATGTTCCTGTCTTCCGCGCGGGTGACACCCTCAAGGTTCACGTGAACATCATCGAAGGCAAGAACTCCCGTGTCCAGGTATTCCAGGGCTTCGTCCTGGGCCGCCACGGCGACGGTCTTCGCGAAACCTTCACCATCCGCAAGGTCTCCTTCGGCGTTGGTGTGGAGCGTACCTTCCCGGTGCACTCCCCGATCATCGACAAGATCGAAGTTGTCTCCAAGGGTGACGTGCGCCGCGCGAAGCTGTACTACATGCGCGACCTGCGCGGCAAGGCTGCGAAGATCAAGGAAAAGCGCGACTTCCAGCCCAAGAAGTAAGTCCCCAGGGACCTACAAAGCAGGCCCCAGCCGTACCAGGCCAGCGCCGGAGCCCTTCGCAACAGCGCCCCAGGAATACGGATCATGGACCAGACAAAACGCCAGCCCAGAAGAATGGGCTGGCGTTTTGCGTTCCTGGCAGTTCTCCTGGCCGTGGCCATCAGCGGGCTGGTCCGTTCCCTGTGGCTGGATGTCTATTACATACCGTCCGAATCCATGGAGCCGGTCCTTGCGAACGGGGACCGCATCCTGGTCTCCAGGACAGACTTCCATGCCGAACCCATCCGTCGGGGCGACATTGTGGTCTTCGACGGCAGGGGTTCGTTTGCTCCCCTGCACAGTGGGAAGGGCCCCCTTCTGGATTCCGTTGCAGCGGCCGGGCAGTGGCTTGGCCTGGCCGGCAGTGACACCACGTACGTCAAACGTGTCATCGGCATGCCGGGGGACACCGTGGTTTGCTGCGATGCAGACGGAAAGATCACCGTCAACGGCGGGGCACTTGAGGAGCCGTATCTGTTCGACGGAGACAGCCCAAGCACGCAGATCTTCAGCGCCGTGGTGCCCGACGGAAGGCTTTGGCTGCTCGGTGACCACCGCTCCGCGTCCGCTGATTCGCGCAGCCTGCTCGGGGCGCCCGGCGGAGGCATGGTGCCAATGGACCGTGTCATCGGCAGGCCGGTCCAGATCGTCTGGCCACTTGATAGATTTGCTGCAGTACTACGGCCGCCAGCGGCAGGATCAACAACAGAGGACGGACAGTAAATGCCCGAGAACAATGCCCGGACACCTGAGCCGCCTCGCGACGGCGCCCCCGGTGCCGACACCGACGGTATGTCCGCCAACGCGATTTCCGGCGGCGGCACCTCCGACGGAATAAGTGCCGACGGCGGCGCGTCGGACGGCGTGGCGGATGGCGGCCCGTCGGCGCCACAGTCCGGCAGGCGATCCGCGGCACCGACTTCCCAGTCCGCCGCCCCCAGCCAGCTCTTTGTCTGGCTGAAGGAGGTTGCCACGGTGGTGGTGATCGCCGTGGTGCTGTCCTTCCTGATCAAGACGTTCCTGTTCCGCGCGTTCTATATTCCGTCCGAGTCCATGGTCAGCACCCTGGACGTCAATGACCGTATCTTCGTGAACCTGCTGGTACCGGAACCGTTTTCCCTCTCTCGCGGCGACGTTGTGGTCTTCCGTGACACCAAGGGCTGGCTGAGCACCGCACCGGATGAACCGAATGGACCTTTCACATGGGTCCAGGACGGCCTGACATTTGTGGGACTGCTGCCGGACAACTCCGAGCAGCACCTCGTCAAACGTGTCATCGGGCTTCCCGGTGACGAAGTGATCTGCTGCGACGACGGCGGTAAACTGACCATCAACGGATCTCCTATTGATGAAACCTATGTCAACGGGGCTGAGGAACCGCAGATCCGTGCTTTCGACGTCGTTGTTCCGGAAGGAAAGGTCTGGGTCATGGGCGATAACCGGAACCACTCCGCGGATTCCCGCTCGCACCTGGAATCCAATGGCGGATTCGTCGACCTCGTGGACGTGGAGGGCAAAGCCGCCGTCATCGCATGGCCGCTGAACCGGATCACTGTCCTTGACAACTATCCGGCCGTCTTCCGGAACGTGCCTGCGGGAGGCTAGGAGTGTCCGCCGTGATACCGGCCACCGCGTCCAAGGTTGCAGCCCGCCAGACGGCCGGGGTCCGCTCCAAAGCACCGACGCTCCGGCATGAGCGGACGTTCAAAGCGCAGGGCGCCCGTTACCTGGCCGGCGTGGACGAAGTGGGCCGCGGAGCGCTGGCAGGACCTGTAAGCGTCGGGATCGCCGTCGTGGACCTCCATACCCAGAAGCCCCTGGCCGGTGTGCGGGACAGCAAGCTGCTCAGCCCCGCCGAACGGGAGAGGCTGGAACCGCTGGTCCGACGCTGGAGTGTTGCGTCCGCCGTCGGGCACGCTTCCGCGCGGGAGATCGACGCATTGGGCATCATTGCTGCGCTGCGGCTGGCCGGTACGCGCGCCTGGCAGGACATCCTTGCGGCCGGCATCAGCCCAGATGTGGTGCTGCTTGATGGCAGCCACAACTGGCTATCGCCCGCCGGGCAGCCTTCCCTGTTTGACGAGCCACCGGCCGACTTCGCATGCACTGCCCCCGTCCACACCAAAATCAAGGCGGACATGCAGTGCCTCAGCGTGGCCGCAGCCAGCGTGATTGCGAAGGTGGAACGTGACGAGCAGATGCGCGGCCTGCACAGTGAATACCCCGAGTTTGGCTGGGACATCAACAAGGGCTACGCCACGGCAATTCACCGGGACGCGCTCCGCGCCGCCGGAGCCACACCGTACCACCGGGTGAGTTGGAACCTCCTGGGCAGCGAACTCTGATTCCGTGCCGCTCCAGTGCCTGCCGCACTGGTGTGGGGCTCATGCGGCGCGGACGCTGCGACTGCGGCGCCCTGGATGGTGCAAGATGGAAGCATGAGTGCAGAGGATCTTGAAAACTATGAAACCGACATGGAGCTGCAGCTCTACCGTGAATACCGCGATGTTGTCGGGCTCTTCAGTTACGTTGTCGAGACCGAACGCCGCTTTTACCTCGCAAACCACGTTGACCTGCAGGCCCGAAGCGCCGACGGCGAGGTCTACTTCGATCTGACGCTGCAGGATGCCTGGGTGTGGGATGTGTACCGTTCGGCACGGTTCGTCAAGACAGTCCGCGTCCTCACGTTCAAGGATGTCAACGTCGAAGAACTGCCCCGCAACGAGGAACTCGCCCTGCCGAAGGACGTTGACCTCGGCAACTGACGCCGGCCCACTGCTCCTCCACAGCCCCGCTGTATTGGGGCGGTTTTCCCGGGTTGCCCACATACGCGAATAGCCTGCTGTCCTCCGCTGTCCTGCCACTGCAGGCTGGTTGCGGAGGTAGAAATGAAATCCAAAGACCTGTTGGGCCGGCGCGGCGAGGAGCTCGCGGCCGGCTATCTTGAATCGCTCGGCATGCTGGTGGTGGAACGCAACTGGCGCTGCACCGAAGGTGAAATAGACATTGTGGCCCTAGACGGGGACGCCCTGGTCATCGCAGAGGTGAAAACCCGCCGTTCCCTGGACTACGGGCACCCGTTCGAAGCCGTGGGGCCGGACAAACTCGCCCGGCTGCATCGGCTTGGTTCGGCATGGTGCCGGGACCGGGAGCTGCGGATGCCGCTACGGCGCGTGGACGTCATCGCCGTGGTGGACGACGGCGGCGGCGAACCCCTGGTGGAACACCTCAAGGGGGTGGGGTAGATGGCGCTGGGCCGGGCCTACTCCGTGGCGCTGGTGGGATTGAACGGGTACATCGTCGAGGTAGAAGCCGATATTGGCCAGACCCTGCCGGCATTCGTAATCCTGGGCCTCCCGGACGCCGCCCTCAACGAGGCCAAGGAACGCATACGTTCCGCGGCCAAGAATTCCGGAATTCCGCTGAGCCGGCGGAAGATCACGGCCAACCTCATCCCTGCGTCGCTGCCCAAACGCGGTTCGGGCTTCGACCTTGCCGTGACCATGGCAGTCCTGAGGGCCGCAAATGACATCAAGCCCACCGGCCGGACCGTCTTCATCGCCGAACTTGGGTTGGATGGCCGGTTACGGCCGGTGCGCGGCATCCTGCCGGCAGTGATGGCGTCGGTGCAGGCCGGCTATCCGGACGTGGTGGTCGCGCACGCCAACCTCGGCGAAGCATCGCTGGTCCCCGGAGCCAACGTCAAGGGGTACCGCACGCTGGCGCGGCTGGCGCTCGATTTCGGTGCAGACCCGCAAGAGCTCGCACTGGACTTCGAGCCGGAGGACGAGGCCGGTCACGGGGACTCCGAACCGGGGGCTCAGACCGTTCCTGACATGGCCGACGTCTCCGGCCAGGGCGAAGCCAGGCGTGCACTCGAGGTGGCCGCTGCCGGGGCCCACCACCTGCTCCTGACCGGACCCCCGGGTGCGGGCAAGACCATGCTGGCCGAAAGACTTCCCGGTCTCCTGCCGGACCTTGCCGACAATGAGGCCATGGAAGTCACTGCCATCCACTCCCTCTGCGGCCTTCCCTCATCCGCCGTTCAGCTTGTGCGGCGGCCGCCGTTCGAAAACCCGCATCATTCGGCCACAGCCGCCGCCATTATCGGCGGGGGATCGGGGTTGCCGCGCCCGGGTGCGGCGTCGCGGGCACACCGCGGTGTCCTGTTCCTGGACGAGGCCCCGGAGTACGAACGGCGCGTCTTGGACGCCCTCCGCCAGCCCCTGGAGAGCGGGGAGCTGGTCATTCACCGCTCGGCAGGAACGGCAGCCTACCCTGCCCGGTTCCAGCTGGTCCTTGCCGCCAACCCCTGTCCCTGCGGCAAGGCTTCGGGAAAGGGCCTGGACTGCACGTGTACGCCCATGATGCGACGCCGCTACGTGGCCAGGATGTCCGGTCCGCTGCTGGACCGGGTGGATATCCAGCTGCAGGTGGAGCGCGTGTCACTGGCCGACTTCGGCCAGGCGGGCGCCGAAGAAGACACAGCCGCCGTGGCACGGAGGGTCGGCGATGCACGCTGGCGGCAGGCCGAACGGCTGCAGCCGCTGGGAATGGAAACGAACTCGCAGGTGCCCGGCCGGATTCTGCGCGGCGCCCTGCGGTTGCCGGCCGGCGCCACGCGGATCCTGGACCACTCACTGGAGCGGGGCGTGCTGACCGCCAGGGGCTATGACAGGGTTCTCCGGCTGGCCTGGACCCTGGCGGACCTGTCGCACCGCGACGTGCCCGACACCAACGACATCGGCCAGGCCCTTGGCCTCCGGCAGGCTGCCTCGGCAGCTGCGTGAAGGAAGAAACCACATGGACAACGAACGGATCGCCCGGGCCGCCCTGTCGCGGCTCATGGAACCGCAGGACGCGGCCGGACTGGCCCTCGTACAGGCCACCGGCGCACCCGACGCCTTGAAAATCGCCACGGGCCAGGCGGCCGCCGGCCCGGCACTGGAGCGGGAGATCAGCGGACTGCTGGCGAACAACGGCGCCGGAACCAGCTGGGCGGGGATGACTACCTCCCTCAAACGCTGGGCTCCCCGCATTCCGGATCTGGCGCCCGAGCGTGACCTGGCCACCATGGCACGCCTTGGCGGCCGGCTGATTATCCCGTCGGATGATCTCTGGCCTGCCCAGCTCGGGGACCTTGGGATGCAGGAGCCCATCTGTCTGTGGTGGCGGGGCCTGGAACAGGAGCTTCCCGGTCCGGCCCGGAGCGTGGCGCTGGTGGGGTCCCGCGACAGCACCAGCTACGGCGCCTCGGTGACCGGGGACCTCGCCTACTCCCTGGCTCAGCGGGGCTTCACCGTGGTGTCCGGGGGCGCGTACGGCATCGACGCCCACGCGCACCGGGCAGCACTGGCCGGGGGATCAGCGGCGGTGCCTACCATCGCGCTGATGGCTGGTGGTGTGGACCGGTTCTACCCGTCCGGGAATGAGGATCTCCTGCGGGCGGTCTGCAACCAGGGAGCGGTGCTCGCAGAGGTGCCGCCGGGGTCGGCGCCCACTCGCTACCGCTTTCTCCAACGGAACAGGCTGATCGCGGCCTTGGCCGCTGTGACGGTGGTGGTGGAAGCGCGCTGGCGGTCCGGTGCGCTGAACACGGCCCACCACGCGGAGACGCTTGGCCGGGCGGTGGGAGCTGTGCCGGGGTCCGTGCACAGCGCCAACTCCGCCGGCTGCCACCGTCTACTCCGGGATGGCGGGGCTGTCTGCGTGACTGACGCCGCGGAGATCGCCGAACTGGCCTCCCCAAGCGGCGTGGGGCTTGCGGCGCCCGGGACAGCGCATGCGGCCGACCATGACGGACTGACCCTGGAGGATCTGATCCTTCTTGACGCCCTGCCGCTGCGGTCCACCACGTCCGTGGACAAGCTCTGCGCAGTTGCCGGCCTCAGTGCGGACTCCGTGCGGGCCGGGTTGGGCAGGCTAGGCCTGCTGGGTCTCGCAGCTTCAGAAAGGGGAGGCTGGAAACGGGCCAAGGAATTAGCGTAGTTGCCTGTGTCCGGCACGGGATTCCCGCGGAGTTCTGGGACAGTGGAACAGTGCAGAATCAGGAACTGTCCCGGGCGTTTGAGCAGGCACTCGCAGACTTCGGCAGATACCTGACCGCCGAGCGGGCCCGGTCCGGGCATACGCTTCGGGCATACCTGTCCGATCTTCGAAGCCTCCTGGAATACGCCGCCTCCGAGGGCGTCACGGATCTGCCGGAACTGGAGCTGGGCACTCTCCGACGCTGGCTCGGGGCGCAGAGCCAGGCCGGGATATCCCGGGCCACCCTTGCGCGGAGATCGGCTACAGCGCGTTCCTTCACCACGTGGGCCATGCGGGAAGAGCTCATCGAGACCGATCCTGCCCTCCGTCTCAGGGCTCCCAAAGCGGAAAAGTCACTGCCCGGGGTGCTGCAGTCCCAACAACTCCTCAGGCTGCTGAACAGTCTGGAAGAAACCGCGGCTGACGGGTCACCGGTTCCGGTGCGTAACCGGGCCATGGTGGAGCTCCTATACGCCACAGGGCTGCGGGTGGGGGAGCTGGCCGCCTTGGATGTGGACGATCTCAACCCGGACCGCCGGACCCTACGGGTGGTCGGCAAGGGCAACAAGGAACGGACGGTTCCCTACGGCGTCCCGGCAGCTGTAGCGGTCGACGACTGGCTCCGCAGGGCCAGGCCGCTCCTGGCGACGGGCCACAGCGGACCGGCGCTTTTCCTGGGCGCCAGAGGAAACCGTGTTGACCAGCGTCAGGTCAGGACCGTGGTGAATGCTCTCTTCGAAGCTTTGGGCGACACCTCAGCAACCGGTCCGCACGCGCTAAGGCATACTGCGGCAACGCACCTGCTCGATGGCGGCGCGGATCTTCGTGCGGTCCAGGAAATCCTGGGCCACAGCAGCCTCGCCACCACGCAGATCTACACCCATGTGTCCGTTGAGCGGCTCCGGACCAGCTACCGGCAGGCCCATCCCCGGGCCTGAGAGCCGGGGATTCCCGCCAACGCGGGGTAATTCTAGGACCCTGTCACCTGTGGCGAATCGCACTGGCGTAATTACGCGGCGTACGGCACAATAAGAGTCACGTCCGGCAACTTTCAAGGTTCGCTTGAAGCTATTTCGCTTCGCGCGTCACCCGCAAGTCCGGACACAGCTTAATAATCAGGCAGGGAACACCGCCGCTGGAACATACAGCACCGGGCAGTTTCATTCAGGCAGAGGTCGTTGGGGAAGACGTACCTACAGCTATGGAGGATGGAATGTCTGTTGCAATGACCCGCGGTGTGCTGTTTGTTCACTCAGCCCCTACAGCACTGTGCCCGCACGTTGAGTGGGCCATTGGATCCGTCGTGGACAAGCGGACGGATCTAGAGTGGACCCCTCAGCCTGCCGCGCCCGGAATGTTCCGCGCCGAGCTCTCCTGGACAGGAACCCCGGGCACCGGATCGCTGCTGGCATCCTCCCTTCGCGGCTGGGCCCATCTTCGCTACGAGGTCACCGAAGAGCCGAGCCAGGGCGTTGACGGCGGCCGCTGGTCGCATACCCCCGAATTGGGAATCTTCCACGCCACGACGGATGTCCACGGCAACATCATGGTCTCAGAGGACCGCATCCGTTACGCCTACGAATCGGGCGCCGGCGATCCTTCCGCCGTGTACCACGAGCTCTCCCTGGCCCTGGGTGAGGCGTGGGACGAGGAACTCGAGCCGTTCCGCCACGCAGCCGAGGGCGCACCGGTCCGCTGGCTGCACCAGGTGGGCTGACCGCCGTCGGACATCACTCTGTCGTATTTCCTCTCCGCTGTCCCGGCAGAAGCCGTGCCGGATCGGAATGCGGCGCTCCATAGCAAAAGCAGAGGCCCCGCCACATGGCGGGGCCTCTGCTTCGACTGCGGTACTTGCTGTTCCCGCGCTGCTGTTAGATGCTGCGGACAGCGATCACGGCGTTGTGGCCGCCGAAGCCGAACGAGTTGCTCAGCGCCACGATGTCGCCTGCCGGCAGATCCCTCGCCGACGTGACGACGTCGAGCGGGATCTCCGGGTCCTGGTTCTCGAGGTTGATGGTGACCGGGGCCTTGCGGTGGTACACGGCCAACACGGTGAGTACTGCCTCCACGGCACCGGACGCGCCCAGCAGGTGGCCCATCTGTGACTTGGTGGCGGACACTGCGACGTTGTCGAGGTGGTTCCCCAGCGATGCGCGGAGGGCCGTGTACTCGGGCTTGTCACCTACGGGAGTGGAGGTGGCGTGCGCGTTGACGTGGACAACGTCCTCGGCCTGGATCCGGCCGTCGAACATGGCTGCCTTCAGCGCGCGGGTGGCGCCCAGGCCCTGCGGGTCCGGGGCGGTGATGTGGTAGGCATCGGCCGTCACGGAGGTGCCGGCCAGTTCGGCGTAGATGCGGGCGCCGCGGGCAATGGCATGCTCCTCAGCCTCGAGCACCAGCGCACCGGCGCCTTCGCCCATCACAAAGCCGTCACGGCCCAGATCGTAAGGGCGTGAGGCGCCCTGGGGATCATCGTTGCGGCGGGAGAGCGCCTGCATGGACGAGAACGCGGCCAGGGGCATGGGGTGGATGGCCGCTTCGGCGCCGCCGCACATCACCACGTCGGCCTTGCCGGAGCGGATCAGCTCCAGGCCCAGGTGAAGGGCCTCGGTGCCCGACGCGCAGGCCGAAACGGGGGTATGGGCGCCAGCACGGGCGCCAAGGTCAAGGCTGACGGCTGCTGCGACGCCGTTGGGCATCAGCATGGGCACCGTCATGGGCAGGACGCGGCGCGGGCCTTTTTCCTTCAAGGTGTCCCACGCGTCCAGCAGGGTCCAGACGCCGCCGATGCCGGTGGCGAAGGCGACCGCAAGGCGGTCGGGATCAATTTCGGTGATGCCGGAATCGGCCCAGGCTTCACGGGAAGCGATGACGCCGAACTGGGTGGACGGGTCCATCCGCTTGGCCTCAACGCGGCTCAGGACCTCCAGCGCCGGAGTGGAGCAGCGGGCCGCGAAATGGACCGGCAGTTCGTACTTGGCGACCCATTCGTCTTCCAGCGTGCGGGCACCGGAGACCCCCTTCAGCGCGTTGTTCCACATGGTGGGTACGTCGCCGCCGATGGGCGTGGTAGCACCCAGACCGGTAATGACTACTTTGCGTGTCATTGGATCACTCTCTGTCGGTGGGCAGGCCGATCCGGTTGTCCGGCGGGGTCCCGCGTGTGGGGCAGTTGGCTGCCGAAAAATGTGGTGGACTGCCGGTCCGGCCTGAGCACGGACCGGCAGTCCAGTCAGCCATAAGGGGCTGAAGCCTTGGCTAGGCCTGAGCGCCGGCGATGAAGCTGACGGCGTCGCCCACGGTCTTGAGGTTCTTGACCTCTTCGTCCGGGATACGCACGCCGAACTTCTCTTCGGCGTTGACCACGATGGTCATCATGGAGATGGAGTCGATGTCCAGGTCCTCGGTGAAGGACTTGTCCAGTTCCACAGCCTCGGGGGCAAGGCCGGTTTCTTCGTTGACGATTTCAGCCAAGCCGGCCAGGATCTCTTCGTTGCTAGCCATTGATGGCTCCTTTTCTTGTTATTGCCGGCAGGGGATGCCGGAAACGGTGCAGTCCGCGGATGCGGCCTGTATGGGGCGTTCCTAAGGAAGGACGATTACCTGGGCACCGAAGACCAACCCGGCGCCGAAGCCGATCTGGAGTGCGAGGCCGCCGCTGAGCTCAGGGTTTTCCTTGAGCAGGCGGTGGGTGGCCAGAGGGATGGAGGCCGCCGAGGTGTTTCCGGCATCGGCGATGTCCCGGGCCACGGTGACGGATTCGGGAAGTTTCAGTTTCTTGACCATCTCGTCGATGATCCGCATGTTGGCCTGGTGCGGGATGAACGCAACAAGGTCCTCAGCCTGGACACCAGCGGCCTCCAAAGCTTGCTGTGCCATCTTGGCCATTTCCCAGACCGCCCAGCGGAAGACGGTCTGCCCGTCTTGGCGGAGTGTCGGGTAGAGCTCCTGCGCCTCTTCGAGCAGGGCAAAGTCGCCGGGCTCGTCGGACTGGCGGGCCGCCATGCTGAGGTCGCGGACATCCAGCATGGAACGCGTCATGCCGATGGCGTCCCACTTGCTTCCGTCCGAACCCCACACCGAGGGTCCGATTCCGGGGGTGTCCGAGGGGCCGATCACAACAGCGCCCGCGCCGTCGCCCAGCAGGAAGGAGATGGTGCGTTCCCGGTTGTCGATGACGTCGGAAAGCTTCTCCGCGCCAACCACCAACACGTACGTGGCCGTGCCGGCGCGGACCAAGGCATCAGCCTGGGCGATGCCGTAGCAGTACCCGGCGCAGGCGGCCGAGATATCGAAGGCCGGAGCCGGCGTCGCACCGATGCGGTCAGCCAGGGCGGCGGCAGCGGACGGCGTGGCGTACGGGTGGGTGACGGTGGAAACGATGACGGCGCCCAGCTGGGAGGCTTCGATGCCTGCTTGCTGCAGGGCCTCCCGGGCTGCGCCCTCGGCCATATCGATGACGCTGACGTCGGCAGCGGCCCGGTGACGGGTCACGATGCCGGTCCGCTGGCGGATCCATTCGTCCGAGGAATCAATCCACTGGCAGACGTCGTCGTTGGTGACGATGACATCAGGCCGGAATGCCCCGAGGCCGATGATGCGGCTGTATTCGTTGACGGGAACCTGTTTCAGCGTGGGAACGCTCATGCATCTCCCTCCAGTTCTGCGAAGAGTGCCAGTGCGGCCGTGAGGTCGTCCGGGGTTTTGACTGCAACGGTCTTGACTCCGGGCATGCCGCGCTTGGCGAGCCCGGCCAGGGTGCCGGCGGGGGCCAGCTCAATGACACCGGTGACGCCGCGCTGCACAAGGGTTTCCATGCAGAGGTCCCAGCGGACCGGCCGGGAGACCTGCGCGATGAGGCTCTCGACGGCGGCGCCGCCGTCGGTCACTTCCCGGCCGTCAAAGTTGGACAGCAGGGGCACCTGCGGCTTCTGCGGTTTGAGGCCCGGCTTGAGCGCCTCGAGGGCGCTCACGGCGGGGAACATGTGGGAGGTGTGGAACGCCCCGGCCACCTTCAGCGGGATGACACGCGCCCTGGCCGGCGGGTTGTCCGCCAGGGCTTTGAGCTGTTCGAAAGTTCCGGCTGCCACGGTCTGGCCCGCGCCGTTGACGTTGGCCGGTGTAGCGCCGGTGGCCTCGATGGCGGCCAGGACCTCTGCAGGGTCCCCGCCCACCACGGCACTCATGCCGGTGGGGGTTACGGCAGCGGCGGCGGCCATGCTGTTGGCGCGTTCACGGACGAACGTCATGGCTTCCTGCTCGGTGAGCACGCCGGCGAGGGCCGAGGCGGTGATTTCACCGACGGAGTGGCCGGCAAGGATCACGGGAAGCGTGCCGAGTTCGACGTCGAACAGCGACTTTGCGGCCACCAGCCCGGCGGCAACAATCAGGGGCTGCGCAACGGCGGTGTCCTTGATGGTGTCCTCGTCAGAGGTGGTCCCGTGGGCTGTCAGGTCGATGCCTGCGATCTCACTGAGGGAGGCCAGATGGCCTGCTACCGAAGGCAGTTCCAGCCAAGGGGCCAGAAAACCCGGGGTCTGTGAGCCCTGTCCAGGGCAGACTATTGCAAGCACGTATCCAGCTTTCCAAATTATGGGGTCATCCAGCGGTGTTTCACTGCACCAAGCTCAAGGGGTCAGATTGTAGGAAGTCTACAACGACTCACGGCTGATTCCGCGCCGGATGACGCTCCGCCGGGGCTTTTGGCGGCGCCGAAAGCCGCCCGACAACCAACGCCGCCTGCAGCACAAACGCCTCCCGGGGGAGCAGCGGATCCCAGCCCGTGACGTCGCAGACGCGCTTGAGCCGGTACCTGACGGTGTTGGCGTGGACAAACAATTCGCGGGCAGTCGCCTCAAGGGAATGGCCCAACTCCAGGTAGGTGCCCAAGGTCTCGACCAGCCCGTTGGAGGCGGCGACAAGCGGACGGTAGATGTTCTTCACCAGGGAACGGCGCGCCGCTTCGTCACCGGAGATGACGCGTTCCGGCAACAGGTCATCGGCGGCCACGGGCCGGGGAGCGGCGGGCCACGCCCTTGCCGCGGTCAGGCCGGCAAAGGCAGACTGCGCTGAGCCGCTGGCCTCCAGCAGGGAGCCGGCTTCCGGACCGTAGACCACCGGGCCGGGGGCGAACATTTCGCTGAGTTTCAGGTATGCGGTCTCGCGGTCCTGGACGCCGCCAAGGATCAGGATCAGCCGGTCGCCCTGGATGCCCACCAACGCATCCTCGGCGTAGCGGCCTGCCAGGCGGCGCAGTTCGCTGACGTAGCTGGCACTGGGTTCAGACGGCGAATTGCCCACCATCACAGTGAACCTCTCCTGTGCCTTCCAACCCAGTGCGGCGATCCGGGACCGCAGCGCGTCCGTGTTTTCGCCACGGAGGATGGCGTCCACGATCAGCGCTTCCAGCCGCGTATCCCAGGAACCGCGGGACTCGGCCGCCCGCGCGTACACGTCTGCCGCCGCGAAGGCCACTTCCCGTGAGTACCGCAGCACCGCCTCGCGGAGGGAGGGCTGGTCAGCTTCGGGGGCGATGACCGGCACCTGGTCTTCCACCACTTCCACCACGATGCGGATGAGCTGGAGCGCCTTCTGGAGGCTGATGGAGCGCGTCAGCTCGGTGGGGGCCGTCCCAAAAACGTCGGTGAGGATCCACGACGGTGAGCTGGGCCGCTCATACCAGGTGACAAACGCTGCGATGCCGTTTTGCGCCACCATGCCCAGGGCCGAGCGCTCGTCGGAGCTGAGCCGCGAATACCACGGCAGCGACTTTTCCAGCTGGCGAAGGGTGGTGGTGGAGAGCTGGCCCACGCTTGCCCGGAGCTTTTTCAGGGTTTCGGATTTCTCCGGTGTCATGCTGCGCGAGGACGGCTTGCGCTTCACGGGCGGGGTGGTTGGCTCTGGCATCCTACGAGCATACGGTGCTTGCCCGGCAAGCTCCATTTGTGCAAAGGCTACAACGTTGTTGGACCTGCATCACAGGCGGCCTCCTGTCCGGAAAGGCAGGGGGACGACGACGGCGACCCTCGCCTTTTCGGTGAGGGTCGCCGTCGTCGTTCATTTCCGCTGACAGCAGGTCAGCGGGAGTTGATCAGGACTCGCCCCCCGCGTTGCCGGTGGAACCGGCGTTGACGTTGTGCAGCTTGTACTTCTCGATTGCCTGGGCCGGGGCCTGGGCATCAACTTCGCCGCGGCGCGCCAGCAGTTCCAGGGAACGGACCACGATGGAGTGGATGTCGTTCTTGAAGAAGCGGCGGGCAGCTGCGCGGGTGTCGGAGAAGCCGAAGCCATCCGCACCCAGCGTGGCGAACTCGTTCGGCACAAACTGGCGGATCTGGTCCGGGACGGCCTTCATGTAGTCCGAGACCGCAACCACGGGCCCTGTGGCACCGGCAAGCTGCTGGGTCACAAACGGAACACGGGCGGGCTTGCCCGGGTTCAGGAACGCCTCTTCCTCGGCGGCCATGCCGTCGCGGCGCAGTTCGTTCCAGGACGTGACGGACCAGACGTCGGCGGAGACGCCCCAGTCCTCGGCGAGCAGCCGCTGGGCATCGATGGCCCAGGGAACCGAGACGCCGGAGGCCAGGATCTGGGTCCGGGGACCGTCGATCTTCGCCGGAGCCAGGAGGTAGATGCCCTTGAGGACACCTTCCACGTCGAGCTCTTCGGGTTCTGCCGGCTGGGAGATGGGCTCGTTGTAGACCGTGATGTAGTACATCAGGTTCCGGTCAGCCGAATCGGGCCCGTACATGCGCTCGATGCCGTCCCGGATGATGTGGCCCATCTCGTACCCGTATGCGGGGTCGTAGGTGACCACTGCCGGGTTCGTGGAGGCCAGCAGCGGGGAGTGGCCGTCGGCGTGCTGGAGGCCTTCGCCGGTCAGCGTGGTCCGCCCGGCAGTGGCGCCGATGATGAACCCGCGGGCCATCTGGTCCCCGGCGGCCCAGAAAGCGTCGCCGGTGCGCTGGAAACCGAACATGGAGTAGAACACGTACACCGGGATCAGCGGTACGCCGTGCGTGGCGTAGGCGGTGCCGGCGGCGGTGAACGCCGCGACTGCGCCTGCTTCGTTGATGCCGGGGTGGATCAGCTGGCCCTGGGCCGATTCCTTGTAGGCCAGGACGAGGTCCCGGTCCACGGATAGGTAGTTCTGGCCCTTGGGGTTGTAGATCTTCGCCGTGGGGAAGAACGCGTCCATGCCGAACGTGCGGGCCTCATCGGGGATGATCGGCGCGATGTGCTTGCCAAAGTTCTTGTCCCGCATAAGGTCCTTGAGGAGCCGGACAAACGCCATGGTGGTGGCCGCCTGCTGCTTGCCGGAACCGCGCTTGGCAACCTCGTACGTTTTTGCCTCGGGGAGGGCGATCTCCTGGTGCTTGGAGCGGCGCTCAGGAACAGAACCGCCCAGCTGGGCGCGGCGTTCCATCATGTACTGGATCTCCGGCGCATCGGTGCCCGGGTGGAAGTACGGAGGCTGGTACGGGTCCTTCTCCAGCTGCTCGTCGGTGACCGGGATCCGCAGGTGGTCGCGGAACTTCTTCAGGTCATCGAGGGTGAGCTTTTTCATCTGGTGGGTCGCGTTGCGGCCCTCGAAGTGGGGTCCGAGTCCGTAGCCCTTGACCGTTTTGGCCAGGATCACGGTGGGCTTGCCCTTGAACTCGGTGGCTGCCTTATACGCGGCGTGGACCTTGTTGTAGTCGTGGCCGCCGCGCTTGAGGTTCCAGATCTCGTCATCGGAAAGGTCCGCGACCATGTCCTTGGTCTGCGGGGTCTTGCCGAAGAAGTGCTCGCGGACGAACCCGCCGGACTCTGCCTTGTAGGTCTGGTAGTCACCGTCCAGGGTCTCGTTCATGATCTTCACGAGGGAGCCGTCGGCGTCCTTGGTGAGCAGGTCATCCCACTCCCGGCCCCAGACGACCTTGATGACGTTCCAGCCCGCGCCGCGGAAGAACGCTTCGAGTTCCTGCATGATCTTGCCGTTGCCGCGGACGGGACCGTCCAGGCGCTGGAGGTTGCAGTTGATCACAAAGTTCAGGTTGTCCAGGTTCTCGTTCGCAGCGAGCTGGAGCAGGCCGCGGGACTCGGGCTCGTCCATTTCGCCGTCGCCCAGGAACGCCCACACCTGCTGGTCCGAGGTGTCTTTCAGGCCGCGGTTGTGCAGGTACCGGTTGGACTGGGCCTGGTAGATCGCGTTCATCGGACCGATGCCCATCGAGACCGTGGGGAACTCCCAGAACTCCGGCATCAGGCGCGGGTGCGGGTAGGAGGAGAGCGCGTGGCCTTCCTTGGACTTTTCCTGCCGGAATCCGTCCAGGTCCTCCTCGGACAGCCGGCCTTCCATGAACGCGCGGGCGTACATGCCGGGGGAGGCGTGGCCCTGGAAGAAGACCTGGTCACCGCCGCCGGGGTGGTCCTTGCCGCGGAAGAAGTGGTTGAAGCCGACCTCGTACAGGGTGGCGGCCCCGGCGTAGGTGGAGATATGCCCGCCCACGCCGATGTTTGGCCGCTGGGACCGGTGCACCATGATGGCGGCGTTCCAGCGCATGTACGCCCGGTACCGGCGCTCGAATTCCTCGTTGCCGGGGAACGGAGCTTCCTGGTCCACCGGGATGGTGTTCACGTAGTCCGTGGTGGTCACCATCGGCACGCCCACGCTCTGGGCGCCGGCGCGCTGCAGCAGGCTCCGCATGATGTATTGGGCACGTTCCGTGCCCTGTTCCCTGATCAGCGCATCCAGGGACTCAACCCATTCGGCGGTCTCTTCCGGATCACGATCAGGCAGCTGGTTTGTCAACCCGCTGAGGATATGGGAGGTATCTTCTCCTGCAGCCACGTCCAACCTCTCTTTGCGCGCATGCATCGGCGCCCACATGCCGGGCAGGGTGACTGTCCGGCATGAATGCGACGTGTGCGACGTATCGGTTACAACAGCCCGGTCATGTGCGCCGGGCAGGGTCCTATCACGCCTATGTCTGCCATTGAGTTCCAGGCGGTCGCCCCGCAGGCATAGTTGTCACCAGTCACTCTAGCTGTGACTCCAGCGCGATGCGTAGCCGCGTCCATGGCGTCCCTGTTGTATTTCGCCGTCATACTGGTTGTGTGACGAAAGCCGCTGCAACGCAGGCTGACGGCGCCGGATGTGACGCAGAATATGGCGGATCGCGGTGGTGGCAGCTTGAAGCGCAGGCACAAAGGGTGTTGGCTGGGAGTAATGGAAATCACTATGCGAATTGCATGTATTAGGCATTGGAGGAACACGTGAGCGAGGCCGACGCCGCCACTTCGGTAAATGTGGCGGAAAAATTGGGTTTCAAAAACGGGGATCTGATTCAGGAGTTCGGTTACGACGACGACGTCGATTTCGACTTACGTGATGATATTGAGGACCTGACAGGGTCCGAGCTCCTGGACGAGGACGACCACGACGTTGTTGACGCCGTCATTTTTTGGTGGCGGGACGGCGACGGGGATCTGGTCGATAGCCTCATGGATTCCCTGACCACCCTGAGTGAAACCGGGGTTGTCTGGGTGTTGACGCCAAAGTCCGGGCGCACCGGGTACGTGTCGCCGGCGGAAATCCAGGAAGCGGCGCCCACTGCGGGCCTTCACCTCACCACCTCCGCAGGTGTGTCAAAGGACTGGAGTGCCACCCGCCTGGTCAGCAGGAAGAACAAGTGACGGCAGCTCTTGCCGTAGCCGGGCAGACTGTTCCGGCGGTGGGGGAGCTTGCCCCGGACTTTGAGCTGGTAAACCAGTTCGGAGAACCTGTCCGGTTATCCACTTTCCGCGGGCAGAACGTTGTGCTGGTGTTTTATCCGTTTGCTTTTTCGGGTGTCTGTACCGGCGAGCTCTGCGAAATCCGGGACAACCTGGCCGCGTTCGAGGATGCCAGGGCCACCGTCCTGGCCGTGTCCGTGGACAGCAAGTTCAGCCTGCGGGCCTATGCCGAGAAGGAAGGCTACGGCTTTGATCTTCTGGCCGACTTCTGGCCGCACGGAGCTGTCGCTACCGCGTATGGAGTCTTCGACCCGGAGAGCGGCATGGCTGGGCGCGGGACGTTCATCATCGATGCAGCCGGAACAATCCGTTACGTCGTGGTGAATCCGCGTGGGAAGGCCCGCGAGCTCGCCGAGTACCAGGATGCTCTGGCAGGTCTGGAACAGGCCTGAGGCCGCATGGACCAGCAGCGGCACGGCATCGGCCTGACAGGCTTCGCCAGCCTGCCGGCCGCTGACTCTGCTGCGCTGTCCAGCGCGGACCTTCAGGGGCTTGAACGCGTCCGGGAGCTGCTGTCCGGCAAGCGGCTGGCGTTACTGACCGGCGCCGGGCTGAGTACCGATTCGGGCATACCGGATTACCGCGGGCCGGACGCCGTGCCACGTTCGCCCATGACGTACCAGGAGTTTGTGAGCGTCGGCGCCAACCGCCAGCGCTATTGGGCGCGGAACCATATCGGCTGGTCCCACTTGCGGCACGCAGATCCAAACCCTGGGCACAATGCGGCCGCAGAACTTGAGCGGCGGGGCCTGCTCACTGGGTTGATCACGCAGAACGTCGACCGGCTGCATGAAGACGCCGGCAGCCGGAATGTCATTGACCTCCACGGCCGTTATGACCGGGTCGTCTGCCTCGATTGCAAGCGCACCTACACGCGCCGCCTGCTGGCCGGGGTGCTCGAAGAACTCAATCCCGGCTTCCTGGCGCGCGTCACAACTTCCGGCCTGGTGGAAATGGCGCCCGACGCCGACGCCACTGTTGAGGACATTGCTCTGATCAGCAGTTTTGTGGTCGCTGCCTGCCCCGCTTGCGGCGGAATGCTCAAGCCCGACTTTGTCTACTTCGGCGAGAACGTGCCCAAAGAACGCGCGGAAGCCGCCTACGCGATGGTGGACAGTGCAGAGGCATTGCTTGTTGCCGGATCGTCGCTGACCGTGATGAGCGGACTGCGGTTCGTCCGTCACGCGGCGAAGGACGGCAAGCCTGTGGTGATCATCAACAGGGGCGATACCCGGGGCGACCAGTACGCCACCATTAAGCTCGACGCAGGCGTCAGCGAGGCACTGACCTGGCTCGCCGCCGAACTCCCCGATCTTTGACCGTTCGGGGCCGATCGTGTCGATTGGCTTTTCGTCCCGCCCGTCGGGTAGAGTTTATGTTCGTTGGTTGACGCGCTGAGGTGCGAAAAACCGGCAGTTTGGGTCTTTAGCTCAGCTGGTAGAGCGCCACGTTTACACCGTGGATGTCATCGGTTCGATCCCGGTAGGACCCACCACCAACCCCGTTGTTCCTGGCCCGAGTGGCCGGGAACGGCGGGGTTTTTGTTTCCCTATGCGGTTCAGGGGCGTAGGGTCGGCCCATAAATGTGAAAGGGGTCGAGTATCTGCGCGGGCGGGATTCCCTTAACGGACGCGTGGAGCTGGAAACGTACATCCCCCAGCTTGAGGCCGTCGGCTTCCTCCACCACCTCCGCGAGCCGGGGTGGTTCGAACACCGCCTGGTGAAGCACAAGGTTCACGAGGTGAATTTGCACGTGTTTACCGCTGGATGCGAGGAAGCAACGCGCATGATCCGGTTTCGGGACTCCCTGCGAAGTAACCAGGACGCCCGGATCGAATACGAGCAGCTCAAACGAAGGCTGGCGGATCAGGAATGGACTTTCATGCAGGACTACGCAGACGCCAAGGGTTCAACTATCCGTGCCCTCCTGGCTCAATACCGCTGGGGCGCCATATTGTCGGTGGCTGTCCCTATCGTTCCCACTATGGAATATGTGGTGGTGAAGACGGCCAAGGACGGCAGCCCGACGGCGGTGGTCAGCAACGGCAGGGAATGGGCCGTCGGTGCCGACGCAGTGAGATGGTTTGAGCGTGTGAGCTGGTGGGAGGCGCAGCGGCGTATGCCCAAAGGTCTGGGCCGCGTGGACGTTGAGGTCTTGCAAGTCCAGGTGCGGCTGGGCCGCAATCCGCAGTCCGCGCTGACCACCATGGTGCTGGAGCGCGACGGCCTTGGTGGCGGCTGGAGGCTGAGGGAATCCGTGGTGGACGTCGCCTGAACCCGGCCGCCAAGGCCACGGCAACTTTCAGGCATTGGAAAACCCTCCACCGCGACTATTGGGGGATGCCGCGGTGGAGGGTCTGAAATGAATATACCGTGAACTTCCTGAAACAAACAAATGCCACGCGGACCAGGGGTGCGTGGCGCGGTGGACGGCGGCTTGGCCGGGCCCTGAATCGCGCCTAAGCCATTATGATGGTTACTGTTCAGCAGAATGAACGCAACTACGCGAAGCGCCCCGGCGTGCCGATCGAAGGAGAATCATGGCCGATTCCCGCACCCCCCGCTCCTCCGAGGGTTTGGGGAGCACATCGCCGGCCCCGGCGGTCACGCGTGCCGCCGCCGTCATGGACGCACTTGCAGCCTCTGCTACCGGACGACTGACGCTGAGCGACCTGGCCCGCGAGCTGGGGATCCCCAAGTCGTCCACGTCCAATTTGTTGCTGGCGTTGGAAGAAGCCAGGCTGATCAGCCGCCAGGGCGCCGAATTTACGCTAGGCCGCAAGCTCGTGGAACTCGGAGCCGCCTATCTCAGCCGGCTCGACGAAGTTCAGGAGTTCTACCGGTTCTGCGAGCAGGCGCCGACCCTTTCCGGGGAGACAGTACGCATAGCCATGCTGGACGGAACCAACGTGATTTATTTGGCCCGCTACGAAGGCCATCCGGCGGTCCGCCTGACGTCCAACATCGGCGACAAGATGCCGGTTTCCCTGTGTGCCGTGGGAAAGGCCCTGATTGCCCGCCTTCATGATCACGACGTCGACGCAATGTTTTCCGATGACGCCCAACTTCCGGTGCTGACCCCGAAGTCCCTCCGCACCGGGGCCGAATTGAAGGCACAGCTCACAACCATCCGTGAACAGGGCTATGCGTTCGAAGATGAGGAATCCACTACTGGAGTGGTCTGCCTGGCTGTGTCGGTGCCTACGCGCGGTGCCCACGGCCCGAGTCTTGGTTTGTCAGTCACGGCCCTTAAGGCCACATACTCTGCGGAGCAGGGTTCCCAGATGGTCAAGGAACTGAACGAGCTGGCGCGGTCTCTGGGCAACCCCATGGGCTGAGTGCGGCGCCCGGACGGCCCTATTTGACGTTCATAACCCCGGTTGTGAACAAAATATCCGTCAACCACTTGCTACGTGTTCAACTTGCTGTACTCTGTTCAACATAGTGATCGACGCCACGGCGTGTCCTCGCTATCCCACCAGGCCAACGGGGGCCTGGAGTGTTTTTGAGGGAGTTCTTGTGACAACTCGTACTAAATCACCGCAGACTGACATGGACGGCGCCGCCGTCGATCCGGAGCAGCTGCGAAGGGCAACTCTTGCCAGCTCAGTAGGCTCCGCACTGGAGTACTACGACTTCTACATCTACGGCCTCGCCTCGGCTTTGATCTTTGGGCCGCTCTTCTTCTCACCGCTGGGGGAAAGTGGCGCCATGATCGCGTCGTTCGCCACCTACGGTGTGGGCTTCGCAGCCCGGCCGTTCGGCGGCATCGTCTTCGGCTACATCGGCGACCGGTTCGGCCGGAAGATGGTCCTGATCCTGACCATCGGCCTGATGGGCATGGCCAGCTTCGCCATCGGGCTCCTGCCCACCTTTGAACAGGCGGGAATGGTCGGCGCAGTGCTCCTGGTGGCCCTTCGGATCCTCCAGGGCCTGGGCGCCGGCGCCGAGCAGGCAGGCGCCACCACCCTGATTTCGGAAGTCGCCCCGCGCCGCCGTCGTGGATTCTTCGCCGCACTGCCGTTCGTTGGCATCCAGCTGGGCACCCTGCTCGGCGCAGGCACCTTCGCCCTGATGGCGCTGGCCGACAAGGAAGTGCTGCAGGGCTGGCTGTGGCGCGTTCCGTTCCTGGCGAGTGTCATCCTGATTGCCATCGCGGTCTTCATCCGGCTCCGGCTCAAGGAAACGCCGGTCTTCCAGGAACTGGAAAAGCACAAAGCCGTGGCCAAGAACCCCGTCGTGCAGATCTGGAAGCACTCGAAGAAGAACGTGCTCATCGGAATCGGCCTGCGGATGGGAGAAAACGGAAACTCCTCCATTTACTCCGCCCTCCTGGTGTCCTTCATCAGCATGCCCGCCGGAATCTTCGCCGGCGACAAGTTCATCGGCCCCACCGGCCTCCTCATTGCCGCTGGATTCGCAGCGGTCATGGTGGTCACCTTCGGCGCCCTTTCCGACCGCTTCGGACGCGTTCCTGTATACCGCTACGGCGCCCTCTTCCAGGCCGTCATCGCCCTGCCGGCCTTCTACCTGGTCACGCTCGGCAACGTCACCCTCGTCTGGGTGGTCATGGTGGTGGGCATTTCACTCGGCGTGCAGTCCATGCTCGGTCCGCAGTGCGCCATGCTGCCGGAACTCTTCGGCTCCCAGCACCGCTTCACCGGCGTGGCGCTGAGCCGTGAACTCTCCGCCGTCCTGGCCGGCGGATTCGCACCCATGATCGGTGTGGCCCTCCTGGCTGCGACCGGCCATTCCTGGCTGGTTCCCGCCATCTACTCCCTGGTCCTGGCGCTGATCTCCTTCGGCACCACCTTCTTCACCCCGGAAACCAACGGCCGGGACCTGCTCCTGGTGGAGGACGCACGCTAGCCGTACCGTACTCACTCTGAAGGTGGCCTCCCCGAAACGGGGAGGCCACCTTCAGGCGTTAATGCCCACGCAGCCAGATGCACCTTCCCAGGGCCACCCACGGCTGGCGGTTCCTGACGACACTACGCCGACGCAACGCCGACACAAAAGAGCCCCTGCTGCGGATTCCTGTTTCCAGGATCCACGGCAGGGGCTCTGTGGTGCGGGCCGGGGCCTGCGCCTTAGGGCCTGCCAGTATTCAACACGCGGCTATTCTGATGCTTCGGGTTTGAGGGTGTAGTTCCATTCGCCGTGCCATTGATGGCGGGTGATGGGAAG